>NZ_JAEKEC010000001.1:3932500-4232500 GCF_016651305.1 Pseudomonas sp. TH06 | reverse complement strand
ACGGGCGCCTCGCCCAAGTGATCCTCGATCAACTGGCCGACGCGCCACACATCGACCTGATGCTGCCGCTGCCTCAGGACGCCCGTTTGCGACAGATCTATCAGAGCCTGGAGCAACATCCGGAACAACAGACCACGCTGAGCCACTGGAGCGACAAATTCGGTGTCACCGAAAAGACCCTCACGCGCCTGTTTCTGCGCGATACCGGCCTGACCTTTCGCGCCTGGCGCCAGCGCTTGCGCCTGCTCGGTGCGCTGACGCCACTGGAGAAAGGCGAACGCGTCACCGACGTCGCGCTGGGCTGCGGTTACGACTCGACGTCGGCATTCATCGCGGCGTTTCGTCAGCAGTTTGGGGAAACGCCGGGGGAGTTTTTCCGCTGATCAGCGATCGGCCAGCGCTTCCAGCAAATCGGCGGACGGCACAAAGTACAGGCTACCGGTCACCGCGATGCTGAAGTCCAGCAGCTTGTCGTAGTTGCCCGGCGGTTTGCCGACGAACATGTTTTCCAGCATCTGTTCCATCGGCTCTGGCGAACGCGCATAGCCGATAAAGAACGTACCGAACTCCCCGGCCCCGGGTCGGCCGAACGGCATGTTGTCACGGAGGATTTTCACTTCCTCGCCGTCTGCTGTGGTGATTGTCGTCAGCGCACTGTGGGAGTTGCTCGGTTTGACCGAATCATCCAGTTCGATATCGGACAATTTCTTGCGCCCGATCACGCGTTCCTGCGCTTCGACGCTCAATGCGTTCCACGCGTTCATGTTATGCAGATACTTCTGCACCAGCACGTAACTGCCGCCGCTGAAGTCCGGATCCTCATCGCCGACGATGGTGAAATTCACGGCTTTGCGCCCGACCGGGTTTTCCGTGCCGTCGACAAAACCGATGATGCTGCGCATGTCGAAATAGCGGAAACCCTGAACCTCATCGACCACGGTCACGGCATCGCCCAGCGTTGCCATGATCTGCGTGGCCAACTCGAAACACAGATCCATTTGATCGGCACGGATGTGCAGCAGCAAGTCGCCGGGGGTCGCGGGGGCGTGGCGCCCTGGCCCGCCAAACTCACGAAAACCGTGGAGTGCCGCCGGACGCGGGCTGCCGAACAGACGATCCCAGGCATTCGAGGAAAAACCACAAACGCAGGACAGATTGCCTGCCGGTACGCGTTTGCCCACCGATCGCACCAGCCCGGCGAGATCAGCGCACCAGCCTTTTACGGTGTCGCTCGCTTCGGTGCCGGCATTGAGCGTCGCGACGATAAAAATCGCGCTGCTGGTGATCGGACTGTACACCGCTTGAGGTTCCAGAGTGTCATCGGTCATCGCTGAAAGTACCGCTCCGTAAGGGTTGCGCCAGGGGCACGACCCGCTAATCGAGGATAGGTCGGAATACCGCTGTGACCGACACTTCGTTTTTAACGAACTCTGCCCCAGAAATAAACGATTTTTCTTTAACGCAAACCCGTCGCTAGCATGGCTTCGTCTGACCCTCATCAAACAAGACAGGGAGCGCGAACATGCCAGCCACGCACATCAATATCGGCGAACCGTGGATGTGGGGAGCCTTCATTGTTTTCGTTCTGGCCATGCTGGCATTGGACCTGTTTGTTTTCGGAGGGCGCAAGGCGCATCGGGTGTCAGTGCGCGAAGCCTTGTCCTGGGTCATTGCCTGGTGCTTGTTGGCACTGGCGTTTGCGGGCCTGCTCTGGTGGTATCTGAACGGCGAGTTCGGCGGTGAAATTGCCTGGCAAAAGACTCTGGAGTTCCTCACCGGATATCTGATCGAGCAGTCACTGTCGATCGACAACATGTTCATCTTCGTGATGATCTTCAGCTACTTCGCCGTGCCGCCGGAGTTACAGCGCCGAGTTCTGCTGTACGGCGTGCTCGGCGCAATCGCGATGCGTGCGGTGATGATTTTCGCCGGCGTGTGGCTGGTGTCGCAGTTCGAATGGCTGCTGTATGCCTTCGGCGTGTTCCTGATCATCACCGGGATCAAGATGCTGGTGTTTGCCGATCAGCAACCGGATCTGGACAACAACCCTTTGCTGCGCTGGGTGCGCGGGCATTTACGCATTACCAGCGGCTTCCATGGCGAGCGGTTTTTCGTGATGCAAAACGGCGTGCGCTGGGCCACGCCGATGTTTCTGGTGCTGGTGCTGATCGAGGCCAGCGACCTGATGTTCGCTGTAGACAGTATCCCGGCAATCTTCGCCGTGACCACAGACCCGTTTATCGTGTTCACCTCGAACATCTTCGCAATCATGGGCCTGCGGGCGCTGTACTTCCTGTTGGCGGACATGGCTGACCGCTTTCATTTGCTCAAGTACGGATTGGCGATTGTGCTGGTGTTCATTGGCGGCAAGATGACGCTGATGCCGTGGTTCCACATGCCGGTGGAGTGGTCGCTGGCGGTGGTGGGTGGGGTGATTCTGGGGTCGGTGCTACTGAGTTTGTTTATCAGCAAGGACGGCGATAACACCAACGACGCCCGACAAAACCAGAAATGATCAGGCATGAAGCATCGGCGTATTGGCAGTGAGCTACAGTTAAACGCTCCTGTTCCCCCGACATGTTTGCTTATCGTGCTCAAGCACAGGGAAGTTGAAAACATGAAAAAGCATCCGGCCAATACCTACCAACCTGACATCTGTTTATCGTTGACCTCGGAATGGCTCACCCAAATGATGGACAGTCCCGAGACGGCAATACAGTGGTGCCAGCAAGCTTCACTGGCCGAAGAAAAAAGCGCGTTTTATGTCCGGCATCTCAAGGAGCAAGCGGTTCTGAGCAGTAGCGCGCTGCTGCAGCAACTGAAGGATGAGCAAGCACAACGCTTGAGAAAAAAGCAGGAAATCGATCAATTCGGACAAAGTATCACTGAGCGTACAGACGCCCTTAAGCGGTTACCACCGGAAGAGCAGGATATTGAACCGATAAAAAGAGACCTTTCAGCCTACAAGATCATGGCCACCACCTATGCGGCCGAAGAGGTGAATTTTCTTCGGCAGCAGAAGCCAATCACTGAGTCACTCGCCAACAAAACCACGGACAAGGTCAAACTGCAGGAGCTACGTCGATTGAAGGTTATCGATGAGAAAACTCCCGCCACCCTGGGCACGCTGACTACAGAGCTTAGAAAACTCGAGGACACACCTCGTTATTACTTGCTCGGTGTGAAAGCCAAAACCACCGCCTCTCATGCCATCGCCATTGTCAGCACTAAAAGCTCATGGTTGTTCGGATCTAACGGGCAACTTTATTACTACGATCCCAACTTACATCTGATGGTGATCTGGAATGGTCGGGACGAACTGATCGGTTTCCTTGAACGCTCGCTTTTGCAGGACTACCAATCGGTCAATCACATCTGGCAGATGCAAAGAATCTGAATCACCGCCAGATGCTCCTGCGCATGGGCAACCGCGATTGCCCATGCAGGACCGAGCCTCTATTTATCGGATTTGATATTGGTCCAGACTCGGGTGCGTACGCGCTCAAGCTTCTGCGGCAAGGGCTGGACGACGTAAAGGTTTTTCAGCGCTTCGGGGGTCGGTGTCAGGTTTGGATTGCCGGTGATTTCCTTGTTGATCAACGGCATCGAATCCTTGTTCGCGTTCGGGTAGCCGAGGAAGTCGCTGATCGGCGCGATGACTTTCGGATCGAGCAGGTTGTTGAGGAACTCATGGGCCTCGGCGACGTTCTTCGCGCTTTTCGGAATGGCGAAGGTGTCGAACCAGATCGGCGCGCCTTCCTTCGGCAAGCGCCAGTCGACCACCACGCCGTTGCCCGCTTCTTTGGCGCGGTTGCCGAACTGGTAGAAGCTGCCGGAGTAACCGATGGCCACGCAGATATCGCCATTGGCGATGTCAGTCATGTATTTGGCCGAGTTGAAGTAGGTCACGTACGGACGAACCTTGAGCATCAACGCCTTGGCTTTTTCATAGTCGGCAGGGTTTTGGCTATTCGGGTCGAGGCCGAGATAATGCAGGGCCAGCGGCAAGATTTCCGAGGGCGAATCGAGCATTGCCACGCCGCAGGATTTCAGTTTCTCCATATTTTCCGGCTTGAACACCAGATCCCAACTGTCTACTGGCGCGTTGTCACCCAGTGCAGCCTTGACCTTGGCCGGGTTGAAGCCGATCAGCACGGTACCGACCATGTAGGGCACGCCGTACTGGTTGCCGGGGTCGTTCTTGTCCAGCAGCTTGAGCAGCTCCGGATCCTGGTGACTCCAGTTGGGCAACTTGGACTTGTCGAGTTTCTGGAACACACCGGCCTTGATCTGCGTATCGAGGAATTGGTTCGACGGCACCACCAGGTCGTAACCGGAGTTGCCGGTCAGCAGTTTGGCTTCCAGGGATTCATTGGTGTCGAAGGTATCCCAGGTCACTTTGATGTTGGTTTTCGCGGCGAAATCCTTGGGCACGGACGGCAGGATGTAATCCGCCCAGTTGTACACCCGCAGTTCGCGCTGCTCGGCGTGTACGGCGCTGGCCAGCAGCGTCAGCCCACACACGGTGGCACCCAGAATGCGTTTCATCGTGACCATGGTTGTTTCCCCAAAAAGCGGCGTGAGTTCGATGGTTTTTATGTTCTGTACACGGCAGCGGCGTTAAAGGTAGCCGAGGGCAAAAAGGTCTGGCATCTCGTTATGGCTTTGATTCTTGCTGACCGCGCAGACGGATCACAGTGGGGGATTGGCCAAAAGGGGATCGATGTGGCCAATAGTAGTGAGGGGATTTATCCCCGATGGGTTGCGAAGCGGCCCCCTCAATCCAAAGGACACCGCATTCGCAGATTTCACGACTGCTTCGCAGCCGGTCGGGGATAAATCCCCTCGCCACGGCCCAACCGTGCAGCCCTGCTTTGCTCGGTCTGGCCGCGCGTTGCCAGGCAGTAATACAGCGGAACGGTCACCACCAGGCCGACCAGCCACGACAGATCCGCACCATCGACCAGGTTGGCGTAAGGCCCGACGTACAGCGAGGTATTGGCGAACGGCAGCTGCACGATGATGCCGATGAAATAGGCAATGATCGCGTGCAGATTGAAGCGCCCGTAAATCCCGCCGTCGGCGCGGAAGATCGAAGTGATGTCGTAGTCGCCGCGCTTGATCAGGTAAAAGTCGATCAGGTTGATCGACGCCCACGGCACCAAGACCAGCAACAGCGCAAGAATCAATCCGATGAACTCGGAAATGAAATCCGCCGACGCCCCGAGCGCCACCACACAGCAACCGGCCAGCACCACGCTCGACAACATCACACGCACCTTGATGCTCGGCGTCCATTGGCTGGCGAAGGTCTGGATCGAGGTGATGATCGACAGCACCGCGCCGTAGAGATTCAGCGCGTTGTGGCTGATGATATTCAGCAGGAACAACACCATCAGAATTGGCCCCAACCACCCCGTCGACTGCTTGACCGCGACCATCGCTTCGGTGCCTTCCGGCGTCGCCAGCACGGCGACCGCGCCGAAACTGAACGACAGAATCGTCCCCAGCGTCGCGCCCAGATAAGTCGCCCAGAACGGCTTGGCAATGCCGATATCCGCCGGCAGATAGCGCGAATAATCGGACACGTACGGCGAGAAGCTGATCTGCCAGATGATCCCCAACGATACCGTCGCCAGCCAGCCGGACAGGTTGAAACTGCCGCGAGTCAGAAAGTCGGCCGGCAAGTCATGGGCGAAAATGTAGATGAACCCGGCCAGCAACGCACTGCCCATCACCCAGGTGCCGATGCGATTCAGCGTATGGATGAAGTTGTAGCCAATCACGCCGATCGCCGTAGCGGCCAGCGCGCCGATCAGGATGCTCAACGGCGCAGGCACTGAAGGCGCAATGCCGACGATGGATTTACCCGCCAGCACGATGTTGGAAATGAAGAAACCGATGTAGATGATCGCCGCAAAGAACACGATCAACAGCGCGCCGTAACGCCCGAACTGGCCACGGCTCTGAACCATTTGCGGAATGCCCATGCGCGGGCCTTGCGCCGACGCCAGAGCGATCACCACCCCACCGATCATGTGCCCCAGCGCAATCGCCAGCAGCCCCCAAAGCAAATCAAGATGGAACACCTGAACCACCATGGCGCCGGTGACGATGGGCAGTGGCGCAATGTTGGTGCTGAACCAAAGAGTGAAAAGGTCGCGGGCCTTCCCGTGGCGTTCCGCGAGTGGGACGTAGTCGACCGTGTGATTCTCGATCAACGGATCTTGCCGGGACATCTGGGACATATGCATGAACTCGAGTTTGTCTGTTCTTATCGTTGTATGAAGCCAAACCGGGGGGACTTTCGGGCCGCCCCTCAGATGCCGACCATATTATGGTATTCCAAACATTTCACAAGACTGATCCGTAGTTTACGACGCCATCTGATACGCCATCCTCGCTGATACCGCGGCTCGCCTGCCAGCCGAAAGCCCCATAAACACTGAGTTTCCGACGAACGCGGTACGTTTATCGGTTCAGCTTAAAAGCCCTTGCAAAGATAAAATAGTGGTATACCATCAGACCAACAAACACATAAAAACAGCGTCACAACACCCGAGGATCGTCCAATGATCGATGCGGCCATCTATAAACAAGTCATGGGTTCGTTCCCGTCCGGCGTCACCGTGATCACCACCCTGGATGACGACGGACAGATCGTCGGCCTGACCGCCAGCGCTTTCAGTTCGCTGTCGATGGACCCGGCCCTGGTGCTGTTCTGCCCCAACTACAGTTCCGACTCCTATCCTGTCCTGATCAAGAACAAGCGTTTTGCGATTCACGTCCTGTCCGGCGGCCAGCAAAGCGAAGCCTACGCCTTCGCCCGTAAAGGCAAGGACAAGGCGCAAGGCATTGAGTGGACGTTGAGCGCGTTGGGCAACCCGATCCTGGCCAATGCAACGGCTATCATCGAGTGTGAGTTGTGGCGCGAATATGAAGGCGGCGACCACGCCATCATGGTCGGCGCGGTGAAGAACCTCATCGTTCCCGAACAGATATCCGGGCCGCTGGTGTACTGCCACGGCAAGATGGGCGCCCTGCCCGTCCTGGCCTGATCGTCAGATCCGCACAAATCAACTGTAGGAGTGAGCCTGCTCGCGATAGCGATTTATCCGATGTCGATGTGTTTTCTGACACACCGCCATCGCGAGCAGGCTCGCTCCTACAAGTTTTGTAGCCTCAACAACAAAAGATCCGAGGAAGCGTCATGAAATTTTCCCTGTTCATCCACATGGAACGCTGGGACGAAAGCATCAGCCACCGCCAACTGTTCGAAGACCTCACCGAACTGACCCTGATGGCCGAGGCCGGCGGTTTCAGCACCGTGTGGATCGGCGAACACCACGCCATGGAATACACCATCTCGCCGAGCCCGATGCCGCTGCTCGCCTACCTCGCCGCGAAAACCACCACCATCCACCTCGGCGCCGGCACCATCATCGCGCCGTTCTGGCATCCGCTGCGGGTCGCGGGCGAATGCGCGTTGCTCGACGTCATCAGCAACGGCCGCATGGAAGTCGGCCTCGCCCGTGGCGCCTACCAAGTTGAATTCGATCGCATGGCCGGCGGCATGCCTGCCTCATCCGGCGGCCAGGCCCTGCGCGAAATGGTCCCGGTGGTCCGCGCCCTGTGGCAAGGCGACTACGCCCACGACG
Source organism: Pseudomonas sp. TH06 (assembly GCF_016651305.1). GTDB lineage: Bacteria > Pseudomonadota > Gammaproteobacteria > Pseudomonadales > Pseudomonadaceae > Aquipseudomonas. Next base: position 4,224,842 of record NZ_JAEKEC010000001.1, on the reverse strand, counting down.
GCGATATCTGGAAATTCCCCACCTCCACCAGCGTGCCAAAACCGATTCAGCAGCCGAATCCGCCAATGTGGATCGCCGCCCGCGACCCGGATTCGCACAACTTCGCCGTGGCCAACGGCTGCAACGTGATGGTCACGCCGCTGATGAAGGGCGACGAAGAAGTTCTCGACCTGAAGAACAAATTCCAGACTGCGCTGGACAACAATCCCGACGTACCGCGCCCACAACTGATGGTGCTGCGTCATACCCACGTGCACACGGCTGATGATCCGGAGGGCTGGAAAATCGGCGCGAAAGCCATCTCACGTTTCTATCGCACGTTCGATGCGTGGTTTGGTAACAAGGAGACGCCGGTCAACGGCTTCCTCGCGCCAAGCCCGGAAGAGAAGTTTGCCGGGCGTCCGGAGTTCGAGCTGGAGAGCCTGCATAAGACGGCGATGATTGGTACGCCGGAAGAGATTATTCCGCGGATCAAGTATTACCAGGAATTGGGGGTGGATGAGTTCAGTTTCTGGTGTGATAACAGCTTGCCGCATGAGGAGAAGAAGAAGTCGCTGGAGCTGTTTATCAAGCATGTGGTGCCGGCGTTTCGTTGAAAACCGTGTACTTGAGGCGCAATAAAAAGGGGCGAATTCATCGATATGAATTCGCCCCTTTTTGCACTTGTCAGCGAGTGAAAAACTAACCCTGAACGGAGCCTTTTCGACTCCTGCGCAGCTGCTTCAACGTGAAACGCAATTTGCGCACCCCATGAGCAATGCGCGGAAACAGCAATGTCCAGCGAGGATGCACCACCACCCCGCAATCACGGCTGTCTTGTCGAGTCATCGAAGTGATCTGCTGCGGCAACGGCACACCGTACTTGATGCACTTGGTGATCAGTGCATCGACATTGCGCTCCATGAAATTCAACGCCACTTCACGTCCGGCATTGAACGAGCCGACATGTTTCTTCAACGCTGCCAAGGTGTCGCGATACGCGGCATAACTGCCCATCACGTACTCGACATCCTTATGGCTTTGCGTCAGCGAGCCGCTCCTGACCCGTTGAAAGTAATAGTCCGCCGCGGTGGCAAACGTGGCTTGGCTGTGCAGATAAATGTTCATGCTGAACACATGATCTTCGTGAGCGCGCCCTTCCAGCCGCACCGCGAAACGCTCGCACACCGAACGCTTGAAAATGTATTGCCACGTCGCCGCGTGATACTTGCCGGACAGAATCAGGTCCTCCAGCAACTCGCGTCCGGCATCGAACCAGCCATTGCGACTGGCAGCGGTGTTACGTCGCAAGAATTGCTTCTGGCCGTCCACTTCAGTGTACGAACGCTTGGAAAAATAGAACAACTCCAGCGCCGCGTTGGCCTGAACCTGCTCCACCAACGTACTGAACAGCTCAGGGCTGACGACATCGTCCGGATCGCAGAAGAACACATACTCCCCGCTCGCCAGCGCCAGGCCGTTGCGCCGTGCTGCACCCACACCCTGATTATCCTGGGTCACCACTTTGACTTCCGCACGATGACCAAAGCCTTCCTCAATGACGCCAAGTGTGCCGTCGGTCGAGCCGTCGTTGATCAGGATGATTTCATGCAACGGCACGGGCTGGTTGATCAGCGAATCGAGCGTTTCAGCGATGTAGGACTCAACGTTGTACGTGGGAATGACGACGGAGATTTTCGGAACAGACACGTTGTTGAGCACCTGAAATGACGGCGTAGGCCGATAACGGGAATTATTGAGGCAAGGTTGACGTGCGGAGAACGCAGGAAGGCACGTTTAAACGACCCACGGCAAAGCGATGCCAAAATGATGGCGCATCATAAATGGTCACCGTTGGGGCGTCAAAGAGCGCGAGTAGCGTTACTGCGACATTTCGTTGCCGAAGTCACTGTTTACGTATAAATGACGAGCGATAAACGACGTGCCGGTCATGTTGTAAAATACCGACTGGTGTGAATCGCACCTAACTTTTAATAACGGATCCACTTTCCTGTAGGAATTAATTTCGGCGCATTCGGATCAACCAAATAAAGCCATTCTGGCTCATGCCATACCGTACCGATCAAAACACCTAGCGTATCTGGATGATCGGGCATTGCGCCTGAATGTATAGCGCCTATGTAACTGTTTTCGCCATAAGGATTGTGCATCTGAAATCGCAAAGTACCATCCGCATTAAAAATCGCTGCATTGCTCGGATATCCGAAAAACCAAGAATTCTCTGAACCACTAAAGTTGTAAGGCTCTTTTTCAAAAACCACAAAAACCCCGGTTCTATCTGGCAATATATTTAGCACCTCTTGTATTGAAACATCAACCTCCACACCATTATCCAGCACCAAATACTGCCGACGCCTTACTACACAACGTCCTTTTGAATCGTGAATATATTGTTTTATATCTTCAAAACTAGTGCCTCCTCCATCCCAAGCATCAAAGCGTTCAAAAACGACACCATTGTCCAGCTCTACAACCGTTACAACCTTATCTATTAAGGCTTTCACTTTAGCGTACTCACTGCGGTCTAGCCTCCCTCACAAAGCTTTTACAAAAAAGTAAAATAGGGAGAGTTTTATTTTTTCAGAAGAATATCAAAGTCAATTCATGCTTCACTCGACATTCAGTAACGAATCCACTTCCCTGTAGGAATCAATTTCGGCGTTTCAGGATCAACCAAATAAAGCCATTCTGGATCATGTCCTACCGTACCGATTAATACACCTAACGTATCTGGATGCTCGGGCATCGCACCTGTGTGTATAGCGCCTATGTAACTGCCTTTTCCATCGGGGTTGTACAACTGAAAACGCAATGTTCCATCACCGTTGAAGATAGCAGCATTGTGAGGGCACACAAAAAACCAAGGTGCTTCAGCAGAGCTAAACCTGTGCGGCTTTTCCTTAAACACCACCAGTACCCCAGTCCTATCAGGCAATATGTATGGGATACCAGCAGCGAAAAATACAACCTCTGAACCACTATCTAAAACTATATAGGTTTTTTTCTCTACAACCTCACTCACATCCACATGTTTAACTTGCGCCATTTCGACTTCAAAAGCGGTTCTCCCGCCCTGCCAATCACAATAGCGCTCAAAAACTGTTCCATCAGCATGCACCACCTCAGTCCTTATACATTCTACAAGATCAATCATTTCATCGACTTCAAACTGTAAAAAACGGCGAAAAAAATGGGACGGATTTATTTTCAGACACATTCATCAAAAAACCAGCCCACTTCCACTCGATATTCAATAGCGAATCCACTTCCCTGTAGAAATTAGTTCCGAAGCATCAGGATCAACCAAATAAAGCCATTCTGGCTCATGCCCTACCGTACCGATCAAAACACCTAGCGCATTTGGATGTTCGGGCATTGCGCCGGAATGTATGTCACCTATGTAGCTGTTCTCTCCATAAGGATTATGCAACTGAAAACGTAAAGTACCATCCGCATTATAAATCGCTGCATTGTTAGGATACCCGAAAAACCATGGGGTTTCGCGACTACTAAGCTTGTAAGGCTCCTGACCAAACACCACCAGAACACCGGTTCTATCCGGCAGAATAATAATCGACTCATTTATGGGCATTTCAACTTCAACACCACTATCTAAAACCAAAGCCTGTCGCACACTGATCACTTTGTGCTCTTGAGCGTAAATCATATTTCTTTTTCGTTCTTCAAAGCTCGTACACACGCCATCCCAACGAATAAACTCATGAAATGTGTGCCCACCTTCATATTCGTCCGTTAACAGAACTTCACAAATTAAATCGTTCATTCTAGCGAGCTCACCGACTTCAGAGAAAAAAGGGGAAAGACCACGTTTTCGGAGTATTTTCTTAACGTGGTCAGTATCTATTTACCCTCTCAACATCATCTCAAAATGTAGCAGCATACTCATCAAACTAATATTCTACACCAAGTATTCTCTGACTTTCATAACCAGCAAAAATCAGGGTTAATCTCACAAGTCATACCAGCAGAAACAAGAGTATTTCTAACCTGCAAAACCTTCTCTGCATGACCGACGAACACCAGAGCAAATTCTCGCTGGAGAGTAGTTCTGGAAGACAATAAATTACGGCCTGCAACTTCAGGGGGAAAACGGGGACAGACCACGTTTTCGGAGTACTTTCTAAACGTGGTCTGTCCCCATTTATTCTCCCAAGCATCACTACTCGCGTCATAGTATCTGTACAGATCAGCATCAGGCCAAACCTTATCGTATGCCGTCAGCACACCTCGCCACGTTATCGGGGTGCTTTTAAACGTGGTCAGTCTCCTTTATCTCCCATAAAAAATAAACCCGCCCCCCTTTTCAGCCCTCGCTCCATAAATTCAACTTTTAGACTTCGCCACCAAGGTCACTTTCCACAATCGACCATTTTCAGAAAACTCCATCCGCAAGTCATGCGTAGGTAGCTCATATTTACTCCACTGGTGAATCAGGCCAATCAACATATCGACCTTGGCTGGCCCACCCTTGTCGGCAGGACCTAATTCTCTCACGACATCTTGACCTACCCAAGCTTGAGCCACGCGATCAAGCACATCTGCACTGTACGCCGAATAACCCTCGTGAGGCTGCACAAAAAAATGGATATGATTTAATTTCCCTGAGCAAAACCCAAACTCCAACCCGGATCTTATAAACTTATAAAATACTGTTTTCCCATCCGGATCATTATAGCTGTCCGGCGTTTCGGAAACAGTTGGCGGTTCTTGAACTTTCCTCCAGAGATCTATAACAACCGGCCCATGCTCATCCTGCCCAAGAGATTGAACACAGTCAGACCATAACTTCATTATTTAATAACTCCCGCTGCACGATTTCGATCCACGGTTTTCTGAATTGTCTCATCTACGAGTTTTGAGTCATATCCTTGGTTATTGAGATTTTCTCGCAGTGCATTTGTGTCGCGGCACACTGCTCCGCACAGATCCGTCGCATCTTGTTGAACCCGCTCCCGAGTATTTTTAGAAAAACGGGGACAGAACACGCTTTCGGAGTGCTTTCTAAACGTGGTCTGTCCCCATTTACCCACTTCTATCCCCTCTCAAGAAGCCCACTGGGTTTTCTCGGGAAACTCGCCTTTTACGAAGAGCCGAGCGAGCTTCATGCCCGCTCTCTCCGACCACTTTCCGCTTACATCCAACGGGCACTCCTTTATGACGATTATAGTTTCCTTTATTTTATCTAGCCGTATCAGACCTATATAGCTGCCCCGACCAAACGTGTATTCAACATACTCTTCAGTCTCCACAACCTTGTCCATCTCTATATAAATAGCCACGTACACCTCTCACTCTAACGGGCTTGGATAACGCATCTGTGTTTTATCATGAGAAACACCATAATCCTGTCTAAATATACCCTCGAATCTGGACTCGAAATACTCATGCTTGAACAGTTGGATATCTTCCTGCTTAAAAGTACCACTTTGAAATCTCGACCAGGTTTCTGCGATACCAGCATCAAGATCAAAACGACCTACACTTCCATCACGCATAGTATGCTCCTTGAAGAAAAGGTGATCTTTAACCCGTTCAACTCGAAACTCCAAAACCCCCAAATTTTTCGCAATAGTAGAAACATCATCAGTGGTAGTCCGGATACTTTCGAGGTAAAACGGGGACAGGCCACGGTTTCGGAGTGCTTTCTAAACGTGGTCTGCCCCCATTTATTCATTCGTCCGAAACCAGCCTGCCAGTATCTATCCAGCGACATCACTTTTTCTCCCGCCAAGTAACACTGCAGTTTGCACAGGTGTCAACTATAGCGTTTTCGTAGTTCCACCCTAATCTCTAACGCCACGCGGGGTGGAGGGGGCAACGCACTGTTAAAAATTACCAGCCCAGCCCTTTTACCCCTTCAGATGAACTTCAGAATTTTCAGGTCATGTCGAAACGACTCTAATTCACCGGCAGGCACTCCGGCCAAAATATTATCAATTCCATTTTTGGTTATTTGCTTTTCAAGCAATTGGCGCGTGCGGGAACACCAATCGTGATGCCATCCACCAGATAGAACCACCAAAATTACCCGCCACATGAAGTTCTCTACCGGGCGTTCAAATACGTTTTCAAATTGATAATCGACATAACCCAGGATCTGCTCATGAGGCCATCCCTTCGTCACCGCATGATCTCGGCATCCCTCGTAATAGCACTCCAGCGCCCATGATTTAAGGGTTTCATACGTAACGCGCTCTTCGTGCAACATCTCAGATTCCTTTTTTCTTGGTTGGACGAATTACACCACCATTATCGAAAATATTGACAGAACGAGGATACGGGGACAGACCACGTTTCAAAGTGCTTTCTAAACGTGGTCTGTCCCCATTTATCTCCCTTCATGAGCAAACTTTCGATCTACCTAATCATTGTGCACACAACCCCCTACTCAATTTGCATCTTTTCACTCTAAAAACTTAATACTAACGGGCTTACATCACCAGAACTTAAAAACTCTTGAAAACAAGAAACAGCAACCCCTATATCTCTTGTAATTAAACGTTCTTGATAGTAACCCCCCAAAACGTCAATCAGTTTTTTTCCAGCTGACGTATTATTAAAGGTACGCACGACGTGCCCCCCATCATTTAGGTATTGATTTAACATCAGAAGATAATTTCCAGAATCAGCATAAAGATTAATTTCGTAAGGCCCAGCTTCAGGTGCAGGGGTAATTGACAACGAAGCGACCCCATCGAATTTACTATACTCAAATAAAATAGATTTAACATCCTCCATAGTCGGCTGATGAACAAGAGGGATTTGCAATCTACCGTGCTCAGGACTAAGCGTATACCCTCCGATTACCATCTATTTCTTCTCCTTAATGGACTTCATACCTGGCTCCCAGTAGTAGTTTTTCGGCAGTCCTGTTTTATCATCTATAGCGCTTACGGTTAAAGAGTAAAAAGGGGACAGGCCACGTTTTCGGAGTGCTTTCTAAACGTGATCCACCCCCATTTACTCTCTCATTATTCGCTTGCAACGAATACTGAACACCACACGCGCCATGGCTAGTGTTAGACAACTAATCCTGATTAGGATTTATAATTATCAAACTCCCAGAAAAATACCTTCCCTAGTTCTACCACGATAGCTTCCCAGGTGTCCCCCTCGCAGCGACTCACACATTCATGAATAAACCCTTTAATAGTCGAAAAATCATATTCTCGAACAATTAATAAACCTCTCCCCCAACGAGGCTCCCACATTGTATCTTCTAGCCACCTTGGAGTGCAGATGAATAGCTCAAAATCATCTGCCCCATGTGCACAATCAAGTCCAATCCGAATACGAAGACTTAAGAAAAATTTTTCTACGCTCTCAGGAATGTAGGTCTCGACATCAAAAACATCACTAGAAATACCTTTTATAACAGCACGCATAATACCTCCTATTGAGGCACGTTCAGATGGCCATTGCTTACTTTACGCGCTGACCTGTTACCGAGGAGAAAACGGAGAAAACGGGGACAGACCACATTTCATGAGATTGTCGATTTTTTCGGCCTTCCCGGGCTACCTCGCTGCACGCGACGACCGATCATTGTCTCGACATCAACAGCAAATTTTGAATCGCCAAAAATATTATTTCCATTGGTCGCGTCACGAATCTGCTCAACCAACTCTGACTCTAAGTCATTTTTGAACAGTTCGCGGTAAGCATCTGCCGGCTGCCCGCCCTGCCCTCCAAGCGCCAAATACTGAGCATGAGGGGTAACAACGTGTGAGTGTTCTGATTGTGCGTTAATACGGTAACTTGACCAGCGATATTGTGCCGGATGAGCTACCATTTTCGCTCTGACTGGATTCATTTCGATGTACCGATAACAGCACAACAAATAGCGTTCACTCTCAACAAGACATGAACGATATCGGCCTTCCCACAAACTTCCGCTACGGCGATACGTACGATTTACATATTGGACGTATCTCTGGCCTACACCTTTCATCAGCAGGCTTGCGCTGTTGGCATTATGAGGACTTACTAACAAATGAACGTGATTAGTCATCAAGCACCACGCATGTATATCGCAATCATTTTTAGAGGCCTGTTCGGCCAAAAGCTCCAAATAAAAAAGGTAGTCTTCCTCGGTAAAAAAACAAGCAGTTCTATTGTTTCCTCGCTGAATCAAGTGCAGTGGTACGCCTGGTATCAAAACTCGGGATCTACGCGGCATCGTTGAATCCTTTCAATTGGTCGAACTGAAAGCTTAGCGGGCCGCAAGGCTAAAATGATGGCAAAATTTTACGTATTGTTTCAGCCAATTAGATTAAACGTGGTCTGCCCCCATTTGTTCCAGGCATCAAAGCGTTCAAAAACGACACCATTGTCCAGCTCTACAACCGTTACAACCTTATCTATTAAGGCTTTCACTTTAGCGTACTCACTGCGGTCTAGCCTCCCTCACAAAGCTTTTACAAAAAAGTAAAATAGGGAGAATTTTATTTTTCCAGAAGAATATCAAAGTCAATTCATGCTTCACTCGACATTCAGTAACGAATCCACTTCCCTGTAGGAATCAATTTCGGCGTTTCAGGATCAACCAAATAAAGCCATTCTGGATCATGTCCTACCGTACCGATTAATACACCTAACGTATTTGGATGCTCAGGCATCGCACCTGAATGTATAGCGCCTATGTAACTTCCTTTGCCATGAGGATTATGTAACTGAAAACGCAACGTGCCATCAGTATTATAGATCGCAGCATTGTGAGGGTATACAAAGAACCATGGTGCGTAAGGAGAGTCTAGCTCGGATGATTCTTCATCAAACACCACCAGCACTCCCGTCCTATCTGGCAGTATGCATGGGATACCAGCAGCAGAAAATATAATTTCTGAGCCTTTATCAGAAACTATATATGTTCTCAGCTCTACAGCCTCGCTCACACGCCTGTACTTAACCTGCGCCATTTCAACTTCAAAATCAGTTCTATGCCCCTGCCAATCGTAGAAGCTCTCAAACACCGATCCATCAGCATGCACTACCTTATTTTTTATACACGCAACTAAATCAATCACTTCAACGCCCTCAAACTATCAACATCAACGTGATAAAACTCAGGATTTGTACGAGGGGTTTTATCCATAAAATTGATCTGGTGTCCTCCGCCCGGGAGACGCATCTCTTGCTCGGCATCCCACATATCACCCGCGGTGCCTTCACGTACGCCTACACCCGGTTTCACGGTAAATTCAACCTTGTACAAATTTCCTGATTTAAATTCTGTAGAAATAGCCAATTTACTTCTGACGTCTTCCATTGTGTTCACTGGAGAGTCTGTTGCCCATCCACCTAAGAAAGATGCAGGATTTTTTTTCTTTAAGTCACTACCCTTTATGGCTTCGTATTGCGTCTGATCGATTACCATCGTCATCGTTCGCGGCTGATCCAATACCTTATCGGTGACGATTGTCCCCTCTTTCCAAGCTGGACGTTGTGTTGCCCAGTAAGGAGGTTTCACACCACCCGCCTGCTCAGTCAATAGCGCATCATTCGCCGTTTTCTGATCATCCACACGCGGCAGACCATCACGATCAGTGACCTGTCCAGCGTTGATATTCTCCGCACGATGCTCTCTCCCCGGAGCAAAGTCACGCTGTCCAGACAGTCCAAAACCTTCTGCATCGCGAGAGGCGTTGAATTCAACTCTAGAGACTTCAGATGTGGCGCCTGTGGCAGTTCCAGTCTTCTTGGGGGCCAAAACCAACGCCCCAGTCCCTTCGAGGTATTTCCCTGCACCTTTGAGCAGTATTAATTCAAGTGCGGCTTTTGCTGCTTCCGTCCCGTAGTCACGAAGCGGATTCACATCACCGGGGTATGTTTCACTGCTGAAGGACGCAAGTACCCTGTCGCCTTGGGTGTATTCGTAAGGTGCAAACAGTCGCCCGGTAGCTTCCCAGCTTTCCAGGAAGGAAGCGGCACCCCCTGCTCCGGACAGTGCCGGCAGAGTGCAACCAACGAAAGTGACGCAAGCAGGGCTTGTCAATACCGCCCCGCTATAACCCAATACAGCGCCCGCCCCGGCGACTATTGCCTGGACGGCATTACCAGAGCGTTGAACGCTTTCTTCATTGCGCACCAAGCCATCGTTGACCTGGTCCCATTTCGAATATTCGTCGAAGGCTCTGGTGGCGAAAAGCGCATCTTGTGCATCCTTGAAGCCTCTGCCATCGGCCTCCAGTGCTGTCAGCGCCTCATAATTGGCTTTGTCATCCGGGTGAACCGAAGCACTGCAATGAACCAGGGCGCAAGCTGCCGCTTTGAGTTGATACGCTTTTTCGGGATTTTCTTTTTGCAGCTTTTCCAGCGCCAAGACTTCTTTTTGATGGAGCTGGCGGTTGTACTGGTCAGCCATCAAAGCGACCCACGATGCCTTGTTGACGTCTCCGCCGGCCAATCCAGCGGCTGTCAAACCGACAATCTGGGAAAACGCCTCGCGCAACTTGGGCAGCGTGTCGAAAGTAGAGTTGAGTGCTCCAGCCATGGCCTGACTGGCGCCTGCGGCCACCGCGCCGGTTTTGAAATCTCCACCGGTTGCGCTGGATATCGCGCCGCCCATCAACGCGTGCAACGCGGTGCGGCCAACGCCGCCCTCGGCCCACATCGCCATACCCGTCGTATCACCCACATCGTGTGCTGCTTGCCAGTGATCCTGGGCGTAGCCCCCGACAAAGTTGAACGCGGTGGCGGCAGCCACATTGCCTGCCTGGGAAATCAGCCCTTCCTTCAGGTTCTCGCTGTAGCTGCCGCCGCTGATCACGGTTTTTATGGCCCCGCCTGCAAGGCCCTGTGCACCCGCATGAACGGCGAATCCACCAATACCTTGAAGAGTATTTAGGTCAAATCCTTTTGTAATATTGTTGAACGGCACCGTGTGGCCGCCGAGTTGTGGATCAATTACACCCTTTGTAACGCCAGCTGTTACACCAGCAATCGCTGCATTTTTCAGGCTGTCCTTACTGAAGGTTTCCTTGACTACGGCACCTAGATTGCCCTTGTTATTGATTGTGCTAACAGCCGCGGTGCTGGCCATGGTTGTCAGCACGCTCGTCGCAATCACATTACCCAGCCCTGCCGCAGCGGCAGCGGTGCCGGCACTCGTTGCCGTTGCCGCAGTCGCTACCGAAGCCGCTGCCATAGTGCCGCCCGCACTGGCGCCCATCGCCGTACTAGCGGAGGCCACCAACGTACTGGCAGCACCGGCCGTCAATACTGTGACAATAATAATGATCGCCAGCATCGCGCCCTGACCCAGGCTCGAACTGCTGTATTTGAACGATTCGTGAGTTTCCTTGATTAGGCGCCAGTCCACGTCACCGCGCTTTTCGGCTTCTTTGAGCCAAGCCAGTTGCGGATCTGCCTTGACCATTGCATCAATGGTCTGGCTGATCGATTTCTGGTTGATCTGTTTGATGTCGATGTTCAGGCCATCAACCGCCTTGATGACCAATTGCCCCTGAGCAACCAGCTCGCTTTGGCGCAGGATCTCGTCGGTTTTGCCTTTGCCCGACATCGAGTTCCAGGACAGGCTGGTATTACTTTTTGTATGGCTCTCTTGATGCAGGTCCTTCACGCCCTCGAACGTAACGGCCCCACCACTGCTGATAATCAGGTCGTTGCCACTAGAGAGCTTGGCCGCCTGGTAATGCTGATCGCCGCCACTGGCGAGCAGCATGCTGCCGCCGGAGGTGATTTCGCTGCTGATGTTTTTCACATCAGTGACTTCGTCATGCTTGGTTTTCTTGCTGCCGAAACTGCCCTTCTTCTTCATGTCATATAGCGAGTAGTCCATATCTTGAGCAGCAAGGACATCGAGACGATCACCTGCTACCAGATAGGCTTCATCGCCAGCAGTGACGCGACTGGACACCACGGCGAGATTTTGCCCAGCGGCCAGCGACACGTCGCCGCCCGCCGTGATTCCCGACATGACCTGACTGACATGATCCTCTTGGCGCTTCTCTTTTTTGTTCCTGGATTTGGAGTGTTCTTCATCCGCCGCCGAACTGATAAGCATGTTCTCAGTTGCCGTCATCGACACATCACGCTTGGCATCGATCTCACTGGCAATCACATTGATATCGCGCTTGGCCTCAGCCTTGAAATCACGCCCGGCCTCGATATCAGCCGCCAGTTGGGTGATGTCGCTTTTGCTCGATCTTGAGCCCAACGAAACGCTGTCGTTAACCTGCACAGACGACACATTTACGTCGCGCCCCGCGTTCAACACCATGTCCTGACCACTTTTCATCACGCCGCCGACGATGTTGATGTCGTTGGCCGCTTTGACGGTCAGGTCGTTGGCCGCCTCGATCCGCGCTGCGTTGTCGGCAAAATCCTGATGCCGGGTGACGGAGCCGTACTGGTCGTCCATCGAGGTGATGGTCCGCTCGTTGATCACATCGCCGGTACGCGTGGTCAGGCTGACGTCCTTGCCGGCAATGATGCCGCCGGCCTTGTTGACGATGCTGTTGGTCGCCAGCAGATCCAGACGGTTGCCCGCCTCGATCGAACCGCTGTTGACCAGATCCTTGCCCGCTGTGGCGGACAGGTTATTGGTCGCTTTCAGAGTCCCGACGTTCTCGAGGTTTTCCCCGGCAATCAGCGTCACATCGTTACCGGCGATCAACGCGCCGGTCGGGCCGAGACGGCCGTTGGCCTGCGCCAGATACACCACTGGCACCAGCACTTTTTCGCCGTTCACTTCGTGCTCTTCGAGCCAGACGATGTCGTGGGTCAGCGCGGCGACTTGCTGCGACGTGAGGCCGACGCCAACCGACAGGTTGAGCGCGTCCTTGCTGGCGACGGCGTTGTTCATCAGGTACTTGAACATGGCCTCGTTGGAGGTCTGGCCATCGAGGAAGGCCTGCCCGGTGCGGGCGGTCACGGCTTGCTGGATCAGGCGCTGTTCGTAGAGACCGTCGCCCAGACGCTTGGCGCTCTGGTCGGGGTTGTAGCCGAGTTTTTCCAGCAGGTAGTCGGAGCTCATGAACGACTTGAGGTCGGTGAGTACCGGGTTGGTTTCGATCAGGTATTTGTGCGGGTTCGATGGCGCGGTGGTGTCTGGCAGGCCAGTGACACGCGTGACCGGGCGGTTGTCGATCGACTCTTTGGCGTCGTTGCCTCGGTCTTTCATCCCAGGGCCAGCGGAACTCACCGGCACATTGACGTCGACAGTGCTGGCGACAGCCTTGACCACACTCGGGTCCCGGTGGAACGTATCCACTGCGCGAGTGCTGTCGGATACCTGAGCCGGAGAATCGATAAACAAGTTGCGCGGCCCGCCGCTGGTGCCAACGACCATGTGGTCCTGAGCATTGACCGCTTCAGTGCCGACAGTCCAGGTTGGCGCAGGACCAGAGTTGCCAGACGATGTAGCGTTGCTGGTGCCTTGGCCGCTCAAACGGAACAAACCGTTTTCACCGGTTGGCAGAGAAAAACCGGGCAAGCTCAGCGGGTTGACTTGTTGCTGAGCGAGGTCAGGCGGCAGTTGGCTGTTGATGTGAACGACTGTGGTGCCGGTGTTTCCGACTTTGGTATCAGCAACTTTATTGGTACCGCCACTTGGGGCGTAGTCCCCGCGGACGACGCTGTTTACTACTTCCCTGGCTGCGTTGATCGAGACGTTGCCGCCTGCCTGAATCACTGCGTTGCGTGAGTTGTTGGTATCAGTTGCACCGGTGCTGTTAACCGGGGTTTCGAGGGCGACGCCTTTCGCGTAGGGGGCCAGTTCACTCGGTATTGCCATCAGATTATTGGGGTCATACTTCGATGGCGTTGAGGTTTCAAAGCCAGCGGTATATCCAGACATGGCCCGGCCATATTTGCGACTACCGACGTTTTCGCCGGTCTCGGCGTCGACGATGACGATGCCATTGCCCACGGTTTTGGCGATCGCTTTACGGATCAGGCCTTCCGGCGCGATGACGTAGTACACAAACGGGAAATCAGGGTTGTTGCGCTGGTTGTACGGCAAGATCACGTTGGCCATGAATTGCGCCGTGGTGCCCGTGCCCATCTCGAAGTTGTACTGGCGCGTGACTTCGACGGTCCCGCTCTTGGCGCCAATGTTCTTCAAGCTGTCGGCGGTGATGGTGATGTTGCCACCCGCCGCTACCGTGCTTTTGCTGTTGAGGAACGTGCCGCCGGTGAACGTAAAATCCTTGCCGACATTGAACATCGCCGAGGCGCTGGTATCGGTATCGAAGAATTGGTAAGTCTCACGAGTGGCGAGGAAGTTGTTGAAGGTACCGCCAACACAGTCGCCACAGCTGGCTGCAATCAACCCGGAAATGAGCTTGCGCTCAACCGACGCCGTCGGCCCTTCAGTGCGGTTCTCAAACACATCGGCACTGAGCGTAAACCCGCCCCCGCTCTCCATCGAGCCGGAAATGTTGTACACCCCCGCTGCTCGCGCCGCGCCGCCATACCCGCCGATCACCACATCGCCCAGACCGTAGAAATCACCGTGCTGGTTGGTCAGCGTGCTGACGCCAAGGGTCATGTTGTTGCCGCTGAAAATCAGCCCGCGATCATTGAGCAGCGAAGGCGTATTGATGATGAGGTTCTGCGCCGCGCCCAAAGTGCCGTAGTTGGCAACACCGCCCGCGTTGATCGTCAGGTCTTCGCTGGAGGTCATGCGCCCGGCGTTGGTGAGCTGCCCGCCGACATTGACGGTCGACGCGGCGCCCACCGCGAAACTGCCGCCCGCCGCGACGTTCATCTGCGCGGCGGAAAGGTAAGCGCCGCGCTGACTGGTCAAGCGGCCGCTGCCGGCATAGGTTCCGCCGATCTGCATATCGAGGAAGCCATCACTGGCGATCAAGCCATCGTTTGTCCAGTTGCCGCCACGGATCTGCAGGTAGTCGGAAGCCAGCAATTTGCCGTTGGACGTCTGGGTGAACTGGCCGACGTTGACGTTCAGGCGACCGGCCTGAATGACGCTGGAGTTGCTCCAGCTGTCGGCGTTGAGCTCCAGCAGCCCACCCGTGACGATGCTGCCGCCAGCGCCGATGACATTGGCGGTGGAGATGTCGAACTTGCCGCGTCCGACGTGGTTGAGTTGCCCGCCGGCGTTGAGGAAACCGCCAACGGCAATGGTCATGTCGGTATTGGCGGTTTCCAGCACGCCGTTGCGGTTGTCGAGCAAACCGCCGATCTGGAACAGGGTCTTGCCGGTATTGCCCAGCGAACGCAGCCGTCCATTCTGGTTATCGACGCTGGCCGCTTTGACGGTCAGTTGGCTATCGCTTTCGATCACGCCCGCGCCGTTGCTCAACGCACCACTGAGGCCGAAGTCGATGCGGTTGGCGGCGATTTGTCCGTTGGTGTTATCCAGACTTGCGCCGATGACGCCCAACAGTCCTTTCGCATAAAGCACACCATTGGCGTTATCCAGCGCCGCAGTGGTAATGCTGCTGTCGCCTGCTTGCGCGGAGATCCGTCCGCCGTTGTTGCTCATGCCCGCCAATGCCGACAGCGTCAGGCTCTGAGCCTGAATGATGCCGCCCTGACGGTTGTTGTTCAGGTCAAAACCGTTGCGCAGAACGCCAACCGTGCGCGCTTCCAATGCACCTTTGATGCTGGAGAGCGTACCGCCGCGGTTGTCGATGTTGGTAGCCTTGATGAAGACGTTGCCGTTTTGCGCGATGACTTTGCCGCTCTGGTTATCGAAGTCGCCGGTGACTTCAAGCGTCAGTGCCTTTTCGCTCTGGATCGAACCTTTGCCGTTGAGCAGGCTGGCCGCGTTCAGCTGAACATCGGCGTTCTTGCTGTAGATCAAGCCGTCAGCATTGTTTTTGACGGTGCCAGTCGCGGTGATTTGCAACTGGTCATTGGCGGCGAGAGTGCCCTTGTTGCTGTTATCCAGCGAGCCGGTGCGCACGTCCAGAGTGCTCTGGCTGGCGAGCTGGCCATTCTGGTTGTGGAGATCGGTCACGCCCTTGATCAGCAGCGCACCAGTACCGGCCAGTTTGCCCGCGTTGTTGTTCAGGTCGCCGCTCAGGTCGAGGGTGATCGCGCCGTTAGCGGCAATCTGACCAGCGCCGTTGTCCAGGCGCGAAGCCGTGACATTGATTGCCTGTTGGGCGTTAACAGCACCGCCGGCATTGGTGAACGCCGTGCTGACGATATCCAGCGCCGCACCACTGGCAATCAGGCCGTTTTGGTTGTTATTGAGTGTGCCACTCAGGGTCAGGGTCTGTCCCGCGCCACTGCTGAGATTGCCTTTGTTGCTGTTGTCGAGGCTGCCTGCCTTGATGTTCAAATTGCCTTGAGCGACTACAGCACCGGCGCCGCTATTGAGCAGCGCGTCTTTAAGGTCGACCGTTATGTCAGAGGACTTGCTGGACAATGTGCCGCCGTCGCGGTTGTCCAGGCTATTCCCGTTGACCGTCAGACCTTGCCAGCCGGAGATCAGGCCTTTCTGGTTAATCAGACCGGTGCCGCGCACCAACAGTTTTTCACCGCTGATGATTTTGCCGGAGGTGTTGTTGAACGCTTGGGCGATCAGGTCAAAACCGAGATTGCTGGAGACTTCACCGCTCTGGTTGTTGAGGTCACGCAGGCGCTTGAGGGTCAGTGGACCTTTGGCGGTGAGCAAACCGTTTTGATTGTCGAGGTCGCCATTGGCCAGATCTACAGTCACGGATTTGTCGCCCATCAGGCGCCCGCCATTCTGGGTCAGCGAGGTCAATTTCAGATCGATGTCACCGCTGGCGGAGACTTCGCCAGCGTTGCTGGAATCGAGGTGCGTGGCAGTCAGCGTCAGGTCGCCATGGCTGTTGATCAAACCACCGTCGCGGTTGTTGAGCTCGGCGCTGTCCATGCGCAGCGACTGCACTGCGCTGATCAGGCCTTTGCCATCGTTGCGCAGCAAGCCATCAACGGTCAGGTCAAAATCACCTCGGCTGACCAGTTTGCCCTCGCTGTTATTCAGACTCGCGGACCGCACATCGATCGACTCAGCGCCGATCAAACCTTTGACGTTGTCCAGCGCCTTGGCGATGCGCAAGGTCAGGCCCTGATTGCTCAAGAGTTTGCCGTTGCTGTTGTCCAGATATTGCGCGGCCAGGGTGAACGCTTCACCGCTGGAAATGATGCCGCCCTGGTTGTTGACGCCGTTGAGTTGCTTGAGCAGCAGCGCACCCGGCGAGTTGATCAGACCGTTCTGGTTGTTCAACTGGCCATTGCTCAGATCGAGGCTCAGGCTGGAGTTGCTGAACAGCTTGCCGCCCTGTTGATCGAGGCCCGCGACCGATGCGATCAGCGCAGCCTGACTGCCAATACTGCCGGCATCGTTGTTGGTGACCTGACCGGCGACGAGACTGAGGGTGTTGGCGCTGCTCAGCGAGCCGGTGCTGTTATCGAAAGCACCGGTAACGACGGTGACCGCACCTTTACCACTGAGCGTGCCTTTCTGGCGGTTATCGAGGCTGCCGCTGGTGAGCACGAGCGCACCGTCGGTGACGATTTTTCCGCCCTGGTTATTGACGCTGCCGGCGCTGTCGAGGGTCAGATCCTCGGCACTGGAAAGACTGCCCTGAGTGTTGGTCAGTTGGGCTGTCTTGACGCCCAATTTGCCCTCACTGCTGACTTTGCCTTGGGTGTTATCGAATGCGCCGCTGAGGGTCAGTTGCAGGTTTTGCTGGCTGAGCAATTCGCCGCCGCTGTTGTTCAACGACTGCCCTTGCAGAGTCAGTAGCGTGCTGGCGCTGATCAGGCCTTTGTTGCGGTTGATCAGTTCATTGACGGTCAGGGTCAACGCGCTGCCGCTGAAGATCTTGCCTGCGTCGCTGTTATCGAGCTTTTTACCCGTCACCAGCAGATTGCCGTTGGTGCTGATTTCGCCGCCACGGTTGTCAAGATCATCGACCGTCAAGGTCAGGTCTTTGCTCGCACCGAGCAAACCCGCCTGACGGTTATCGAGCACATTGGCGTCGACCTGGAGTGCGCCAGTGGCGAGCAGTTTACCTTTCTGGTTATCGAGTTTTCCGGCCTTGACCGTGGCATCGGACTTGCCGGCGATGCTGCCGCTACGGTTATCCAGCGTGTCTGCCGTGAGCGTGAGTTTTGCGTCGGCGATGACTGTACCGAGTTGGTTATCCAAGGTCTTGTCGGTCGTCAGCAGCAAATCGCCACGACTGCTGATCAGGCCTTCGTGGTTGTCGAGGCTGTCGCTATGGATGTCCAGCGATGTGCCGGAAAGACTGCCTTTGAGGTTGTTCAACGCCTGCGCAATACGCAGCGTCAGCCCCTGCTGACTGATCAGTTTGCCGTTGCTGTTGTCCAGGTCATGAGCCGCAATCTCGAACGCTTTCTGACTGGAAATTTCACCGCCCTGGTTGTTTACGCCATTGAGGTTTTTCAGCAACAGCGTGCCGGGAGCGTTGATCAACCCCTTCTGGTTGTTCAACTGGCCGTTGTTCAGATCAAGAATCAGGTTGCTCTTGCTGAACAGTTCGCCGCCTTGCTGATCGAGGCCGGTGACCGACACGTCCAGCGCTTGCTGGCTGGCGATTCGGCCAGCGGCGTTATTGACCTGAGCGGCTTTGAGCTGCAGAGAAGCTTCACTGGTGATCTTCCCGCCCTGACTGTTGTCGAGGTCGGCGGTATCGATCCGGCTGTTGCCTTTGCCGACCAGCAGGCCTTTCTGGCTGTTGTCCAGACGACCGCTGCTGAAGGTCAAAGTGCTGTCGGTGCTGATCGAACCGGCCTGGTTGATCACGGCGCCACGGCTGGTGATCTTCAGAATGCCGGCGCTGCTCAGGCTGCCGGCGCTATTGTCGATGCGTCCGACATTGGCCGTCAGCGTGCCTTCGCTGCTGATGACGCCTTGCGTGTTGATCAAGGCATCGTCGAGGGTAATGACCAGCCCTTTGAGGCTGTCGAAACGACCCGCGCTATTGTCCAGAGAGCTACCGGTGAGAGTCGCTACGCCTTTGGCGTTGATCAGGCCTTTGCTCTGGTTGATCAATTTGGCAACGTTAAGAGCGAGGTCAGTCTCGGCGAGAACTTTGCCTGCCGCACTGTTATCCAGACGCTGGCCCGTAATGTTCAGCAACAGGCTGCTGGAGATTTCGCCGCTGCGATTGTCGATTTCCTCGACATTCAAAGTCAGCGCTTTTTTAGCGCCCACCATGCCGCCGTTGCGGTTATCGAGGGCCTTGCCGCTGAGGTTCAGGTTGCCCTGCGCGACCAGTGCACCACCCTGCTGCTGCAACACGCCGATGGTTGCGCTGAGGTCACTCTGACTGGAGATTCGGCCCGCGGCGTTTTGTACCTCACTGGCGTTCAAGCTGACCGGGCCAACTGCGCTGACCAGACCGCCGCGGTTGTCCAGACGCGTGCCTGTATAGGCGATACCGGCCTTGCCGCTGACCACGCCTTTGTCGCGGTTGTCCACACGGTCGACGTTTACCGCCAGTTGCTGGTCAGCCTGAATCACGCCGCCCCGGTTATCCGCGGTATCGCCGCGCAGTGCCAAAGTGCTTTTGCCGATGACTTTTCCCGCACGATTGTCGAGGCTGCCAATTTGCCCGTCGATGGCACCCTTGGCGGTGATTTCACCTTTGTCGCGATTGTCGAGCAAACCGCTGACGCGCAAAGTCATACCGCCATCGCTGACCACTACACCGCTCTCGCGGTTATCCAGGCTGGCCCCTTTGAAAGTGACTGATTGGCCGGAACCGAGCACACCGTTACGGTTATCGAGGGCACCACGAAGGTCGATGCTCAGCCCCAGATCGCCGAGGATCTGCCCGCCACGGTTATTCACCGTACCGGCAGTCACATGAGTCATGCCGCCGCTGGAAATTTCGCCGCTCTGGTTGTTCAGGGTTTGCGCGGTATTGACCGTCAGATTGCGGCTGGCGGTCAGGTTTTTTCCGCTGTTGTCGAGGCTCTGCGCGCTCAGGCTCAGATCACCGCTGGCGTTACGGCCGCCGTCGGCATTGACGCCTGCGTCGATAGCACCAGCATTGGTCAACTGGCCGCCGGCACTGAGATTGATACTGTCACGGGCGGCGAGGGTCTGGCGGTTGGTCAGGTTGCCCTGGGTCTGCACGTTCAGTGCGGTGCCGGCGTAGACCGGGCCGCGCGTTTCGAGGCTGGCGGCTTTGACGTTGACTGCGCCGGTGGCCGAGGTATCGGCGAGGCTCAGTTGACCATTGGCATCGAGCTGAATGTCGCCGCCGCTGGCAATCAGTTTGCCGTCGAGCTTCACCCCGACCCCGGCCTCGGTGCCGACCAGCTTGATCGCCCCGGCGTACATGCCACCCAGCGCCGAGGAGTCGATGGCCAGTTGCGGTTTGGCGCTGCCGTCATCGGCGCGGGCGGTGGCGTTCAAAGTCTGCGCGTTGACGTCGTTGCGCCCGGCGACGATCGTCAGATTCTGCGCCTGAAGCTGTGCGTTGATCTTTGCGCTGCGGGTGATGATTTCGAAGCGATCAACGTTGCTCGCGTTGAGTCCCGCGCCCTCGATGGCGACAGAACCCTGATCAACCTGGAAGCGATCCAGTCGACCGTTGTCGAGCACCGGTTTACCGGTGCTCAACGTCACCCTTGGCGCGTTGATGAAGCCACAACCATTACAAGTGATGCCATAAGGGTTGGCGACGATCACGCGTGCCGACTGCCCCGCCACCTCGGTGTAGCCACGTAGCTGGCTCGGGTTGCCGCTGATGACTTCGTTGAGAATCGTCTGCGCCGAACCGCTGTTTTTCAGGTTCGGGTTGTCGATGATGTGCCCGCCCAGCTGCGTGAGATTATTCTGGCTGGAGCCGTTGTTGAGGATCAGCCCCTGCGCGCCGACGTTGTAATCATGAAACTGGTTATGCGACAGCCCGCTGCCATTGGGCGTGGCGATGTTGATGATCGGCACGCCATTGCCGGCGCGATCCAGCGAGGTGTTCGGGTTGGCCACCACGATGCCGTCGGCCTGCGCCCACATCGGTTGCCAGAACATGACGTTCGCCAAGAGAAACGCCAACCCGCGCTTGGGCATGCCCAGAAAGTGCTCGCGGTTTTTTTCGGCAGCAGCAGGCTGACCAGCAAGAAAGGCGTATTGGCGAACGTCCATGTTTAAAATCTCTTTACAGCGAGCAGGGAATCGGAATTGAAGAGAGGCGCGGCACTCCCGCCGACAGGCACACGCTTTGGCGCCGATCAGAAGAAATAGTCGTTACGAGGAAGATAGTGGCGCACTGATATCAAATAAGCAGCGCGATATTAGATGGCCACTATTTTGGCGTCAATTAATGGATGCATCGCCCATGCATTGCCGA
Organism: Pseudomonas sp. TH06; assembly: GCF_016651305.1. Classification (GTDB taxonomy): domain Bacteria; phylum Pseudomonadota; class Gammaproteobacteria; order Pseudomonadales; family Pseudomonadaceae; genus Aquipseudomonas. Next base: position 4,203,531 of record NZ_JAEKEC010000001.1, on the reverse strand, counting down.
CGAATGGCCAAGGTGAAATTCAGCGATCCGTCAGCAGCCCCGCGGATCCACAACCAGCCCTGCCGCAGCAATAATCTGTAAACTCTCCCCTCTTTCGCCGCCCTTCATTTCCATGCGGCCGTCACCTCTTTAATTGTTGCGGAGTCCGCCTTGCGTCTGTTTCACACCTCCGACTGGCACCTTGGGCAAAACCTGCACGGCCAGGAGCGCGATTTCGAGCATGCGTGCTTCCTCGAATGGCTGCTGCGCCAACTGCAACTGGCGCAGCCGGATGTGCTGCTGATTGCCGGGGACATCTTCGATACGGTCAATCCACCGGTCAAAGCTCAGGAACGCCTCTACGATTTCATCGTCAGCGCCCACGAGCAGCAGCCGTTGCTGACCATCGTGATGATCGCCGGCAACCACGATTCCGGCTCGCGGATCGAACTGCCTGCGCCGTTGATGCGGCGTTTGCGCACCCATGCGCTGGGTCGAGTGTTGTGGCTGGATGACGGCCAACTCGACTCCGAACGTCTGCTGCTGCCATTGCCGGACGCGTCAGGGGAAATCGCTGCGTGGTGCCTGGCGCTGCCGTTCCTGCGCCCGGCGGAAGTGACGGGGGCGCATCTGGGCGACAACTATTTGCGCGGCATCGGTCAAGTGCATGAATGGCTGATCGAAGCGGCGAATGCCAAGCGCAAGCCGGGTCAGGCGCTGATCGCTATCAGCCACGCGCACATGGCCGGCGGTTCGGTCTCGGAGGACTCCGAGCGCAGCCTGATCATCGGCAACGCCGAGGCGCTGCCCGCCAGTCTGTTCGGGCCGAGCATCAGCTACGTCGCCCTCGGACATTTGCACAAGCCGCAGAAGGTCAACGGTGAAGAACGCATCCGCTACAGCGGTTCGCCGATCCCGTTGTCGTTCTCGGAGATTGGCTATCAGCATCAGATTCTCGACGTCGTCCTGGAGGGTGAAACCCTGGTCAGCGTCGAGCCGAAACTGATCCCGCGATCGGTCAACCTGCAGCGCATCGGCCCGGCACCGCTGGCCGAGATTCTGCTGCAACTGGCGGACCTGCCGAACATTGATCTGCTCGCCGAAACCCAGCGTCAACCGTGGCTGGAAGTGCGCGTAACCCTCGACGAGCCGCAGCCGGATCTGCGCCATCAAGTGGAAACCGCCCTGCAAGGCAAAGCCGTGCGACTGGTGCGCATCGCTGCCGAATACGCCGGTAACCGAGGCGCTGACGGCGTGGAGGACGGCACCGTGTTGATCGAACTGGACCAACTCACCCCGCAGGAATTGTTCAGCCGCGCCTGGCTCGACAATTACGGCAATGAAGTCGATGAACAGACGCTCAAGGACTTCGCCGAACTGCTGCAAGACGTGCAAATGGAGGGCGAGCAGCCATGAAGATTCTCGCCATTCGCTTGAAGAACCTCGCTTCGCTGGCGGGTCCGTTCGAGATCGACTTCACCGCCGAGCCGCTGGCCAGCGCTGGCCTGTTCGCGATTACCGGACCGACCGGCGCCGGTAAAAGCACCCTGCTCGATGCCTTGTGCCTGGCGCTGTTCGGCGCGGTTCCACGCCTGAACAACACCGGCCGCGATGCCAAAGTCCCGGATGCCGACGGCGAAATCGCCACAGGCGACCCGCGCACCTTGCTGCGACGTGGCACTGGCGAAGGCTATGCCGAAGTCGACTTCGTCGGCGTCGACGGCCGTCGCTATCGTGCGCGTTGGGAAGCCAATCGCGCTCGGGAAAAGGCTGGCGGCAAGTTGCAGGTCAGCCGGCAGAGCCTGCGCGATATCGATCAGGATCAACTGCTCGCCAGCCAGAAAGGCGAATACAAGACGCAACTGGAAGCCGCGCTGGGCTTGAACTTCGAGCAGTTCACCCGCGCCGTGCTGTTGGCGCAGAGTGAGTTCAGTGCATTCCTGAAAGCGGACGACAACGACCGCAGCGAATTGCTGGAAAAACTCACCGACACCGCGTTGTACACCCGTCTCGGTCGCCGCGCGTTCGACAAGACCAAAGAGGCCCGCGAGGCGCACAAGCTGTTGCAGGATCAGGCCACCGGCGTTACCCCGCTGGCACCCGAAGCCCGCGCTGAGCTGGACGAGCGTTTCAACGCCGCGCAGCAGCAGATGAAGTTGCAGCAGGCGCAGCTCAAGCAGCTTGAACAACAGCACAGTTGGCTCAAGGATTTGCGCCAGTTGCAGGACGCACAGCAAGCGGCGGCCGAGCAACTGCACAGCGCCCGGCAGCAGTGGGAAAGTCTGGCCGGCGAGCGGGTAAAACTCACACGCCTGGAGCAGCTTGGCCCGCAGCGGCATCAGTTCGCCCGCAAAACCGAGCTCGATGCACTGTTGACGCCGCTGGCCGCACAGATTGCCGCGCACACACAGCAACACGCCGAGCTGACCGAGCGCCAGACCCTTCTGGAGCAAAATCTCGACGCCGCGAAAGTCGCCCTGAGCGGCGCCCAGCAACAGCACAACGCAAGTGCGCCGCTGTTGCGTCAGGCCTTTGAAGAGCAAAGCACCCTCGCCCGTTTGGCCAAAGACGCCGCCCTCAGCGCTGAAGCGAAGCAGAAAGCAGAACAGGCCTGCAATGAAGGTCAGCAGACGATTCAAGCCTTGCTGGACAAGCAGACCCAGGTCGCCGAACGCCTGCAACAGATCGCCGCCGGACTTGAGCAAAGCGCTCATCTGGCACCGTTGAGCGATGCGTGGAATGCCTACCGCGATCGCCTGCAACAACTGATGCTGATTGGCAATCGCCTGAACAAAGGCCAGGCCGAGCTGGCCTCGCTTGAAGAAAATGCCACTCGCAGCGCCGATGCATTTGCGACACAAAAGCAGCAGCTGGAAGTGTTGTTCAAAGAAGCTGGCGCCGAGCCGGATGCCGTGGCCGAGCAGATCGGCATCCTCGGCAATCTGTTGCAGGACAACCGCAAACAGTTGCGCGCCATCGAAGACCTTTCGCGCCTGTGGGCCAGCCAACAGGATCTGGACAAACGCGGCACCGAGCTGCAAGAGCGTCAGCTCAGCGCTCAGCAGGAGCGCGAGCGTCTGACTCAGGACGGGGTTAAAACCAAGGCTGAACTGACCGTCGCTGAACAAACCCTCAACGTCACCCGCGAGCTGCTTGAGCGTCAGCGTCTGGCGCGCAGTGCCAGTGTCGAGGAACTGCGCGCACAGTTGCAGGACGACCAGCCGTGCCCGGTCTGCGGCAGCAGCGAACATCCGTACCACCAGCCCGAGGCGCTGTTGCAAAGCCTCGGCAAACACGATGAAAGCGAGCAGGCCAACGCGCAGCGAGTGGTCGATCAGCTCAAGGAAAAACTCACAGAGCTGCGCGCCGAAGTCGTTGGCGTTATTGCTCAGCAGAAAGAACTGCTGCAACAGCAGGAACAGCTGGCTACCCAGCAGCACGCGCTGGCGCCGAGTCTCGACGCGCATCCGCTGAGCGCGCAATTGTTCAATCACGACGCGGACAAACGCGATGCCTGGCTGACCCGGCAAAACGATCAACTGAACCTGAGCATCACTCAGGACGAACAACGCCAGAACACCTTGCTGACGCTGCAACAAGATGCGGCGCGCCTGACCCAGCAACTGCGTCAGGCCGAAACCGCGCATCAGCAAGCCGCGCAGCATTTGAGCAACCAGCAGCGCGAGTTGAACAACGACCGGCAGCGGCTTGATGAAGAACTCACCGCGTTCGCCAGTCTGCTGCCGGCGGACACACTTGAGGCCTTGCGTGTCGAGCCAGCGGCGACGTTCATGCAACTGGATCGACAGATCGCCGAGCGCCTTGAGCAAGTCGATCAGCAAAAGGACGAATTGGCCGAACAGCAACAACGTCAGCAAGTGCTGGAGAAAGAACAGGATCGGCAGCAGAGCCGCGTGCAACAGTCGCAAACCGCCGAGCAGCAGTTCAATGCGCTGGCCGAGCAACAGCGGGCCTGTCAGGAAAAGCTCGCGCAACTGCTCGGTGAACACCGCAGCGCCGAGCACTGGCAGGAGCAACTGGAGCATGCCGTGGAGCAGGCTCGCAACGCCGAAACCGCTACGGCTCAGGAACTGCAAAACGTGCGCACGCAACGTGTGCAGATCGCCGCTGAACTCAAGGCGCAGCAGGAACGCTTGCAGGCGCTGGACAGTGAAGACCGGGATCTGGCCGGCAAGATTGCCGACTGGCGCGCCCGTCATCCGGAACTGGACGACGGCGGCCTCGAAGACCTGTTGCGCGTCGACGATGAGCAAGTTGCTGAACTGCGCCAGCGCTTGCAGCTCAATGAAAAAGCCATTGAGCAGGCCAATGTCTTGTTGCAGGAACGCGACCAGCGCTTGCTCGATCATCAGGCCCAGCACAACGGCAATCTCGACGCCGAACAACTGGCCAGCGCTCTCGCCGACCTGCAAAACCAGTTCAACCTCAGTGAACAGCAATGCGCCGAATTGCGCGCCGAACAGGCCGAAGACCAGCGCCGACAAAACGCCAATCAGGCATTGGCGCAGCAGATCGCCGACGCCTATGCCGAGTACCAGCGCTGGGCGCGCCTGAGTGCGTTGATCGGTTCGGCGACTGGCGACACGTTCCGCAAGATCGCCCAGGCGTATAACCTCGATTTGCTGGTGCACCACGCCAACGTGCAACTGCGCCAACTGGTCAAGCGCTATCGCCTGAAACGCGGCGGCAGCATGTTGGGCCTGTTGGTGATGGACACGGAAATGGGCGACGAACTGCGCTCGGTGCATTCGCTGTCCGGCGGTGAAACCTTCCTGGTGTCGCTGGCGTTGGCGCTGGGGCTGGCATCGATGGCGTCGAGCACGCTGAAGATCGAATCGCTGTTCATCGACGAAGGCTTCGGCAGCCTCGATCCGGAGTCGCTGCAACTGGCGATGGACGCCCTCGATGGCTTGCAGGCGCAGGGCCGCAAAGTCGCGGTGATTTCCCACGTACAGGAAATGCACGAGCGGATTCCGGTGCAGATTCAGGTGCAGCGTCAGGGCAATGGTTTGAGCACATTGGAGGTGAAATGAATACGCTGTATTCCTTCCGCCGCTGCCCGTACGCGATGCGTGCGCGGATGGCGCTGCGCTATTCGGGCGTACCGGTGAACATTGTCGAAGTCAGCCTCAAGGCGAAACCGGCCGAGATGCTGGAGATCTCACCGAAAGGCACGGTGCCGGTGCTGGATGCCGGTGGGAGGGTGATTGATGAGAGTCTGGAGATCATGCGCTGGGCGCTGGCGCAGAATGATCCGCAAGATTGGTTGCTTGGCGGTGACTCACGGATTGCCGAGTTGATCGACGCGAATGATCAGGGGTTCAAGGTGCAGTTGAATCGCTATAAATATGCCGAGCGATATCCAGAACAACCGATGGAGGTTTATCGGGCCGAGGGTGCGGTGTATTTGCGGAGACTGGAAGAACTGCTGAAGGATCGCGATTACTTGCTGGCTGATCATCCGAGCCTGGCGGATATCGCCCTGCTGCCGTTCGTACGCCAGTTCGCGCATGTTGATCGCGAGTGGTTTGCGCAGACGCCTTATGTTCGCCTGCAGACCTGGTTGCAGCGCTTCCTCGAATCCGAGCTCTTCACCTCGATAATGAAGAAATAGCTCTAAACCCGGCATCACACAGCACCTGTGGCGAGGGAGCTTGCTCCCGCTCGGCTGCGCAGCAGTCGCAAAACCATTGGATTCGGTATATCAGCAATACTGTATTTGCTGGATTTGGGGCTGCTTCGCAACCCAGCGGGAGCAAGCTCCCTCGCCACAATGGATCGCGTTGTCTACGCCAGTGCATCGCACATGCCGAGCGCCATGCAATCCACTTCAAACGGTCCGAGAAAATCGGCCGAGACCTTCGCCGGCGGATTACCCGCCATCAGCCCCAGCGCATTCGCCCGCTCGATGTTGTGCGCGATGGTGTGATTGGCCTCTATGGCCCGGGCCAGACCACCCACCGAGCCCTGCCCTATCCCCAGCAGCGAAGCGCCATTGGTCATGAACGCAAGCACCGCAATAACCCAGAGTCTGTAGCCTTTCATGCTCCGCCGACTCCTGCGAGTTCAGCCCGATCGACCATCACGCTTTGCGAGCGCAGTTCGAACTGGACGCCGGGGTGGGCGACTTGAATCGGTGCTTCGAAGGTGTGCTCCATCTGCGAGGCGATGCTGACGACCAGCACCAGAGCCAGGTAAAGACCGATGGCCAGGTAGGCGCCGAATTTGGCAGAAGAGATGATTGCGCTGGCCATGGTGTTCTCCGTAGGCATGTTTCAGTGCCCACAGGATCAATCAAAAAAACCGCCCTAACCACTCAGCGTTTCCCATAGTAACCATCAGCTTCGTTGATTATTTAGCGACTCTATTTCGGCGTTTGATAAAACCTATGACACGCAAATTTTTCGCGCACACATACGTGTAGGAGCTGCCGAAGGCTGCGATCTTTTGACGTTTAAAATCAAAAGATCGCAGCCTTCGGCAGCTCCTACAGGGAGTCGCGCGAGGCGGGAATTTCAGTGTTGGGCTTTGTGATCCAGGGCGGCGTAGAAGTTGGCGCTCTGTTGCAGGTATTTCTGGGTGTAGCTCTGGGTGTGGGATTTTTTGCCGGCGATTTCAACGTTGGCACTGGCTGGCAGCGCAACGGTGGCGGAGATGGCGGAAGCGGCGATAACGGAGAAGAGATTGAAGTTCATGGCGGTAACCCTCGTGTTCGGTTGGCTTGCTTGCCCGGTTGGGCCGTGGAGCAAACTTAACGCTCGAGGGTTGATCGCTTGAAATGCTTTGTAGCATTACCGGATATCAGCGCGATTAATACAAAGAGACAGGCCCCGTAAACCGGGGCCTGTGGCTTATTGTCGCACTAGAAACTTGAGGTCGCTCGGGGCGTCCATCGGCAGCTTCTGCACGGTTTTGCCGAGCAGACCGGTCTTGCCATCGCGTTCGACGACGACAATTTCGTTGCTCTTCTGATTGGCGATCAGCAGGAATTTGCCACTTGGATCGAGGCTGAACTCACGCGGGTGATCACCTTCCACCGAACGCTTTTGCAGCTCTTTGAGCTGAGCGGTCGCCGGATCGATGCTGAACACCACCAGTTGATTAGCGGTGCCACGGTTGCTGACGTAGAGAAATTTGCCGTCCGCCGACGCATGCAGCGCAGCCCCGGCCTTGTCCGACGTTGGTTGGCCGGCGGCCAGATCGACCAGTTGCGTCTGGGTCAGCACGCCGTCGTTGTAATCGAACACGGCGACCTGCGCGCTCATTTCCATGGTCAGCCAGGCATGCTTGCCGTCAGCGCTGAACAGCAGATGACGCGGACCGCTGCCGGCAGGCATCGCCACGGAAGCGGTTTTCGCCGGAGTCAGCGGCAGATCAGGGTTGGCTTCTGGATCGAATTTGTAGATGAAGACCTTGTCCGCCCCCAGGTCATTGGAAAACACGTAGCGGCCGTCCGGCGAGGAAACCGTCGAGTGCACGTGGTTCGAGGCCTGACGCTCGGGATTGACCCGGCTCGCCGGGTGCGCGCTCATCTGCACAACGGGTTTGAGCTTGCCGTCGGCACCGACCGGCAACACCGCCAGGGTTCCACCCGGATCTTCCATCACCGAATAGTTGCTGACGAACAGGTGGCTGGCGTCAGCGCTGAGGCTCGAATGGGTCGGCTCGTTGCCCAGGCTTTGCACTTGATTGATCAGGCTCAGCTCGTGGGTTTTCGGATCGATTGAGTAACTGCTGACGCGACCGACCGGGTCTTTCTGACCGGGGCCGTTTTCATTGACCACGAACAGACGTTTCTGGTCTTTGGAGAGCGTCAGCCACGACGGGTTTTCACTCTTGACCTCTTGCAGCGGCTTGGCCGCGATCTGGCCGGTGGCGCTGTCGAAGTTCATTCGATAGATGCCCTGGCTGGTGCCTGCGGTGTAGGAGCCAACCAGCAGCTGGAAATTTTCTGCGGATGCAGTGGAAAGGCCCATTGCACCAACGCTGCCGGCCATCAGCAGCGGCCAGAATTTACGCATTTTCATCAGTGTCATCCTCGTCGTCGCTGCCGCTGAAGGCTTCGCTGCAGACCAAGCGGTGCTCGCCGGAATCATCAACGATCAACCAGCTCTGCCGGTCGTTATCATAGGTTGCTGCTGCGACCTGTACCGGCGTGAATTCCCAATGCTTGGCCGCCCGGCCATCCATGCATTCGATGTGCAGGTTGTCGTCTTCGTCGAGGGAGAATTCAAAGGCGTGCAGGCCGTCGATTTCGACCATACCGCAGTGTTCGAGGGCGTCGAGAAGGGTTTGGGTTGTCATGGCAATCAAGTCTTTCAGGGGGAAACCGGCAATGATAGCTCATTGTCACACCCGGCCCCTGTAGGAGTGAGCCTGCTCGCGATGGCGGTGTGTCATTGAGCAGATGGATTAAATGTGAAACCGCTATCGCGAGCAGGCTCACTCCTACAGAGAATGGTGTGGTGTCAGAGGGCTTCGCGGCTGGGCTTGCCGTCCACCAGTCGCTGGATGCGCAACGGGTTGGCATTCTTCAGGGGCTCGGGCAACAAGCTGTCCGGGTAGTTCTGGAAGCACACCGGACGCAGGAAGCGATCGATGGCGAGCGTACCGACGGAGGTGCCACGGGCATCGGACGTCGCTGGATACGGCCCGCCGTGTACCATCGAATCGCACACTTCGACGCCAGTCGGATAGCCGTTGAGCAGGATCCGCCCAACCTTCTGTTCCAGCAGCGGCGTCAGTTCAGGGAAGCGTTCGAAGTCCGCCTGCTCACCGATAATCGTCGCCGTGAGTTGGCCATGCAGCCCCAGCAACGCCGCGCTGAGTTGCGCCTTGTCCGCCACTTCGACAATCACCGTGGTCGGGCCAAACACTTCTTCCTGCAGCACTTCATCGCCATTGATCAACAGGCTTGCATCGGCCTTGAACAACTGCGGCTGCGCCTGATTGCCCTGCTGTGGATTGCCCGCCAGATGCTCAATGCCCGGGTGCGCGAGGAGTTTCTGCAAGCCTTTGCCGTAGCTGCCGAGGGTGCCGGCATTGAGCATGGTTTGCGCCGGTTGATCGCCGATCAGCCCGGTTACCTGCTGCACGAAAGCGCTGAACTGCGGCGAGCGGATGCCGATGACCAGGCCCGGATTGGTACAGAACTGACCGCAACCCTGCACCACCGACGCGGTGAGGTCGCGGGCAACGCTTTCCGAACGCGCCGCCAGTGCCTGCGGCAGAACGATCACCGGATTGATGCTCGACATCTCGGCGAACACCGGGATCGGTTGCGCACGCGCAGCGGCCATGTCGCACAGGGCACGACCGCCCTTGAGCGAACCGGTGAAACCGACAGCCTGGATCGCCGGATGCTTGACCAGCCATTCGCCGACGCCGCCGCCATAGATCATGTTGAACACGCCGGCCGGCATGGCGGTCTTTTCCGCTGCGCGAATCAGTGCGTCGGCGACCAGTTCAGCCGTGGCCATATGACCGCTGTGCGCCTTGAACACCACCGGGCAACCGGCGGCCAGCGCCGACGCGGTGTCACCGCCAGCAGTGGAAAATGCCAACGGGAAGTTGCTGGCGCCGAACACCGCCACCGGGCCGAGGCCGATGCGGTACTGACGCAGAGCGGGCCGCGGCATTGGCTGACGATCCGGCAACGGCAGATCAATCCGCGCCCCATAAAAATCACCACGACGCAGCACTTTGGCGAACAGGCGCATCTGCCCGCTGGTGCGCCCGCGCTCACCCTGGATACGACCAGCCGGCAACGCGGTTTCGCGGCAGACCACAGCAACGAAGTCATCGCCGAGTGCGTCCAGTTCATCGGCGATCGCATCGAGAAACTGCGCGCGACGTTCGGCACTGAGGCTGCGATAAGCCGGGTACGCGGCAGCGGCGGCTTTGGCAGCGGCGTCTACTTCCTGCTCGGTGGCCTGAATGAAGTCGTGCGGCAATGGCTCGCCAGTGGTGGCGTCGACGCTTTGCAGCTTGACGTTACCGGCGGCGCTGCGCTGCTCGCCAATGTAGTTGTGACCGAGAATCTGAGTCATGGGATCTCCTTAAAGGGTGCCGATGCTGTCCGGTTCAAAAGTCGCTGCAACCGGGACGATGCCATTGACCAGCGGTGCGCCGAATTCGGCCTGGCTGATCTCGAATACATCGCCCGGTTGCGTGCGGATGCCGTCGGCGAACGACAAGGTCGCGGTGCCGAAGAAGTGAATGTGCACGTCGCCCGGGCGTAGGAACTGGCTGTACTTGAAGTGGTGGTATTCGAGGTTGGCGAGGCTGTGGCACATGTTCGCCTCGCCACTGAGAAACTCGTTCTGCCACAGCACTTCGCCGTCGCGCAGAATGCGACTGCTGCCCGCAAGGTGTTGAGGCAGTTCGCCGACGCGAAGTTCCGGGCCATAACTGCAACTGCGCAATTTCGAGTGGGCCAGGTACAGGTAATTCTTGCGTTCCATGATGTGGTCGGAGAACTCATTGCCGACCGCGAAGCCCAGCCGATACGGCTTACCGTCATGACCGATGACGTAGAGGCCGGCCATCTCCGGTTCTTCGCCGGCGTCTTCGGCAAACGGAGGCAACGGGAACGGTTGACCCGGGCGCACGACAATACTGCCGTCGCCCTTGTAGAACCATTCCGGCTGCACGCCGGCCTGCCCCGCCGCTGGTTTGCCGCCCTCCACGCCCCATTTGAAGATGCGCATGGTGTCGGTCATTGTCGCTTCGTCGCCCGCTTGCTGGTGCATTTTGTCTCGCGCCGAGGCGCTGCCCAGATGCGTCAGACCGGTGCCACTGACCAGTGTGTGCGCCGGGTCCGGATGATCGAGCGGCGGCAGGATGCGCAGTTGCGCGAGCAGTTCGGCGTAGTCATGGCTGAAGCCGAGGCCTAGGGTTTGCACTTGCTGCTCCAGCGTGTGGCCAGCCTCGATGGCGGCCAGCGCCAGATCGCGGACGCTGCGCGCGTCCTGCACCTCGCGCACCAGACCGTTATCGACCACGCCAACGCGGCGTTCGCCGTTACTTAATTCGAATTGAACCAGATGCATGATTTTCTCCTGTGTTATTCGAAACACCGCAGATCCTTGTAGGAGTGAGCCTGCTCGCGATAGCGGTGTGTCAGTTGACAACTTTTCGGCTGACACACCGCTATCGCGAGCAGGCGAAGGCCTACAGGGGACCGGTGTTGGTCAGTCAGGTACGGGTGGCACCACGGGCACTGGCGGCAAACTGGTCAACCGGCAGGACGTGTTTGCGCTCAAGCACGCGGTAGACGATGCCTGTGAGAATCAAGCCGAAAACCATCACCCCCGAGAGGAAGTACAGCCCTGAAGCCAGATTCCCGGTGTACTCCTTCAACGCACCGATCACGAATGGACCGATGTACCCGCCCAGATTCCCCACCGAGTTGATCAACGCAATCCCCGCCGCCGCACTCGCGCCGGCAAAAAAACGCCCCGGCAACGTCCAGAACACCGCCGTGCAAGAGAACAGCGCAAACGCCACCAGACACAGGGCCGCCAGTTGCGCCACAGGCAACGACAACCAGGTACTGAGAAACAGACCAATCGCACCCAGCACATAAAGAACCGCGAGATGCCCGTAACGATCATTCATGCGGTCAGAACTGCGAGGCACGATCAGCAAGCCGATGATCCCGAAGACGTACGGCACCGACGAGACAAACCCAGTGACCAGATCGCTGCCGCCGAACTGTTTGATCAGCGTCGGCAACCACAGACCCAAGCCATAAATACTCAACGTCACCGGCAAATAAAACAGCGCCAGCAGCAACACGCGTTTGTCTTTCAGCGCATGCAGCGGATTGCCGTGACGGGTCTGACCGTATGCCTGCAAATCCTTTTTCAGTTCGCCGGTCAGCCAGTCCTTCTCGGCCTGATCCATCCATTTCACTTGTTGCGGACCGTCCGGCAACCAGCGCAATACCGGCCAGGTCAGCAGGATCGCCGGGGTGCCGATAACGATGAACAGCCACTGCCAGCCGTGCAGCCCAAGGATGCCGTCCATGCCCAGCAAGCCGCCGGACACCGGGCCAGTGATCATCATCGCGATCGGTTGAGAGAGGATGAACAGGCCAAGGATCTTGCCGCGATGGCGCACCGGGAACCATTGGGTGATGTAGTACAGAACGCCGGGGAAGAACCCCGCTTCCGCCGCGCCGAGCAGAAAGCGCATCACGTAGAAACTGTGCGGGCCCTGGACGAATGCCATGCCGATGGTGATGGCGCCCCAGGTAATCATGATGCGGGCAAACCAGCGTCGCGCACCGAAGCGTTCGAGCATCAGGTTGCTGGGGATTTCGAGGAGAAAGTAGCCGATGAAAAACAGTCCGGCACCGAGCCCGTAGGCCGCATCGCCGATACCGATGTCGGCGCCCATGTGCAGCTTGGCGAAGCCGACGGCGGAGCGATCCACATAGGCGATCAGGTACAGCAGGATCAGGAAGGGAATCAGTTTCAGCGTGATGCGCCGGACAAGCCGCAGTTCCTGGCTCATGAGATCGGTCTCCGATTGTTGTTTTTATTGAACCTCGGGGGACGCCTCTCACGGAAAACCGCCAGGACCATCCCTCCGTCGAAAACGACTATATAGTAATACTAATTACCCAACAACACTTCCAAATCTCTGATTTTGCGCTTATGTTAGGCCGTAGCTCGAACACTATAGTCATACAATAAGAGAATCGATCATGTCTGATAAGAAACCCACCCTGCGCTCCGCCCAATGGTTCGGCACGGCCGACAAGAACGGCTTCATGTACCGCAGCTGGATGAAGAATCAGGGCATCGCCGACCACCAGTTTCATGGCAAGCCGATCATTGGCATCTGCAATACCTGGTCGGAACTGACCCCGTGCAACGCGCATTTCCGCCAGATCGCGGAGCACGTCAAACGCGGGGTGATCGAGGCCGGTGGTTTTCCGGTGGAATTCCCGGTGTTCTCCAATGGCGAATCGAACCTGCGCCCGACCGCCATGCTCACGCGCAACCTGGCGAGCATGGACGTCGAAGAAGCAATTCGCGGCAACCCGATTGACGGCGTGGTACTGCTGACCGGTTGCGACAAAACCACTCCGGCGCTGCTGATGGGTGCGGCCAGTTGCGACGTGCCGGCCATCGTCGTCACCGGCGGGCCGATGCTCAACGGCAAGCACAAAGGCAAGGACATCGGCTCCGGCACGGTGGTCTGGCAGCTCAGCGAACAGGTCAAGGCTGGCACTATCACCATCGACGATTTCCTTGCAGCCGAGGGCGGCATGTCGCGTTCGGCGGGCACCTGCAACACCATGGGCACCGCGTCGACCATGGCCTGCATGGCCGAAGCACTGGGCACCTCCCTGCCCCACAACGCGGCGATTCCGGCGGTGGATGCGCGGCGTTATGTGCTTGCGCACATGTCCGGCATGCGCGCCGTGGAGATGGTTCGCGAGGATTTGAAACTGTCGAAGATCCTCACCAAGGAAGCCTTTGAAAACGCCATTCGGGTCAACGCTGCCATCGGCGGTTCGACCAACGCCGTGATTCACTTGAAAGCCATCGCCGGACGCATCGGTGTCGAACTGGATCTGGACGACTGGACCCGCATCGGGCGCGGCATGCCGACCATCGTCGACCTGCAACCGTCCGGGCGCTTCCTGATGGAAGAGTTTTATTACGCCGGTGGTTTGCCGGCGGTGCTGCGCCGCCTCGGTGAAGCCAATCTGATCCCCAACCCGAATGCGCTGACGGTCAACGGCAAGACACTCGGCGAGAACACCAAGGACGCGCCGATCTACGGTGAGGATGAAGTGATCCGCACCCTCGACAACCCGATCCGCGCCGACGGCGGCATCTGTGTGCTGCGCGGCAACCTGGCGCCACTCGGTGCGGTGCTCAAGCCGTCCGCCGCTACTCCGGAACTGATGCAGCATCGCGGCCGTGCGGTGGTGTTCGAGAACTTCGACATGTACAAGGCGCGCATCAATGACCCGGAACTGGATGTCGATAAAGATTCGATTCTGGTGATGAAGAACTGCGGGCCGAAGGGTTATCCGGGCATGGCTGAAGTCGGCAACATGGGCCTGCCGGCCAAACTGTTGGCGCAGGGTGTGACGGACATGGTGCGCATCTCCGATGCTCGGATGAGCGGCACCGCGTACGGCACGGTGGTTTTGCATGTAGCCCCGGAGGCGGCGGCGGGCGGGCCTCTGGCGACAGTGAAGGAAGGCGACTGGATCGAGCTGGATTGCGCCAGTGGGCGTTTGCATCTGGACATTCCGGATGCCGAGCTGGCGGCGCGCATGGCCGATCTGCAACCGCCGCAGCAGTTGCTGGTGGGCGGTTATCGTCAGTTGTACATCGAGCATGTGCTGCAGGCGGATCAGGGCTGTGACTTTGACTTCCTCGTTGGTTGCCGAGGCGCCGAAGTCCCCCGCCACTCCCACTGACAGCCCAGCATCATAGCCTGCATTGGAATGCAATCCCCTGTAGGAGTGAGCCTGCTCGCGATAGCAATCTGTCAGTTGACTCCTCTATCGACTGACACACCGCAATCGCGAGCAGGCTCACTCCTACATTTGGTTTTGTGTACTCCCTCAAGATTGTGTCGTGCCTGCTATGATGCGCGGCATCTCCATCGCTCAGGATCGCGCCGTTCCCCATGGATTACCGCAAACCCTCCGACCGCAAAAGCATGCACTCGCGCATCGTCCAGGAACTGGGCATGCAGATCGTCTCCGGACGTTTTTTGCCCGATGACAAACTGCCCGCCGAAGCCTTGCTGTGCGAGGAGTACGCGGTCAGCCGGCCGGTGCTGCGCGAAGCTACGCGGGTGCTGGTGGCCAAGGGGCTGGTGTATTCGAAACCGCGTGTTGGCACGGTGGTCAAGGCTCGGCGCGAGTGGCACATGCTCGACCCGGACGTGCTGCACTGGCTGATGCAAAGCAGCCCGCAGAACGAGTTCTTCAATGTCCTGACCAGCGTGCGCAGCATCATCGAACCGGCGGCTGCCGCCCTCGCCGCTCAGCACGCGACCGAGGCCGACATCGCCCTGATCGGCGAAGCCTACCAGCGCATGGAAGC
This sequence comes from Pseudomonas sp. TH06, assembly GCF_016651305.1. GTDB lineage: Bacteria > Pseudomonadota > Gammaproteobacteria > Pseudomonadales > Pseudomonadaceae > Aquipseudomonas. Next base: position 4,188,448 of record NZ_JAEKEC010000001.1, on the reverse strand, counting down.
AGCGCCGACGCCGGAAGCCCTGCTGCAACCGGATCTGGATTTTCATAGCCGCATCGCCGATGCCACGCACAACGATTTGCTGGCGAACCTGTGCAACATGCTCTCGGTAGCGATTGCCGAGGCGTTGAAGCATTCGAATCAGCGGCCGAACCTGCATGAGCTGGCGTTGCCGCGGCACAAGGCGATTCTCACCGCTATCGAGAACCGTGATGCGCTGGGTGCCCGGCATGCGACGTTGGTGCAGCTGGATGATGCGCGGAGTGCGCTGAGTGTTGTGCTTGGCGCAGATCTCTCCTGACACACCCCAATTCCCCATGTAGGAGTGAGCCTGCTCGCGATAGCGGTGTGTCAGTCAGCGATTCTTTACCTGATATACCGCTATCGCGAGCAGGCTCACTCCTACATGGGGATTGTGTGAAATTCGTGGGATAAAAAAAGCCGCAACCCGAAGGTTGCGGCTTTGTCGTTTCAGATTCTCAGATCAGTGAGCAAACAGCGAGTTGCCCTTCTGCCCCGCCAGCTTTTCCGGTTTGATCAGGAACTTGGCCAGTGCCGGCAGCAGCCACAGCGCACCGAACATGTTCCACAGCAGCATGAAGGTCAGCATCAGGCCCATGTCGGCCTGGAACTTGATCGCCGAGAAGATCCAGGTGCACACGCCGATAGCCAGGCACAGACCGGTGAACAGCACTGCTTTACCAGTGGATTTCAGGGTCTGGTAATAGGCTTCCTGCAACGGCAACCCGGCGCGCAGGAAACTTTCCAGACGGCTGTAGATGTAGATGCCGTAGTCGACGCCAATCCCTACACCCAGCGCCACCACTGGCAAGGTTGCGACTTTCACGCCGATGCCCATGAACGCCATCAGTGCGTTGCCGAGTACCGAGGTCAGCACCAGCGGCAGGACGATGCACAAGGTCGCTGCCCACGAACGGAAGGTGATCATGCACATCACCGCCACGCAGATGTACACCAGGATCAGGATGGTCAACTCAGCCTGTTTGATGACTTCGTTGGTGGCCGCTTCGATCCCGGCGTTACCGGCGGCGAGGATGAATTCCAGTCCGTCCTTGTTGTTGTCCTTGGCGAATTCCTGCACCGCATGTACCGCACGATCGAGGGTTTCGGCCTTGTGATCGTTGAGGAACACCAGCACCGGCGCCAGCGAGCAACTGTTGTTGTACAGACCGTCGGCGCGGGCAATCGAGTTGTTCAGCACGTCAGGGTTGCGCGACAGGGTTTCCCATTTCAGGTTGCCCTCGTTCATGCCCTTGATCATCTGCTTGGACACGGTCACCAGCGAGATCGCCGACTGCACGCCCTCGGTGTTCTGCATCTTCCACATCAGCTCATCGATCGGCGCCATGGCTTCGTAGCGTGAGCAACCCTCGGCCTTGGTCTTGACCATCACCACCAGCACGTCGGAACTGGTCGAGTAGTTGTTGATGATGAAGTTGTTGTCCTTGTTGTAGCGCGAGTCCGGACGCAGTTCCGGCGCGCCCTGGTCGAGGTCACCGATTTTCAGGTTCTGGCTGTACCAGAGGCCGCCACCGAAGGCGATCAGCGCCAGCGCGATGGAGACCGGGGCAACTTTCGGGCTGGCGAAGTTCGACAGCAGACGCCAGAACGGATGTTCGCGGTTCGCGTCTTTTTTGCTCCTGGCAATCGCACGCTTGCTGATGCCGACATACGAAATCGCTACCGGCAGCAGGATCAGGTTGGTGAACACGATCACCGCCACGCCGATGGACGCGCCGATGGCCAGTTCACGGATCACGCCGATGTCGATGATCAGCAGCGTGATAAAGCCGACGGCGTCCGCCAGAATCGCGATCATCCCCGGCAGGAACAGTTGCCGGAATGTCCTGCGCGCAGCGGTGAGTGCGTTATCCGCCTCGCTGGACTGCAGGGCGATACCGTTGATCTTCTGCACGCCGTGGGAGATACCGATGGCGAAGATCAGGAACGGCACCAGCATCGAATACGGATCGAGCCCGAAACCGAAAAAGTGCATCAATCCGAGTTGCCAGACCACCGCCACCAGCGTCGTACTCAACACCGCAATGGTGCTGCGCAGGCAATTGGTGAACCACAACAGCAGGATCAGGGTGATGACGAAAGCGATGCCGAAGAACAACACCACCATCACCAGACCGTCGATCAGGTCGCCGACTTTCTTGGCGAAACCGACAATGTGGATCTTGACGTTGGGGTTCTGCGCTTCGAACTTGTTGCGGATCTTGTCTTCGAGTTCATGGGAGAACTTGCGGTAGTCCAGCGCGAGCAATTTGCCCTGGTCTTCCGGGTCCGGGTAGGACTCCAGCAGCGGAATGTCGACGATGCTCGACTTGAAGTCGTTGGACACCAGACGCCCGACCTGGCCGGACTTGAGCACGTTGTTGCGCAGCAGATCGAGGCTGTCCTGCGAGCCGTTGTAGCTCTGCGGAATCACTTCGCCGCCGGCAAAACCTTCTTCGGTCACTTCGGTCCAGCGTACGCTCGGACTCCACAGCGACTTCAGCCCGGAACGGTCGACGCCAGAAATGTAGAAAACCTCGTCGTTGATCTGACGCAGGGTCTCCATGTACTCCTTGGAGAAGATGTCGCCGTCGGTGGCTTCCACCGAAATCCGCACGGTGTTGCCCAGGTTCGCCAGATCGTTGCGGTGCTCCATCATCTTCTCGATGAACGGATGCTTGAGCGGGATCATTTTTTCGAAACTGGTCGACGGCCGGATCAACGTGGCCTGCCAGAACAGGAAAATGCTGACCACCAGACAGATGAGAATCACTGCCGGGCGGTTGTTGAAAATCAGACGTTCGAGGAACGTCGCCTTGTCCTGCTGAGGAGTGATCAAGGAAGTCATAGCCCCGCCTTCTTATTATTGATCTCGGCGCCGTTTGGCAACGTGGTGTGCACACCGCCCTGCCCGGTCAGAATCAGATTGCCGTCGCCCGCCGCCGTGACCGAGGACAGCGAAATGCGATCCGGGCGGTTGAACACGCTGAAGGTTTCGCCATTGTCGCTGCTGCTGATCACCGAGCCGCCGTTGCCGACGATGACGATGGAGCCATCCGCCAGCAGCGTGGCGCCGGACAGACCGAACTCCAGTGCACCGCGCGCGGCTTTCAACTCAACCTGTTCCCAGGTGCTGCCGAAATCGGTGGAGCGGTAAAGATTGCCGCGCAGGCCGTAGGCAAGCAGGGTCTGCGGTTGCGCGGTGCCGATCACGCCGAACAACGAACCTTCGTACGGGCCTTCGAGTTTTTCCCAGGTCTGGCCCCAGTCGGCGGAGCGGAACATGCTGCCGGATTCGCCGACGATGAACAGCCCGGCGTCTTTCACCGCCGCGATGGCATTGAGGTGAAACTGGTCTTCGTTGTCGAGACGGTCACTGACGTCTTCCCAGTGTTTGCCGCCGTCGGTGGTTTCCAGCAATGCACCGTACGCGCCCACGGCGAGGCCGCTGTTGACGTCCTTGAACCAGACGTCGAGCAGCGGCGATTCACGTTTGAGGTCTTCGAATTGCTTGGTCCAGGTCAGACCGCCGTCTTCGCTGGCGAGAATCTGCGCATCATGACCGACCGCCCAGCCGTGTTTGTCGTCGACAAAATACACCGCCGTGAGCAGTTGCCGGCTCGGCACCTTGGCTTGAGTCCAGGTCTTGCCCTGGTCATCGGAATAGACAATGTGCCCGCGATCCCCGACCGCCACCAGCCGGGTGCCGGCGTGGACAACATCGAGAATCAGGCTTTTCGTGGCTTTGGCGGATTCGGTGGCGTACACCACGTCGGCCGGGGCCTCGGCGGCGATCACAGGTGCCGACAGCGTGGCGAAGCCCAGCAGAGAGAGTGCTGTGGCCAGCAACGCGGTGTTGCGTAACGCCGGCGGGCGGCAACGACTCATAGACCTTCCCCTATTTATTATTGTTAGGCCATCTGGCCTTCAAGGGCGCCGCAAGTGTGCTCCAGTGATGGCTGTTCAGAAGCATAGTCCTGAAACCCGCAATCCAGAGCCACTTCGGAAGCTGGCTCATCCTATCGGGCTTTAGAAACGTCTGACAATCGGCGCCACGTTATCTTTTGTTAACCACCTTGCCGATGAGTTTCCCCCCTGTAGGAGTGAGCCTGCTCGCGATAGCGGTGTGTCAGTCAATGAATTCTTACCTGATACACCGCTATCGCGAGCAGGCTCACTCCTACAGGGGATCGGCGGGCTTTGGGATTTGAATGCATGACCATTCGCCGGAGTGATGCGGCAAATGTTGCGAGGGGGACTTGCACGATCGGTATTATGGTATACCATCAGACGCACAGACACTCTCAATCCCCCAACGGAGCAGCTCATGAGTTTCGAAATTCGCAAGATCGTCAGCTATGTCGAAGAGACCTTCATCGAAGGCGGCAAGGCCACCGACAAGCCAGTGACCATGGTCGGTCTCGCCGTGGTGATGAAAAACCCGTGGGTGGGCAACGGTTTCGTTGAAGACCTCAAGCCGCAGATCCGCGCCAACTGCTCTGATCTCGGTGCACTGATGGTCGAGCGTCTGGTCGGCATCATCGGCGGTGCCGAGAAGATCGAGGCCTACGGCAAAGCCGCCGTGGTCGGCGCTGATGGCGAGATCGAACACGCTTCCGCCGTGATCCACACCCTGCGCTTCGGCAACCACTACCGCGAAGCCGTCAACGCCAAGAGCTACCTGAGTTTCACCAACAAGCGTGGTGGTCCAGGCACGTCGATCCAGATCCCGATGATGCACAAGGACGACGAAGGTCAGCGTTCGCACTACATCACCCTGGAAATGCAGATCGAAGACGCGCCGCGTGCCGACGAAATCGTCGTGGTGCTGGGTTGCGCCGACGGTGGTCGTCTGCACCCGCGCATCGGCAACCGCTACATCGATCTGGAAGAACTGGCCGCCGAAAAAGCCCAGTAATCACAATAAAAAGGCATTGCAGGAGCGCTCCATGATTCGGCTCACCGCTGAACTCACCCCGGCTGGCACCAGTTACCTGGCGACCGGCCAAGGCCAGCCCGTGGTCTTGATCCACGGCGTGGGCCTGAACAAAGAAATGTGGGGCGGCCAGATCGTTGGCCTGTCGACCCAGTACCAAGTGATCGCCTACGACATGCTCGGCCATGGCGCCAGCCCGCGACCGGCCAGCGGCACCGACTTGCTCGGGTATGCCGATCAATTGCTGGAGTTGCTTGATCACTTGAGTCTGCCGCAGGCAGCGGTGATCGGTTTCTCCATGGGCGGTCTGGTCGCACGGGCGTTTGCCCTGCACTACCCGCAGCGCCTGCAAAGCCTGGTGGTGTTGAACAGCGTGTTCAACCGCAGCGAAGAACAGCGTGCCGGGGTCATCGCTCGCACCGCGCAAGCGGCCGAACATGGCCCGGACGCCAACGCCGAAGCGGCGCTGTCACGCTGGTTCAGCCGCGAGTATCAGGCGGCCAATCCGGCGCAGATCGCCGCGATCCGTCAGACCCTCGCCGGCAATGATCCGCAGGGTTATCTGACCACCTACGAACTGTTCGCCACACAAGACATGTACCGCGCCGACGACCTGGGCAGCATTCAGGCGCCGACGCTGATCGCCACCGGCGAACTCGACCCGGGTTCGACCCCGGAAATGGCCGAGCAACTGGCCCGGTGCATCCCCGGCGCGAAGGTTGCCGTGCTGCCCGAGCAACGGCATATGATGCCTGTAGAGTCGCCGCGTCTGGTCAACCAGACGTTGCTGGAATTTCTCCAATTCGCACACTCCCGACAAAACCATATAAAGGGGATCGTTGCATGACACTCGCACGCTTCCAGATGTGCATCGGCGGAGAATGGGTCGACGCCCTCTCCGGCAAGACTTTCGAAAGCCTCAACCCGGCCTCCGCGCAAGCCTGGGCCGAACTGCCAGACGCCGATGAAGCCGACGTCGAACGCGCCGTGCAATCGGCACAAACCGCGTTCGACAGCCCGGCCTGGCGCGGTCTGACCGCCACCGCGCGCGGCAAATTGCTTCGCCGTCTCGGCGACCTGATCGCCGAGAACAAGGAACAACTGGCGCAGCTGGAAAGCCGCGACAACGGCAAGCTGATCCGCGAAACCCGCGGTCAGGTCGGTTATCTGCCGGAGTTTTTCCACTACACCGCCGGCCTTGCCGACAAGCTCGAAGGCGGCACCCTGCCGCTGGACAAGCCTGACCTGTTTGCCTACACCGTGCACGAAGCGATGGGCGTGGTCGCCGCGATCATTCCGTGGAACAGCCCGTTGTACCTGACCGCAATCAAACTCGCCCCGGCCCTCGCCGCCGGCAATACGATTGTGATCAAGCCGTCCGAACACGCTTCGGCGACGATTCTCGAACTGGCACGTCTGGCCCTCGAAGCCGGGATTCCGCCGGGCGTGGTCAACGTTGTCACCGGTTACGGCCCGAGCACTGGCGCCGCCCTCACCCGCCATCCGCTGATCCGCAAGATCGCCTTTACTGGCGGCGCGGCGACGGCGCGGCATGTGGTGCGCAGCAGTGCCGAGAACTTCGCCAAGCTGTCGCTGGAACTGGGTGGCAAGTCGCCGAACATCATCTTCGCCGACGCCGATCTCGACAGCGCGATCAACGGCGCGATTGCCGGGATCTACGCGGCGTCAGGTCAGAGCTGTGTGTCGGGTTCGCGCTTGCTGGTGCAGGACGAAATCTACGACGAGTTCGTCAATCGGCTGGTCGAACGCGCCCAACGCATTCGCATCGGCAACCCGCAGGAAGACAACAGTGAGATGGGCCCGATGGCGACCGCGCAGCAACTGGCGGTGGTCGAAGGTCTGGTGGCGGATGCCATCGCTGAAGGTGCGCGTTTGCGTACGGGCGGCAAGCGCCCGGAAAATCTCGGCGCAGGCTGGTTCTACGAGCCAACGCTGTTCGAATGCGACCGCAATTCGATGAAGATCATGCAGGAAGAAGTCTTCGGCCCGGTGGCGTCGGTGATTCGCTTTAAAGATGAAGCCGAAGCGCTGGCCATCGCCAACGACTCACAGTTCGGCCTAGCGGCCGGCATCTGGACCCGCGATCTCGGTCGCGCCCATCGCCTCGCCCGGGATGTGCGTTCAGGGATCATCTGGGTCAACACCTACCGTGCGGTGTCGGCGATGGCACCGATCGGCGGCTTCAAGAACAGTGGCTATGGACGCGAAAGCGGCATCGATTCGGTGCTGGCCTACACCGAACTGAAAACGGTGTGGATCAACCTTTCTCAGGCGCCGATGCCTGATCCGTTTGTGATGCGCTAGGAGTCCTGAGAAATGATCGAACCCGGCATTTACAAAGACGTCATGAGCTCGTTCCCGTCCGGCGTCACGGTGGTCACGACGCTTGACCCGGATGGCGGCATCGTCGGCATCACCGCCAGTGCTTTCAGCGCGCTGTCGATTGACCCGGCGCTGGTGTTGTTCTGCCCCAACTATGCTTCCGACACCTACCCGGTCCTGCGCGACAGCAAGAAATTCGCGATCCATTTGCTCTCCGCCGACCAGACCGCCGAGGCCTATGCGTTTGCCGGTAAAGGCAAGGACAAGGCCAAGGACATCGCCTGGCATCTGAGCGAACTCGGTAACCCGATCCTCGCCAAAGCCACGGCGATCATCGAGTGTGAGCTGTGGCGGGAATACGACGGTGGTGATCACGCGATTATTGTTGGCGCGGTGAAAAACCTGATTCTGCCGGCGCAACCGGTGACGCCGATGATCTACCACAAAGGCAAACTCGGCCCCCTGCCGACCCTGGCCTGACAGATTCACACAGATCCCACTGTGGAACTGCCCATTGTGGTGAGGGGATTTATCCCCGACCGGCTGCGAAGCAGTCGTAAAACCATTGCACGCGGAATGTCTGGTAAATCGCGGTTGCAGGTGTTGGGGCTGCTTCGCACCCCGTCGGGGATAAATCCCCTCACCACAGGTTTCATTCCAACAGGTGGATATGCGTTGTGAGGAGGAATGATGAGTAACGAAAAGTATGAAAAGGGCCTGAAGATCCGCACGCAGGTCTTGGGTGAAGCGTACGTCCAGCGCTCGATCGACAACGCCGACGACTTCACCCGTCCGCTACAGGAAATGGTCACCGAATACTGCTGGGGTCATGTCTGGGGCCGCGAAGGCTTGTCGCTCAAGGAGCGCAGCATGATCAACCTGGCAATGATCTCGGCGCTCAACCGCCCGCACGAACTCAAGCTGCATGTGCGCGGCGCCTTGCGTAACGGCCTGAGTCGTGAGCAAATACGCGAAATTCTGCTTCAGGTCGGCATTTATTGCGGCGTCCCGGCGGCCGTGGACAGTTTCCGGCTCGCCCGTGAAGCCTTCGCCGAAGCCGACGCCGAGGCCTCCAGTTAACCCCTCGGCTGTTTTGATGCCCGTCTGGCAAGGACAGCCACAGTAAAGAGCGGACCCCATGAAACGCCAGCCACTCGACGACAGCTTCAAGGTCAATCGCAACCCCGTTACCCTGCGCGAAATCGTGCTGGATAAACTGCGTAGCGCGATCATGAATTTCCAGCTCATGCCGGGCGATCGTCTGGTCGAGCGCGATCTGTGTGATCGCCTGGGCGTCAGCCGCACGTCGGTGCGCGAAGCCTTGCGTCACCTTGAATCCGAAGGTCTGGTGGAATTCGCCGATGCCAAAGGTCCGCGCGTGGCGATCATCACCCTCGCCGATGCCGTCGATATCTATGAACTGCGTTGCGTACTCGAAGGCCTGATCGTTCAACTGTTTACCCTGCGCGCCAAGGCCAAGGACATCAAAGCCCTGGAAAAAGCCCTCGACGAGAACCGCAAGGCTCTCAAGGACGGCGAACTGCAACAGGTGATCGACTCGGTGCAGGGCTTCTACGACGTGCTGCTGGAAGGTTCGGGCAACCATGTCGCGGCGACTCAGTTGCGGCAGTTGCAGGCACGCATCAGCTACTTGCGCGCGACGTCGGTTTCCCAGGAAAACCGTCGCGGCGCGAGTAATCAGGAAATGGAAAAAATGGTCGCGGCGATCAAGAGCGGTGATCCGCTGGCGGCGCATCAGGCCTGTGTTGATCACGTTCGTGCGGCCGCTGCGGTGGCCCTCGATTACCTCAAGCGCAAGCAGGAAGAGACCGGAGCTACCCCGCCGATCACCCTGCCGATCGCCTTGAAAGAACCCCGTATAGGTCACTGATATGTTCAGCCCGAGCTATTGCCCGAAATGCGGTGGCCCTGACCTCGGTCAGCAGATACCGGCGGGCGATACGCACGAGCGCCTGATGTGCCGCGGCTGCGGCTACATCCACTACGTCAATCCGAAGATTATTGCCGGCTGCATCATCGAGCAGAATGGCAAATACCTCTTGTGCCAACGGGCGATCCCGCCGCGCCCGGGCACCTGGACGTTACCGGCAGGCTTCATGGAAAGCGGCGAGACCACCGAGCAGGCGGCGCTGCGTGAAGTCTGGGAAGAAAGCGGCGTGCGTGCGGAAATTCTCTCGCCGTATTCGATCTTCAGCGTGCCGAAGATCAGCGAGGTGTACATCATCTTCCGCGCCATCGCGCTGGAGATCACCGGGCAGTACGGGCCGGAAACGCTCGACTATAAATTTTTCGCCCCTGAAGACATCCCGTGGGAGCAGATCTATTACCCGGCGATCCGGCAGATTCTCGAGCGCTACATCGAGGAACGCCAGGCCGGGGTTTACGGGATCTACATGGGCAACGATGACAGCGGCAAGATCCACTTTATCCGCTGAAAACGCAGTCCGCTCTTTGTAGGAGTGAGCCTGCTCGCGATAGCGGTGTGTCAGTCGTGATGATGTTGACTGATGAAACGCTATCGCTAGCAGGCTCACTCCTACAGGTGTTCTGCGGTGTCTGTTAGTTAGGGGCGATGCCTTCGACGATGATGATTTCTGCCTTTGCCCATTCCTCGCGGTAACTTTTCGCCTCCTGGTATGCCGCCGAGTGGTAGCACGCCACGGCTTTTTCATAGCTCTCGAACTCGATCACCACACTGCGTTGCGGCGTCTCGCGCCCTTCCATCGCCTCGCTGCGCCCGCCTCTCGCCAGAAACTTTGCACCGAACGCGGCGAAGGCCGCCGGCGCACGCTGGGTGTATTGGCTGTAGTGATCGGCATCGGCTATATCCACGTGAGCAATCCAGTACGCCTTCATAGTGACCTCTTTGTTGATTTTGTATTATGGTATACCAATATATTTCCAACAAACCCTGAGAGTCCAGCATGGCCTTCAACAGCATCGAAGAAATCATCGAAGATTATCGCCTCGGCAAAATGGTTCTGCTGGTCGATGACGAAGATCGCGAAAACGAGGGCGACCTGCTGCTGGCCGCCGATTGCTGTACGCCCGAGGCGATCAGTTTCATGGCGCGTGAAGCGCGAGGGCTGATCTGTCTGACGCTGACCGACGAACATTGCCAGCGTTTGGGTCTGGAGCAAATGGTGCCGAGCAACGGCAGCGTGTTCAGCACTGCGTTCACGGTGTCGATTGAAGCAGCGGTTGGCGTGACCACCGGAATATCCGCTGCCGATCGCGCCTGCACGGTTGCCGCCGCCGTAGCCAAAGATGCCCGCGCCGAAGACCTGGTTCAGCCGGGCCATATCTTTCCGTTGCGTGCCAAGGAAGGTGGCGTGCTGACTCGCGCCGGCCATACCGAAGCGGGTTGCGATCTGGCCCGTTTGGCCGGTTTCACCCCCGCCTCGGTCATCGTCGAAGTGATGAACGACGACGGCACCATGGCCCGTCGCCCAGACCTGGAAGTGTTTGCCCGCCAGCACGGGATCAAGATCGGCACCATTGCCGACCTGATCCACTACCGGCTGAGCACTGAACACACCATCGAACGGATCGGCGAGCGCGAACTGCCGACGGTGCATGGCACGTTTCGGTTGATCACTTTTGAAGACCGTATCGAGGGCGGTGTGCACATGGCCATGGTCATGGGCGATCTGCGCCGCGAAGAACCGACGCTGGTGCGCGTGCATGTGATTGATCCGCTGCGTGATCTGGTCGGCGCCGAGTACAGCGGGCCGACGAACTGGACGCTGTGGGCCGCGCTGCAACGGGTCGCGGCTGAAGGTCATGGGGTTGTCGTAGTGCTGGCCAATCATGAATCGTCGCAGGCGTTGCTGGAGCGGGTACCGCAATTGACCCAGCCGCCACGGCAATTCAGCCGTTCGCAATCGCGGATTTATTCGGAGGTCGGTACCGGGGCGCAGATTCTGCAGAACCTTGGGGTTGGCAAGTTGCGCCATCTGGGCCCGCCGCTGAAGTACGCCGGACTGACCGGCTATGACCTGGAAGTGGTCGAGAGCATCCCGTACACCGAATAACCGTTACCAGTGATCCCCTGTGGCGAGGGGATTTATCCCCGTTGGGCAGCGTAGCGGCCCCTAATCCTGCGAAAGCGATCCGCCACGAATATCGCATTTTCTGCTTTCAGGGCTGCTCCGCAGCCCAACGGGGATAAATCCCCTCGCCACAGTTTCATCCACTGCACATTTTCGGTGAAAGCCAAAAAACGCGTTCGCCAGATAACCGGTAAGGCAAAGTGCTTGCACAAAGTTTGGAATACCATAATATGATATTCCATAGACCGGACACTCCAAAGGACGTCCATCTACTGCTCCCGTCAGGCGGGCAACAACGCAAGCCCGCTCAAAAACACAACAATGAGGGCGTAAAAATGGTGTTGAACAAAGCTGCAACCGCAATCTTTTTTGCGGGACTGCTCAGCGTTACCGGCCAGGCCGCGATGGCTGCCGAGAGCGTGAATTTTGTCAGCTGGGGCGGAAGCACCCAGGATGCGCAGAAACAGGCCTGGGCCGATCCATTCAGCAAGGCCAGCGGCATCACTGTCGTGCAGGACGGCCCGACCGACTACGGCAAACTCAAAGCCATGGTCGAGAGCGGCAACGTGCAATGGGACGTGGTCGATGTCGAAGCCGATTTCGCCCTGCGCGCTGCTGCTGAAGGCCTGCTCGAACCCCTCGATTTCAAGACCATCCAGCGCGACAAGATCGACCCGCGTTTCGTCAGCGATTACGGCGTCGGCTCGTTCTTCTTCTCCTTCGTCCTCGGCTACAACGAGGGCAAGCTCGGCGCCAACAAGCCGCAGGACTGGAGCGCCCTGTTCGACACCAAGACCTATCCTGGCAAACGCGCCCTGTATAAATGGCCAAGCCCCGGCGTGCTCGAACTGGCGCTGCTGGCCGACGGCGTACCGGCCGACAAGCTCTACCCGCTGGATCTGGATCGCGCCTTCAAGAAACTCGACACCATCAAGAAAGACATCGTCTGGTGGGGCGGCGGCGCGCAGTCGCAGCAACTGCTGGCGTCCGGCGAAGCGAGCATGGGCCAGTTCTGGAACGGTCGCATTCATGCCCTGCAAGAAGACGGCGCTCCGGTTGGCGTGAGCTGGAAGCAGAACCTGGTCATGGCCGATATTCTGGTCATCCCCAAAGGTTCGAAAAACAAGGACGCGGCGATGAAGTTCCTGGCCAGCGCCAGCAGTGCCAAAGGCCAGGCCGACTTCTCCAACCTGACCGCCTACGCCCCGGTCAACCTCGACAGTGTGGAGCGTCTGGATTCGACGCTGGCCCCCAACCTGCCGACTGCCTACGCTAAGGATCAGATCACTCTTGATTTCGCGTACTGGGCCAAAAACGGCCAGGCCATCGCGACACGGTGGAACGAATGGCTGGTCAAATGAAAATGGCGGCCACCGCGTCCCGCCCCTCCACTGCCACCGGGAGCGCGACCAGCGCTGCCGGTTCGGCCCACGGAACACAGGCGGTTGCGATGCAGCAGGCCCCGTCCCTCAGACAACGCTGGCGCGGCGCCGGCAACCTCGTTCCGGCGCTGTTGTTCATCGGCCTGTTTTTTCTCGCGCCGTTGATTGGTCTGCTGTTGCGCGGCGTGCTTGAACCGGTGCCGGGCCTTGGCAACTACGAACAGCTGTTTGCCAACTCGGCCTATGCCCGGGTGTTGCTCAACACCTTTTCGGTGGCCGGGCTGGTGACGCTGTTCAGCCTGCTGCTGGGCTTTCCGCTGGCCTGGGCGATCACCCTGGTGCCGCGTGGCTGGGGTCGCTGGATCCTCAACATCGTGCTGCTGTCGATGTGGACCAGCCTGCTCGCCCGCACCTATTCATGGCTGGTGCTGCTGCAAGCATCGGGCGTGATCAACAAGGCCTTGATGGCGCTGGGCATCATCGATCAGCCGCTGGAAATGGTGCATAACCTGACCGGTGTGGTGATCGGCATGAGCTACATCATGATCCCGTTCATCGTGCTGCCGTTGCAGGCGACGATGCAGGCCATCGACCCGATGATTCTGCAGGCCGGTTCGATTTGCGGCGCCAGTCCGTGGACCAACTTCTTCCGGGTGTTTCTGCCGCTGTGCCGGCCGGGTCTGGCCTCCGGTGGTTTGATGGTGTTCGTGATGTCGCTCGGTTACTACGTGACCCCGGCGCTGCTCGGCGGCGCGCAGAACATGATGCTGCCGGAATTCATCATTCAGCAGGTGCAATCGTTCCTCAACTGGGGCCTGGCGAGTGCCGGCGCTGCGTTGCTGATCGCGATCACTTTGGTGCTGTTCTACTTCTACCTGAAGCTTCAGCCGGAATCCCCGGTTGGCGCCAGTAACGCGAGGTAAGCCGACATGCTCCTGACTCCCAATGCGATGAGCCGGCGCATGCGTTTCGGCCTCTACGCCACCACCGGGCTGATCGGTCTGTTCCTGCTGTTGCCGATCGTGTTCATCGTGCTGCTGTCGTTCGGTTCGTCGCAGTGGCTGGTGTTTCCGCCGCCAGGCTGGACGCTGAAATGGTACGGCCAGTTCTTCTCCAACCCCGACTGGATGAACGCGGCTGCGGCGAGCCTCAAGGTCGCCGTGCTGACCACGATTTTCGCCGTGGCCCTCGGTTTGCCGACCGCGTTTGCGCTGGTGCGCGGACGCTTTCCCGGCCGGGAAATGCTCTACGGCCTGTTCACCCTGCCGATGATCGTGCCGCTGGTGATCATCGCCGTGGCGGTGTACGCGCTGTTTCTCAAGCTCGGTTATACCGGGACGATGTTCGCCTTCGTTGTCAGCCATGTGATCGTCGCGCTGCCGTTCACCATCATCTCGATCATCAACTCGCTGAAGCTGTTCGATCAGTCGATTGAAGACGCCGCGGTGATCTGCGGTGCGTCGCGCCTGCAAGCCGTGTTCAAGGTGACGTTCCCGGCGATCCGTCCGGGCATGGTCGCCGGCGCCCTCTTCGCCTTTCTGGTTTCGTGGGACGAAGTGGTGCTCAGCGTGATGATGGCCAGCCCGACCCTGCAAACCCTTCCCGTGAAAATGTGGACCACCCTGCGCCAGGACCTGACACCGGTGATCGCCGTCGCTTCGACGCTGCTGATCGGCCTGTCGGTGTTGGTCATGGTCATCGCCGCCGCGCTGCGCCGGCGCAACGAAATCCGCGCCTGAGCGCCCAGGAGTACGACATGAGTGCCGTGATCAAAGACGCATCCCAGCAGAACGACAAACCCCTGGTCAGCCTGCGCAACCTGAACAAGCACTACGGCGACTTTGCCGCCGTCGACAACATCTCGCTGGACATCAAGGACGGCGAGTTCCTGACCTTCCTCGGCTCCAGCGGCTCGGGCAAAAGCACCACGCTGTCGATGCTCGCCGGGTTTGAAACACCGAGCAGCGGCGAGATCCTCGTCAACGGTCAGTCGCTGGTGAACGTGCCGCCGCACAAACGCGACATCGGCATGGTGTTCCAGCGTTATTCGCTGTTCCCGCATTTGTCGGTGCGCGACAACATCGCCTTTCCCTTGGCGATTCGCAAACTCGCCGCTGCCGAACGTGACAAGCGCGTCGATGCGATGTTGAAACTGGTGCAACTGGAACAGTTCGCTCATCGCCGCCCTTCGCAACTGTCTGGTGGTCAGCAGCAGCGTGTCGCCATTGCCCGGGCGCTGGTTTACGAACCACGCATTCTGTTGATGGACGAACCGCTCGGTGCGCTGGATAAAAAGCTGCGGGAAGATTTGCAGGACGAACTGCGCCAACTGCATCGGCGCCTGGGCATCACCATCGTTTACGTGACCCACGATCAGGAAGAAGCCATGCGTTTGTCCCAGCGCATCGCGATTTTCAGTCACGGCAAGATTGTTGGTCTGGGCAGCGGATATGACCTTTATCAGAATCCGCCGAATGCGTTTGTCGCCTCTTTTCTGGGGAATTCGAACTTCCTCAAGCTCAAGGCGCAGGGCAATGCAGCGGCGAGTTTTGAAGGGCAGCCGTTGTCGATTCGGCTGACGGCGGGCTTGCACACCGAGCAGGATGTGTTGCTGATGGTGCGGCCGGAAAAGGCCTTGGCGTTGAGCGTGGCACAAGCGCTCAGCGAACCGTTGCCGTCGGGTTGGAACGAAGTTTCAGCGAAGGTTGTGGAAGTGCTGTTCCTTGGTGAGAGCCAGACCTGCAGCGTGGTGACTTCGGGCGGGACGTCGATGACGGTGAAGGCATTGTCCGCCGCCGGCATGCCGCTCAAGGCCGGCGATCCGGTGCGAGTGCGCTGGGCCACTGCTGACGCCTGCGTCTACACCGAATGGACCGAAGGCGACCTCAACAAAGCTGCCGGTGCTCACTAAAACTTCCCTGGCATCACAAAATCCCTGTAGGAGTGAGCCTGCTCGCGATGACGGTGTGTCAGACGACAACGATGTGACTGATAGACCGTTATCGCGAGCAGGCTCACTCCTACAATTGGACCGTGTGTCCCCCTCGAGTCACTCCAGCGTCGGGCTGCGGTGGCTCTTTTTTTTCAGGTGATCGGGGTAAAACCCTCGATTTCGTCGGGCCACGCCGTGAGGATTTCGAAACCGGTCTCCGTCACCGCGACCATATGCTCCCACTGCGCCGACAGCGAGCCGTCCTTGGTCAGCACGGTCCAGCCATCGGGCATGTTTTTCACATGACGCTTGCCGGCATTGAGCATCGGCTCCACGGTAAAAATCATCCCGGCCTTGAGCTTCATGCCTTGGTTCGGAAAGCCGTAATGCAGAATCTGCGGCTCATCGTGATAGACCTTACCGATGCCGTGGCCGCAATACTCGCGCACCACGCTGAAGCCCTCCTTCTCCGCCAGCGTCTGGATCGCGTGGCCGATATCGCCCAACGTCGCGCCGGGCTTGACCACACGAATACCCGCGCACATCGCCTCGTAGGTGGTCTTGATCAGGTGTTGCGCCTCAGGTGTTGCCTCACCGACCACGTACATGCGGCTGGTGTCACCGAACCAGCCGTCCTTGATCACCGCGATGTCGAGGTTGACGATGTCGCCATCCTTCAACGGCGTGCCCGATGGAATGCCGTGGCACACCGCATCGTTGACCGACGCACAGACCGTTTTCGGGAAGCCGTGATAACCGACGTTGGCCGGCACGGCTTTTTGCACATTGACGATGTAGTCGTTGCACAACCGATCCAGTTCATCGGTGGTCACGCCAGCCTTGACGTGCGGCACCAGCATCGCCAGCACTTCGGCAGCGAGTTTACCGGCAGCGCGCGATTGTGCGATGTCGGCCGGGGTGTTGATCTTGATCTGGTTTCTCATGCGCTGACGGCTTCCTGAGTCAGTTGTTGCAGATCCAGCCCGCCGTTCTGTTCGGCGCGGATCAGCAAGCGGCAAATGGCGCTGTGGTCGAGGTTGGGATGCAGCTCGGCGAGCATGCCGATGCGCATCCAGTGCTCGGCCTGCGCGTTGATCGAGCGGCTGAGGGCGTTGCTGGAGATACGCAGGTTCTCGTGCATGTCCTCTGAAATCTTTACGATGCCCATATATGAATCCGATACGATGTGTATATGGATCGTATATTAGCCAAGCCCTGTGGAAAATTGCAAATCCTCAGGCAAGCGCCGCATCGAAAAACGACGAGATGAGCCGACTGGAGCGCCGCTCGGCCAGACAGTACAAATAGGTCTCGGTAAAAAGTTCTTCGCCCTCAATGCGGATCGTGCGGATGTTCGGGTCGGCAATGAACTCCGCCTCCGAGACCACGCCCAATCCCAGCCCGCGCACCACCGCTTCACGCAAGGCCTCGCGGCTGCCGATCTCCATGGCGATGCGCGGTTTGACCTGCGCCGCATTCAGCGCCTGCTCCAGCACCAGCCGCGTGGTCGAACCGGGCTCGCGTTGCAGCAGCCGTTGCCCTTCCAGCTCTTCGATCCGCACGCTGCCACGATTGGCCAGCGGATGCTCATGATGCGCGAACAGAATGATCGCGTGCCGCGCATAACTTACCGCACACAGCGCCGGATCATCCTGACGCCCGGCCAGCACGGCGATGTCGGTCACGTAGTTTTCCAGGTCCGACAACACCTGCGCCGAGTTGCCGACGCGAATCGACACGTCGATGTTCGGATGCTGTTGCAGGTAACTGTCGACCATTTCGATTACATGAAACGGCCCCACCGCGCCGACCTTGAGCTGGCCGCTGTCGAGTCGTCCGGAATCACGCAGCAAGTTGTGCGCCTCCAGTTCCAGCAAGGCGATACGCTGGGCGATCGGCAGCAACTGCCGTCCGACGTCGGACAGTTCAATGCGCCGCCCGCGCCGATGGAACAGTTCGACATTGTGTTGGCGCTCCAGGCTTTGCACCTGGGTGGTCAAGGTCGGCTGGCTCAAGCCCGTGGCTCTGGCACCGGCGCTGAAACTGCCATGGCGAGCGACGGCGAGAAAGGCGCGAAGTTTGGCGCTGGACATCCATAGACTCCATCAATAGTTAGCTGCTGTTTCGCATATTGAATTGATTGAATGACTGTCACGTGACAGCCCTAGCCTGTGGCAACTCCCAACCACACCGTGGAATGCCATGAAAACAATCAAACAGTTTCTGCGTGCCGCCAGCCTCACCGCTCTTGCCCTGAGCGCCAGCCAGGTCTGGGCCAAAGACAAACTGACCATTGGCCTGATTCCGTCCGAAGACTCCCAGGCGATGATCGAATCGAGCAAGCAAGTGCTCGACGCCCTGCAAAGCCAGATCGGCATGCCGGTGGTGCCGTTCGTGGCTACCGACTACAACGGCATCATCGAAGCGCTGCGCTCGGGCAAACTCGACGTCGCCTATCTCGGGCCGTTCTCCTATGTGTTGGCAACCTCGGTGGCGGATGTCGAAGCGTTCTCCGTGGCAGTCACCAAGAAGACCGGACAGAGTGCTTACAAAAGCGTGATTCTGGCGCGCAAGGACAGCGGCATTCACACCCTTGCCGACCTCAAGGGCCGCACGTTCGCCTTCGTCGATCCAAGCTCGGCGTCCGGACATCTGTTCCCCAAGGCCGGTCTTGAGCAGGCCGGTTTTGCCCCGGACACGCTGTTCAAACGGGTGATTTTCTCCGGATCCCACGACGCCAGCATCCTCGCGGTCGAGAATAAAAAGGTCGATGCCGCCGCAGTGGCCGACCGCATCTTCGCCAGCGCCGTGGCCAAGAACGTGGTGAAGCAGGATGACTTCGAGGTGGTCTGGAGTTCGAAGCCGATTCCCGAGTCGCCAATGGTCTGGCGCAAGGCGCTCGATCCGGAACTGAAGCAGAAAGTCGCAGCGGCCCTCGCCTCGATCAAGGATGTGCCCTGGGGCGATCAGGGCGTGCTCAATGGCTTCCAGCCGACCACCGACGCGTCTTATGACGTGGTGCGCGAAACCGCCAAGGTCCTCGATCTGGATTTGCGGAGCATGAAATGATCAGCATCCGCCAACTGACCAAACACTACGGCAGCAACCCGGTATTACGTGGCATTGACCTTGAAGTCGCTGCCGGCGAATTCGTCGTTGTGCTCGGGCAGTCGGGCGCCGGTAAATCGACCTTGCTGCGTTGCATCAATCGTCTGGCCCGGGCCGACAGTGGCACGCTCAACGTGGCGGGCATCGATGCACTCGCCTGCCCTGACACCACGGTTTTGCGTCGCGAAGTGGCGATGATCTTTCAGCACCACAACGTCGTGCCGCGCCTGAGCGTGCTGAAGAATGTGCTGACCGGTCGCCTCGGCTCCGTCGGTACGCTCACTTCGATTTTGCAACTGTTCCGGCGTGACGATGTGGCGCTGGCAATGCAGTGCCTGGAACGCGTCGAACTGGCGCACAAGGCCAGCGAGCGCACCGATTCATTGTCTGGCGGGCAGAAGCAGCGCGTCGGCATTGCCCGCGCCTTGACGCAACGACCGCAGGTGATTCTGGCCGATGAACCGATCGCCAGCCTCGACCCGAAAACCGCGCGACTGGTCTTGCAGTACCTGCGCGATGCCACTCGCGAGCTAGGCATCACCGTACTGTGCAATCTGCATCAGGTCGAATACGCCCGCGAGTTTGGCGACCGCGTGGTCGGCCTCGCCCATGGCAGTCTGGTGTTCGATGGCAAAGCCTCAAGCATGACCGAAGCCGATCTGGCGCGAATCTACCCGGGACAATCAGCGCAAGCCTGCGCAGACGTGCCGACGCCCACCCTGACCTATCGAACCGCCTCGAGGGCCTGAGCATGCAAGCGCAAAACTATCAGTGGGTCGGCGACCGTCCCCGTGGCCCGCGCAGTTGGCTGACCACCGCCGGCATCGTCCTGATCGTGCTGTGGACGCTGAACTGGAGTGCCCAGGGCGCGCAACTGAGCCTCGGCGAACTGGCGGCGGGATTGCCGCAGATTGGGGATTTTCTCTCGCGCACCTTTCCACCCGATCTGAGCATTCTGCCGCGTCTGGTGGCACCGGCCATCGAAA
The DNA here is from genome assembly GCF_016651305.1 of Pseudomonas sp. TH06. GTDB lineage: Bacteria > Pseudomonadota > Gammaproteobacteria > Pseudomonadales > Pseudomonadaceae > Aquipseudomonas. The sequence continues at coordinate 4,168,670 of NZ_JAEKEC010000001.1, read as the reverse complement.
CCCTGCAGATCGCCATTTGGGGCACCCTGCTCGGCGTGTTGCTGGCGATTCCGCTGTCGTTTCTCGCGGCGCGCAACTTGAGCCGCAATCGCTGGGTGTTTCACACCACGCGTCAGGCGCTGAACTTCACCCGCAGCATCAACGAACTGATCCTCGCCCTGATCTTCGTCTCGGCCGTCGGCCTCGGTCCGTTTCCCGGTGTGCTGGCGCTGGCGCTGCATGGTCTGGGCATGCTCGGCAAGTTCTTCGCCGAGAGCATCGAAGAGATCGATCAAGGCCCGATTGAAGCGCTGCAAGCGACCGGGGCGCGACCGTTGCAAGTGATCGTATTTGGCGTTCTGCCGCAGGTGATCACGGCGTGGATTGCGGTGATTCTGTACCGCTTCGAGGTCAACCTGCGCTCGGCCACCGTACTTGGGATGGTCGGTGCCGGCGGCTTGGGATTCGAGTTGGTGAGCAGTCTCAAGCTGTTCAAATATCAGGAAACCGCGACCTGCATCATCGTCATCACCTTCATGGTAATCGTCGCCGACGCAATCTCCAGCCGACTGCGCGCGGCGATCCAGAGCGGTTCGGCGCACTGACGCCGAGCCGTTATCGGCTGAGCCGATTCAAACCTGCGAATTATCGATTTGAGCCGTTGTCGACGGGCGCCGAGTATGGCGCCACCAACGACAACAACAAGAAGGAATGACCATGACTGCCCGCTTCCAGAACCCCGTCGATACCCGTTTCGGCTGGGGCAGCCTGCAAGAACTCGCCGCCATTACCGAGCAGCAGACCGTCGCCCTCGTCACCTTCCCCGAAGCCCGCGGGCTGGGCCTGGTGGATCGCCTGCAAGCCTTGCTCGGTGATCGCCTGGTCTACATCTTCGAAGAGGTTCAACCGAACCCTGACGTCGCCCATCTGCGCAGCACTTACGAGCAGTTCTGGCAGCACGCCGGCGAATGCGACGTGGTGCTTGCCGTCGGTGGTGGCAGCGCCATCGACACCGCCAAGGCGTTGATCGTCGGCACCGAGTCCGGGCACTTCGATGAGCTGCTGGCTCTGCTGGCGAGCGGAAAGTCGTTTACCCCGGCGCGCTGCAAGCAACTGATCGCCGCGCCAACCACCGCCGGCACCGGCAGTGAAGTCACGCCATGGGCGACCATTTGGGACAGCGCCAGCCAGAAGAAATACTCGCTGCACCTGGATTGCACCTGGCCGCGCGTGGCGATCATCGACCCGCAACTGATGCTCACCGTACCGGCCAGCGTCACCGTTTCCACCGGGCTCGATGCACTGTCGCACGCCCTGGAAGCGATCTGGAACGTCAACGCCAACCCGGTCTCCGACACCTTCGCGATCTCGGCGATCGAAGACATTCTCGAATGCTTGCCGCCACTGCAGCAGGACTTGTCCAGCCAGGAACTGCGCACGCGCATGGCGCTGGCTGCGCTCAAGGCCGGGCTGGCGTTTTCCAACACCAAAACCGCGCTGGCGCATTCGATTTCCTACGAGATGACCTTGCGCCACGGTTTGCCCCACGGCATCGCCTGCTCCTTCACTCTGCCGTTGGTGCTGGGTCTGGCCTGGGGACATGACGCCACCCGTGATCGCACGTTGCAACGCGTCTTCGGCACAGACCTGGCCAAGGCCCAGCAGCAGTTGCGCGAGTTTCTCCACCTGCTCGGAGTGAAGACCGAGTTTGCCGACTACGGCGTCTGCGCCAAGGATGCCGAAGACATCATTCATCTTGCGATGCAGGGCGCACGCGGCAAGAACTTCATCGGTTCCCAAGCCGCCTGACGCCTGGCGACACCCGATCAACCCAAGCACCACCTGCAGCGTCAAGCTGCGGTGATTTCCTGCCGCACCGAAAAAGAGTGCACCCGCCGACGACAACCGGCGGGATTCCACAACAATAAGGAAAAGATCATGAATCGTGCCCAAACCATGCCTGATCTAGCCGTACGCTCTGCCTCGTTCCGGGTCGCCCAGTGGCGCATGCTGCTGGCGGCGATGTTCTGTTACCTGTTTTTCTACACCGGGCGACAGACTTTCGGTTTTGCCATTCCGGGAATTCAGGCCGAGTTCGGCCTGAGCAAGGAAACCCTCGGCTGGGCGTCTGCCGCGATGCTCTGGGCCTACGCCATTGGCCAGGCGATCAACGGCAACCTCGCCGACAAATTCGGTGGCCGGCGCATCATGACCCTCGGCGCGGTGTTGTCCTGCGGCGCCAACTGGGTGACCAGTTTTGCCGGCGGTTTCACCAGTCTGATTCTGCCGTGGGGCGTCAATGGCTACTTTCAGGCGTTGGGCTGGGCCCCGGGCAGTCGGTTGATTTCCAACTGGTGGGCGGCGGGTGAGCGCGGCAAGGTCTACGGTTTCTATACGTTTGCTGCCGGTTGCGCGTCGATTCTGTCGTACGTCACCTCCATCGTCGTGCTGGAAGTGCTGCAACTGGAATGGCGCTGGATCTTCCGTTTGCCGGTGCTGCTGATGCTCGCTGGCGGGATCATTTTCTATCTGGTGGCCCGCGAACGGCCGCAGGATCTGGGTTTCGAGCCATTGACCGACACCGGCGTGGCCAATGCTGATGACAAACATCAGGAAGCCAGCCATGGCCAGGTCGAGTCGTCGGCACAACGCTACAAAGCGGTGCTGAAGAATCCTCGCCTGCTGATCGCCGCGCTATCACTCGGCTTTCAGAACGCCGCCCGCTACGGTTTGATCGTCTGGGTGCCGGTGCATTTTCTCGGCGCCAACTGGAAAAGCGGCGACAGCATGGTCGATCCGAAGTGGATCACCGTTGCCCTCCCCGTCGGCATGGCCGTCGGCGCGCTGAGCAATGGCTGGGTATCGGACAAGCTGTTCGGTTCCAAGCGCTATCTGGCAATCATGCTCTACATGCTCCTCGGCGCTGCGACCAGTCTGTGGATGTGGAGCCTGCCGCCGCACAGTGCAATCGGCCTGGTGGCATTGTTCCTTTGCGGCTTCTTCGTCTACGGCCCGGCCTCGAGTTTCTGGGCGCTGTGCCCGGATCTGGTCGGCGCCAAACGTGCCGGCACCGCGACCGGGATCATGAACTTCTCGTCCTATCTGTTCGCCGGGCTGGCCGAGCCAATGATTGGCCGCTTGCTTGACTCCACGGCAAATACGTCTCTCATCTTCATAGTGGTCACCAGTGCCTGCGTGTGCAGTGCGGCGGTGGCATTGTTCATCCGACGCTGACGGGGCTTGCATGTATCAGTACCACAAGTGGTTGCGTTCCTTTCATGCCGTGGCCAAGACCGGCAGTTTCACCCTCGCCGCCGAGTTTCTCAGCGTCGGTCAGCCGACGGTCAGCGAGCAGGTCAACGCGCTGGAGAAAACCTTCTCGGTCGAGCTGTTCCATCGCCGTGGTCGCTATATCGAGATGAGTGCCGCCGGGCACAAGCTGTTCGCAATCACTCAGGGCCTGTTCGGTCAGGAGGATGAAGCGGTGCAACTGCTGCAAAGTTTCAAGCAGCGCAAAAACGGCATGTTGCGCCTCGGCGCGGTGTCGCCGCCGATTGCGATGAACCTGACTTACGAGCTGATGCAACGGCACCCGGACATCGAACTGGAAACATCGTTTTCCTCAGAAAAGGAGACCCTGGCGCGGCTGTTCAATTTCGACATCGACGTGGCGATTCTGGCGCTGTCGGAATTCGACGAGCGCTTCCACACGCGGCTGTATCACCGCTACCCGATCATCGCGGTGGTGCGCGACGACCATCCATGGGCCGCTCAGTCGCAGGTCCACATCAACGAAATCAGTGGCGAAAAATGGGTACTGCGTGAAACCAGTGCGCGCACCCGGCAACTGGTGGAAGAAAGCTGCAAACGCCTCGACCTGGCACTCAACTGCGTCATGCAACTGAACAGCCGCGAGGCCATCGTGCACGCGATCGTCAAAGGCATCGGTATCGGATTTGTCTCGGCCGTCGAGTACGCCGAAACCCCGGGCACCGTGCCGATCACCTTTGTCGATCACCCGTTTTTCATCGAATACCACCTGTGCTGCCTCGGCATTCGCCGGAACCGACCGCTGATTGCCGAACTGTTTGATTCCAATCCAGCGCTGACCTGATCAGCACTGCCCCTTGAAACGGCCTGCCTCATTGCCGAGGGACGGCCCCCGCTTACCCGAAAACGGAGATTGACCATGCAATATCAGCAACCGACTCACCTGCAAGCCGCCATCCTCGACTGGGCTGGCACCGTTGTCGATTTCGGCTCGTTTGCGCCAACGCAGATTTTTGTCGAAGCCTTTGCCGAGTTCGGCGTGGCCGTTTCGCTGGAGGAAGCGCGCGGGCCGATGGGCATGGGCAAATGGGATCACATCCGCACCCTGTGCAACCTGCCGCAGATTGCCGAACGTTACCGAGCCGCGTTCGACCGCTTGCCGACTGACTTGGACGTCAGCGCTATTTACGAGCGTTTCATGCCGCTGCAGATTGAGAAAATCGCCCTGCATTCCGCGTTGATCCCCGGTGCGCTCAATGCCATTGACGCATTGCGCGAGAAGGGTTTGAAGATCGGTTCGTGCTCCGGTTATCCGGCGGTGGTGATGGCCAAGGTTGTCGAGCTGGCGCGGGAAAACGGCTATGTCGCCGATCATGTTGTGGCCACCGACGAAGTGCCCAATGGTCGCCCTTATCCGGCGCAGTCGCTGGCCAACGTGATTGCCCTGGGCATCAGTGACGTCGCCGCGTGCGTCAAGGTCGACGACACCTGGCCCGGGATTCTCGAAGGTCGCAGCGCAGGCATGTGGACGGTGGCACTGACCTGCTCCGGTAACGCCTTGGGCCTGACCTACGAGCAATATCAGGCGTTGCCGTCGGATCGACTGGCCGAAGAGCGCGCACGGATCGGCAAGATGTTCGCCCCTTCGCGCCCGCACTACCTGATCGACACCATTGCCCAGTTGCCTGAAGTGATCGACGACATCAACGCCCGCCTCGCCCGCGGCGAAACCCCGCAAGCCAGCTGAGTCTAATCCCCGACTCCCCCCTGTAGGAGCTGCCGAAGGCTGCGATCTTTTGATCTTGTTTTTAAAGGGTCAAAAGATCGCAGCCTGCGGCAGCTCCTACAGGGGTTTTGTTTGGCCAGAGATCCGGGGGGCTAAATTTCGGGCAAAAAAAAGCTGCCAAAAATGGCAGCAAAAACTTTAAGAACACGCGATGTATTGACCGAAGTGTAGACACCGGAAAATGACAGTGTCATGACAGCGGCAAATTCATTGAACCGCCCCCGTGCCGTCATCAGGATGTCATCAAGGTCACGGCAGAATCCTCGCAAACCGTCTTGAGCCTTGAGGCGGAAGATTCTGCAAGGATTCCCGATGAAAGAAGACGCCTCGCTGTTCGCCGCCATCGACCTGGGCTCCAATGCGTTCCGGATGATGATCGGCCAGTCGGTACGCAGTCGAAAGGGCTTCATGATTCAGGAAGTCAAAACCTTGCGCGAGCCGGTTCGTCTGGCCGAGGGCTTTGACGGTGGCGCGCTGGACGAGATGGCGCTGGATCGCGGCTGGCAGGCACTGGCGCGGTTCGGCAAGAAACTGCGCGGCTTCGAGGCCGGCCGGGTGCGGGCGGTGGCCACCAGCGCGGTGCGTGAGGCGGATAACTCGAAATTGTTTCTGGCCAGTGCCGAGCGGCATCTGGGCTTTCGCATCGACGTCATTTCCGGCCATGAAGAAGCACGCCTGGTGTATGCCGGTGTCGCTCATGCCCTGCCGAGTGCCGAAGACATGCGCCTGGTGGTCGACATCGGCGGCGGCTCCACCGAACTGATCCTCGGCCAGGGTTCACAACCGTTGCTCACCGAAAGCATTGCCATCGGCAGCGGTACACTCGGTGCGCGTTACTTCCCGGACGGACGCATCTCCCCCGGCGCCCTGCAAGAAGCCGAGCGCGTGGCCATCCTGCAATTCGAGAAAGTCGCCCGACGTTATCGCGCACAGGGCTGGCAGCAGACCATTGGCTCTTCCGGCACCGCGCGCATGCTCGCCAAAGTGCTCAAGGCCAATCGGCTCAACGACTTCGCTCAGGACGGTATTACCTACGCTGGCCTGTTGCGTCTTTCGTTGCTGTTGCTGAAGGTCAGCAACGTCCAGCAGTTGAAGCTCGCCGGCCTGCAACCGCATCGCCAGAGCATCCTGCCCGGCGGACTGGTGTTGATGCTGGCGGCATTCAAAGTGTTCGGCATCTCGCAGATGGTGCCCTCCGAGCCGGGATTGCGCCTCGGCGTTCTGCATGGGCTGATGAGCAACCACTGACCTTTGCGCACTGCAGCAGAATCACTCGCTAATCAAGGCTTTCCTGATAGCGAGGACGCCCTTTCAAACCTCAATGACGCCTTCCTGTAAAAGCCGATAAATGCCTCCCTCCTCCTCATGGTTTTCGTTCTATCGTTAGATCGAAATGGCAGTATTTGCGGCCGACTAAAGGTTGCGACGGCCCCCTGTCTGAGCCTATGTTGCACGCGAGCTTTTCCCCGCGAATGGAACGCGATCAACACCACAAAGAGGTGAAGAAATGTCAAAGGAATCACGCCCTGCCGTACTTGGGCTGATCGGCAATACGCCGCTGGTACAAGTGACCCGCTTCGATACCGGCCTGTGTACTCTGTTTCTCAAGCTTGAATCGCAAAACCCCGGCGGTTCCATCAAGGACCGTATCGGTCTGGCGATGATCGATGCGGCTGAACGCGACGGTCGCCTCAAACCCGGCGGCACCATCGTCGAAGCCACGGCCGGTAATACCGGTCTGGGCCTGGCATTGGTCGGCCGCGCCAAAGGCTATCGCGTGGTACTGGTGGTACCGGACAAAATGTCCACGGAAAAAGTCCTGCACTTGAAAGCCATGGGCGCCGAGGTGCACATCACCCGCTCCGATGTCGGCAAGGGCCATCCCGAGTATTACCAGGACGTCGCCGCGCGCTTGGCGAAAGACATTCCCGGCGCCTTCTTCGCCGACCAGTTCAACAACCCGGCCAACCCGTTGGCCCATGAATGCAGCACCGCCCCGGAAATCTGGGCGCAGACCGAGCATGACCTCGACGCCATCGTCGTCGGCGTCGGTTCGGCCGGTACGCTGACCGGCCTGAGTCGCTTCTTCAAGCGTGTGCAGCCGGATCTGGAAATGGTTCTGGCCGACCCCGTCGGTTCGGTCATGGCTCAATACAGCCGCGACGGCTCACTGCCGACACCCGGTTCATGGGCCGTGGAAGGCATCGGTGAGGATTTCATTCCATCGATCACCGACCTCTCCAGCGTGCGCCACGCCTATTCGATCAGCGATGAGGAAAGCTTCGATCACGCCCGCCAGTTGCTCAAGGCCGAAGGCATTCTCGGCGGCTCGTCCACCGGCACCCTGCTCGCCGCTGCGCTGCGTTACTGCCGCGAACAGACCGAACCGAAACGCGTCGTCAGCTTTGTCTGCGACACCGGCACTCGCTACTTGTCGAAGGTCTACAACGACCAGTGGATGACCGATCAGGGCCTGTTGCAACGCAAGGGTTATGGCGACTTGCGCGACCTGATCGCCCGCCGTTTCGAGGACGGTCGCGTCATCAGCGTCGGCCCCGACGACACCCTGCTGACCGCGTTCCAGCGCATGCGTCTGGCCGATGTCTCGCAACTGCCGGTGCTGGTCGAAGGCAAAACCCTGGTCGGCGTGATCGATGAATCGGACATTCTGCTGGCCGTACATGAGGACGCCGCACGCTTCAGCCAATCGGTTTCCAGTGTCATGACCGACAAATTACAGACGCTCGCGCCCGGCGCCAGCCTTGCCGAACTGGAAGCGGTACTCAGCCGTGGCCTCGTCGCCATCATCGCCGACGCGGCGGCTTTCCATGGCCTGATCACCCGCACCGACATGCTCAACCAATTACGGAGATCCCTCGCATGAGTCAGCACGACAAGAACTCCCAAGGCTTCGCGACCCGGGTGATCCATGCCGGGCAGGAACCTGATCCGACCACCGGCGCGCTGATGCCGCCGATCTATGCCAACTCGACGTACCTGCAAGACAGCCCCGGCGTGCACAAGGGCTTCGACTACGGCCGCTCGCACAACCCGACGCGTTTTGCTCTGGAACGCTGCGTGGCCGATCTGGAAGGTGGCACCCAGGCGTTTGCTTTCGCGTCCGGGCTGGCGACGATTTCCACCGTCCTTGAACTGATCGATGCCGGTTCGCACATCATCTCCGGCAATGACCTGTACGGCGGCACGTTCCGCCTGTTCGACAAGGTCCGCCAACGTAGCGCCGGGCATCGTTTCAGCTACGTCGACCTGACTGACCTGTCGGCATTCGAAGCGGCACTGCAGGACGACACGCGCCTGGTCATCGTCGAGTCGCCGACCAACCCGCTGCTGAGCCTGTCCGATCTGGCCGCGATTGCGCGCATCTGCCGTGCACGCGGGATCATCAGCGTGGCCGACAACACTTTCGCCAGCCCGTACATCCAGCGTCCGCTGGAGCTGGGTTTCGACATCGTGCTGCACTCGACCACTAAATATCTCAACGGGCACTCCGACGTCATCGGCGGTATTGCCGTGGTCGGGCAGAACGCCGAACTGGCCGAGCGCCTGGGCTTTTTGCAAAACGCCGTCGGCGCGATTTCCGGGCCGTTCGATGCGTTTCTGACCTTGCGTGGGGTGAAAACCCTGGCGCTGCGCATGGAGCGTCATTGCAGCAACGCGCTGGATCTGGCGCAGTGGCTGGAGCAGCAACCGCAGGTCAAACGCGTCTACTACCCGGGCCTCGCGTCGCATCCGCAGCATGAGTTGGCCAAGCGGCAGATGCGCGGTTTCGGCGGGATGATTTCCGTGGATCTGAACACTGATCTGGCCGGCGCGCGGCGTTTTCTCGAGAACGTGAAGATCTTCGCCCTGGCCGAAAGCCTCGGCGGTGTAGAGAGCCTGATCGAGCATCCGGCGATCATGACCCACGCGACCATTCCACCTGAAACCCGCGCCAAACTGGGTATCGGCGATGGTCTGGTGCGGCTGTCGGTCGGCGTCGAAGACGTCGAAGACCTGCGCGCCGATCTGGCGCATGCGCTGACGAAAATCTAGTCCGGCAGGAACGACAAAGCCCGCACGCTGCGGGCTTTGGTTGTTCGAGTAGGCGGCCAGTGCTGGTCTCTGGCTTACAAGGTTTATCAGGCTTCTCACAGTACCGGGCCAAATTGAAAAAGTACGGCCTCGGCTGCTTCACACGGCGTAAGGGCTGGATCTCAGCGCGGAGATCTTTCTAACCGTGTACCCTTCGGAACGCGCCCCACGTCCCCTTGCTATCCGCTTGCGCATCAGTCTGCGTCTTCGCCTACATCCTTCAGCCTAGCAAAAGGCTCAGGCGCCGCATTGTGGTTTTTAGACTGATTTCAGCTTTGCCAATCGGGTGAAGGAAAGTAATCGCCTAACAGCCGTCGATCCCCCCGCCGCGCCGCCGTCCTGCAGCGACCTATACTGGTTCAGTCAAGTAATGACTACGTCGACACCTGTGCGCCTGGCGGTGCACCCGTGCCTTTCACCAACCAGATCAACCCCTAGCCAATACGTCGTAGCGCCAGTGATTGTGCAGTGCACGACGGTTTATCGCTTTGTGGCTGCCGGGGCGTGGAGAAAATCATGAAATACAAGCTTTTGCCGGGCATGGTTCTGGCAGTGGCGGCTGCCGTCGTGATGCCGGGAGTCTGGGCTGCGCAGCCACAGGCGCTGGCTTCGGATGGGGCTGATCATGTCGGTGCTGGTACAGTGGCTTCCGATGGTTCTGATCATGTCGGCGCCGGAGCGGTGGCTTCCGACGGATCTGATCATGTAGGTGGCGGCGCAGTGGCTTCCGATCACGTCGGCGCCGGAGCGGTAGCTTCCGACGGATCTGATCATGTAGGTGGCGGCGCAGTGGCTTCCGATGGTTCTGATCACGTCGGTGCTGGGGCGGTGGCGTCTGACGGTTCTGATCATGTCGGTGCTGGTGCAGTAGCTTCCGATGGGGCCGATCATGTCGGTGCTGGTGCGGTGGCGTCTGACGGATCTGATCATGTCGGCGCTGGTGCGGTGGCCTCTGACGGTTCCGATCATGTCGGTGCTGGTGCGGTGGCTTCCGACGGATCTGATCATGTCGGTGCTGGTGCAGTAGCTTCCGACGGGGCCGATCATGTCGGCGCCGGAGCACTCGCGGCTGACGGTGCTGATCGAACCGGCATCAATCGCGTTGCATATTCGCGTGTCGGCGTCGGCTCCGATCGGGTCGCGTCGGCCCTGATGACCGGCAGTTATTCCGACCAGTTCAACAGCCCTCAATAACATCTGCGTTCTGGCGGGCGGCACCTTCGGGGCCGCCGCTGCGCCAGCGCACTAGCACATTTGTGCTAATCGACCATCCCGCCACCCGACGTTATATTCCCCTGCAACCCCCGATGTTCCCCAACGTTGCCCTTTCGCAGCGTGCGGGATCGTTGTGCCTGGAAATCAGAACAACACCAAGGAAGAAACACCATGAAAGTGCATCTCCACCTCTGCAAAGTCGCCGTTGTCGGCGCCCTGCTGACAGGCGTCGCCGGTTGCCAGACCGCCAAGCCCAGCGAAGCCAGCATGAAAGAGCGCGCTCAGACCGTCATCGGCAAACCGGTCTCGAAAATCGACAACATCCGCAGCGACAGCACCCTCACCTACTACACCGCCTACACCCCGGCCGGTGAATACAACTGCGAATTGCCCAGCGGCGCCATCGTCGCGGTCGCAAGCATGGGCATCATGACACCGCCGCTGTCTTGCCTGCCCAAAGGCGCGTCGCCGATTCCATTCCAATAATCCCCCATCCTCGGTAAAGGACTACGTTCCATCATGAAAATCCTGATCGCAACACTCACCCTCGCTGCCCTGTTCCTCACCGGCTGCGCCACTCCGAAACAATGGGAAGCCACCGGCGGCAGCAAAAACGATGGCGTCGTCCAGGTCTCCTATGAACTGGGTCAATTCGAAAGCGGCCAGACCAGCGCCGAACAAGGCCTGACCGTCGCCGCGCAACGCTGCAAGACCTGGGGCTACAAAAACGCCGAGGTCACCGGCTCGGAGAAAAACATCTGCCGCACCATGGGCCAGTACAACTGCCTGCAAACCACCATCACTCAAGACTATCTCTGCAAACGCTGACACCTGCCCTCTGTAGCTGCGGCACTCTGCGATCTTTTGATGTTGTTTTTAAAGGGCAAAGATCAAAAGATCGCAGCGTGCCGCAGCTCCTACAGGGTTTCTGCGACGGTTGTTGTTGGTTGGTCGCGCAGGGTTCGCAAGGTCGTGCGCAGCTCGGCCGGACGTACCGGTTTGGACAGGATGGCAATTTGGCGGTCGTGCAAGGCCGCCTGTATTTTTTCGATGTCATGCCCGGTGATGATCATCGCCGGCACCGCCCAGCCGCGCTGGCGCCGCACATCATCAATGCATTCGATGCCCGTGGCATGAGTACCGAGATCGTAGTCGGCGACGATGATGTCGCAATCGGTGACCAAGTCGCGCCCCGTCAGTTCGGCCTGCACCACACAACCCCAACGCTCCAGCAATGCCGACGTGGCCATCAGCACGTTGCGATCATCCTCCACCAGACACACCTTCAGCCCGGTCAGCAGACCAACCTGTCGCGCATCTTCGCGAATCACCGATTGCAGCGGCGCTGCCGCCATGGGCAGCCCGGACAAAGTCACCGCCGTTCCGCGCGTCAGCCGCGAGCGCAGCGCGACCTCCACGCCGATCAATTGCCCCAGGCGCTTGACGATCGACAGACCCAGCCCCACCCCCTCGACGTCTTTGTCGCGTACCTGGCGAACCCGGTAAAACTCCTCGAACACCTTCGGCAGATGCTCCTCGGCGATGCCATTGCCCTGATCGTAAATGACGATAGCCAGCCCGGCTGCACGCCTGCGCACACCAATCAGCACCGGTCGATGCGCGCCGTACTTGAAGCAGTTGGAAAGCACGTTCTGGACCATGGTTGCCAGTAACGCCGGATCGGTGCGCACCCAGTATTCACAGGGTCGCAAACGCAATTCCACACCCGCCCAACGCGCCGCTTCGGCGTTCTGGCGCATCAGCTCCGCGAGCCATTCACCCAGATTCACGGTTTGCAGCTTCGGCAGAATCCGCCCGTTATCGAGGGTGTACAGATCGAGAATCGAGCGGAACAGTTGCGACACGTTGAGCAGCGAACGATCAATGTTGTCGACCAGGTGTCGTTCCTCATCACCCAATCGCGACTCACGCAGGCACGCGGTAAACAGGCCGATGGAGTGGATCGGCTGACGCAAGTCATGGCTGGCCTGGGCGAGAAACCGCGACTTCTCCAGATTGGCCGCAACCGCTTCTTCGGAAGCCTTGCGCGTGCGCTCAAGCAACAAGTGCGCATAAAACGGAATCACCGTGCTGGTGATCATCAGCATCAACACCATGAACGGTTGCGCCTGCCACACGGGCGTCAGCCGATACACCGCGAGCAACGCCAGCAGTGCCAACACTGTGGCAATTGCCAGATAGCGCGAGCCGTAACGCATGCCGTTGCCGAGATTGACCCAGATGATCACCGCATACAGCGGCAATGCCGCTTCGCCACCGACCACCAGCCCGAAACAGGTGCCGGTGTAATCGTGGACCATGGCAAAAATCCGCCGTGCCGGATAATGCCCCGGCCAGCGCACAATCGTCTGGCGCAATACAATCGAAGCCAGCAAAAACAGGCAGATATAGGTGACCACCGGCAGATACGTATCGAAACGCTGGGCCGGTAAAACGCCGAGCACGCCGATGTAAACCAACGCGATACTGGCAATGATAATGCGCAGATTGGCCTGATCGAGTTCGGTGTTTTTCTCGAATTTCATGGTGAACGTCCTTGTGCCGCAATCGTCATAATCAGCACGAACCGACAGGCATTGCCCGCACCGGGTGCTAAGGTGCATGCCATCAGCAACACCCGGCCCAGGGAGGGTCACGTCATGACATGCCGAATTATCATAGCCGACGATCACCCGTTGTTTCGCGAGGCAATGTTGCGCACCGTGCAGCGCTTATTGCCCGAGGCGACCATTGAAGAGGCTGGCGACCTCGACGCCGTAATGGCGCTGCTGCCCTGTGGCGACGAGCCGGACAGCCTGATTCTGGACCTGCGCTTTCCCGGCCTGACCTGCGTCAGTCAGCTCGCCGAACTGCGCCGCCGCTTGCCGCGCACCACGCTGATCGTGGTGTCGATGGTTGATGATGAGGCGTTGATCGGTGACGTCATGGCGGCGGGCATTGATGGCTTCATCGGCAAAAACATCGCACCGGACGAAATCGGCCAGGCGATCCTGGCGATTCGCGAAGGTGAAGTGCTGGTGAAGTTTGCGCCGTCAGGCTTGCTGCCGCTGGAGACCGGCGCGGCGCTCACGCCCCGTCAGCAGGAGGTGTTACGGCTGATCGCGCAAGGCAAGACCAACAAGGAGATCGCCCGTGAACTGGATATTTCACCGTTCACGGTGAGGATTCACGTTTCTTCTTTACTACGCACACTGAACGTCCCCTCACGCGCCGCCGCAGCCGTGAAAAGTCGCTCCCTGTAGGGGCTACCGCAGGCTGCGCCTACACGCTCAAGGACCTGCGAAATTCATTGTCGATTTTTCGGTGGAGCCATCGGGAGTCTGGATTTACTCTCAGCTCATGAACATACAAACCGCTGTCCTGCCGCCCCACGCCGAAATGGTTCGCGCCATGCTCGAACGCGACACTGCCTATGAAGGCGTGTTCTTTACGGCCGTGAAAACCACCGGGATCTTCTGCCGCCCGAGCTGCACGGCACGCAAGCCGAAACCGGAGAATGTCGAGTTCTTCGCCCATGCCGACGAGTGCATGTCTGCCGGTTACCGCGCCTGTCTGCGCTGCAAACCGCTGGACGCTGCGGCGATTGCGCCGGTTTGGGTGCAGCGGTTGCTGAAAGCTGTGGAGGCGGACCCGGAGCTGCGCTGGAGCGATGCGCAGTTGCTCGCCGAAGGCATCGAGCCACTGAAACTGCGGCGCTGGTTCAAGCAGCATTTCGGCATGACCTTCCATGCGTGGCTACGCACCCGCAGGCTCGGCATGGCGCTGGGCGGGATCAAGCAAGGCATCTCGATCGATCATGCGGCGTTCGACTCCGGCTACGAATCCCTCAGCGGTTTTCGCGATGCGTTCCAGAAGTCATTCCACATCACTCCCGGCCGCGCCGCCAACAGTGAACCGCTGTTGTTCACCCGGTTGACCACGCCGCTGGGGCCGATGATCGCCATGGCTGAACGGCGTGGGCTGGTATTGCTGGAGTTCCTCGATCGGCCCGCATTGACCCGCGAAGTCGAGGAGTTACACAACCGCTACGGTTACGTGGTCGCGCCGGGGCACAACGCACACTTGCAGCAGATCGAGCGTGAACTGGCGGAGTATTTCGCTGGCCGCTTGACGCTGTTCACTGTGCCTTTGCACTTGCCCGGTAGCGAATTCGCCCGGCAGGTCTGGTCGGCACTGCTGCAAATCCCTTATGGTCAGACCCGCAGCTACGGCGCCATTGCTGCCGGTTTGGGCAAACCCGGCGCCAGTCGCGCGGTGGGCCTGGCCAACGGACACAATCGTCTGGCGATTGTGGTGCCTTGCCATCGGGTGATCGGCGCGGATGGCTCGCTCACCGGTTATGGTGGAGGGCAACCGCGCAAGGCGTTTCTGCTGCGGCTGGAAAACGCTGCGGTGCAGCTCACGCAACAACTGGCTTTCTGACGATTCGAATCAAACCACAAGAAGGGATTTCGATGGACGCGCTCGATACTCGGTTCCACCAATTGCACCAGCAAGGCCTGTTGATTCTGACCAACGTCGCTGACGCCACCGGCGCACGACTGGTCGAACATCTGGAGGGCAAAGCCGTCGCCACCAGCAGCGCTGCGGTGGCCTGGGCTCACGGCTACCCGGACGGCAACGCCCTGCCCCTTGAACGTCTGGTTTCGACGGTGGAATCCATCGCCCGGGTGATCAGCATTCCCCTGACCGTGGACGTCGAGGCCGGTTATTCCGATGACCTCGGGCGTGTGGCCGAAGTACTCGATGCGGTAATCGCCGCCGGCGCGGTCGGGATCAATATCGAGGACGGTTCCGCGGATCCCGAGCTGCTGGCACGCAAGATCGACGTGGCGCGACAAGTGGCTGATAAACGCAAGATCAAGCTGTTCATCAATGCGCGCACCGACGTCTATCTGAAAAGCCTTGTACCGGCCGAAGATCGCGTCGCCGAAACCCTGCGCCGCGCTGCGCTGTATCAGGCCGCCGGTGCCGATGGCTTGTTCGCCGCCGGTGTCACCGCCGCCTACGAGATCGAAGCCATCTGCAAAGGCACCTCGTTGCCGGTCAATGTGCTGGGCTTCGCCTGCCTGCCCTCGCCTGCTGAGTTGCAAGCGTTGGGCGTACGCCGCTTGAGCGCCGGTTCCGGCATTGCCGAGTTCCTTTATGGCGCGATGGGCGGGCTGGTGAAAAGCTTTCTCGCCACAGGCAAGCTTGATACCCACGACTTGAAGGCATTCAGCTACGGCGAAGTCAACGGCCTGCTGAAATAGCATGAGCGACGCTTATCAAGCGGCCAGCACTTTTCTGGCCGCGATCGACGCCGATTGGCAGCAGCATGTCGCCGCTGCCGGCCCTTGCCTGCACCAGCCGCATCCGGCGCGCGATCCGTATGAGTCGCTGGTGCGGGCGATTGCCTATCAGCAGCTGCATGCCAAGGCAGGCGATGCGATTGTCGGGCGGCTGGTGGGCTTGTTTGCAGGGCAATCGTTTCCGCGACCTGAACAAATACTCGCGACGGATTTTGATCGAATGCGCAGCTGCGGATTTTCGGCGGGCAAGATTGCGACGATTCAGGGCATTGCCCAAGCAACGCTGGACGGTGTGGTGCCGGATTACGCTACCGCGCTGGCGATGGACGATGAAGTGCTGATCGAGCGCTTGGTCAGCCTGCGCGGGGTTGGTCGCTGGACCGTGGAGATGTTGTTGATCTACAGCCTGGAACGGATGGATGTCTTGCCGGCGGATGATTTTGGCGTGCGTGAAGGGTATCGACGGCTGAAGGGGTTGGAGGTGCAGCCGACGCGTAGGCAAATGGTTGAGATTGGGTTGGCGTGGAGCCCGTATCGGACGGTGGCGGCCTGGTATTTGTGGCGGGTGCCCAAGGTTTAGACCGCGTCATCGTTCATCGCTGGCAAGCCACAGTTTTCGAGTTCACACCGATCCCCCTGTAGGAGCTGCCGAAGGCTGCGATCTTTTGATCTGGTTTTAAAAATCAAAGTCAAAAGATCGCAGTCTTCGGCAGCTCCTACAGGGGATCTCGTTTGTTCAAAGGCCGGATTTCAATCGGCTGAACGCACGGATCAATGCGCGATTGAACGCCTTGCCATTGTCATTTTTGCTATACAACGAAGCCCGCACCGGCTCCGACGGATAGGTCCCCGGATCATTGCGAATCGATGCATCGACCAAGCCGTCAGCCGCTGTGATCGCATTGGCGTAATGGATGGTGTCAGTGATCGGCGCAATCACCTCCGGCGTCATCAGGTAATCCATAAGCGCCAGCCCGGCCTGCGGGTGCGGCGCATCCTTGGGAATAACCATGGCGTCGAACCAGATCAACGTGCCCTCCTTCGGGATCCGGTAACTGAGCCGGAAAGGTTTACTGGCCGCCTGCGCCTGCCCGGCAGCGATGGCGACGTTGCCGTTCCACGACATCGCCACGCAGGTGTTGCCGTTGGCCAGATCGCTGATGTTCAGGTCGTTGTCGAAGTAACGAATATACGGACGGATCTTCGCCAGTTGCTGCTCGGCGAGCTTCAGGTCATCGAGGTTCTGCCGGTTGATGTCCAGCCCCATGTACTTCATGACGGCGGCAAACACTTCGTTGGGATCGTTGAGCAGGCTCACCCCGCAATCGGCGAATTTCGACACCACCGCCGGATCGAACAACATCGCCCAACTGTCGGTTGGCGCATTCGGCAGGCGCTGCTTGATCGCCTCTTCCTGATAGCCCACACCGGTGGTGCCCCAGGCATAAATTCCGGCATAACGGTTGCCCGGATCGAACACCGCCATGTGCTGGCGAAACTCGTCACCGACGCCAGCAAAGTGCGGTACCCGCGCCTTGTCCAGCGGCTGAATCGCGCCGCTCTCGATGGCTCGCGACAGATGCTGGCCGGCGGTCAGCACCAGGTCATAACCGCTGCGCCCGGTGAGCAGTTTGGTCTCCACCGTTTCCAGTGAATCAAAGTGATCGGCGACCACATGAATGCCGGTTTTCGCCTCGAAATTCTTCAGGGTATCCGGGGCGAGATATTCGCCCCAGATGTACAGATTGACCACCGGTTGAGCGTTGTCGGCGGCCTGCACACACAGAGGTGCAAGCACCAGCAGCAACGCTTGAGTCAGTTTGTGCAGGCCCATCATCACAGCCCCTTCTTGTGGTCAGACGTGCCGGCATATTGCGGCATGGTGATGCACGCAACGTTGCCGCCGCCGAGGAGGATTTCACGGGAGTTTTCGATGCCGACGATTTTGTGTTGTGGAAACAGTTCGGCCAGGGTCGCCATTGCCACCTTGTCGTTGCGATCACCAAACAGCGGCACCACGATCGAGCGGTTACCGGCGTAATAGTTGATGTAAGACGCACAGATTTTCGTCCCGGCCTGGCGGGTATGAGTGCTGTCCTGCTGATCAAGGCCTTCGGCTTCCTCGGCCGTCCACTCCAGCACATCGGGTTGCGGCAGTTTGTGCACGGTCAACTCGCGACCACGGCTGTCGCGGGTGCTGCGCAGGATGTCGTAGGCTTCCTGGTAGATCTCCCACTGCGGATCGTCGCGGTTGTCGGTCCACTGCAACACCACTTCGCCGGGGCGGACAAAACACGCCAAGTCATCGACATGGCCATCGGTTTCGTCGAACTTGCAGCCGCGTGGCAGCCAGATCACTTGCTCGGCACCGAGGTAGTCGGTCAGTCGGCGCGTGACTTCTTCCTTGCCCAGATGCTGGTTGCGATTACGGTTGAGCAGGCACTGTTCGGTGGTGAGGATGCTGCCCTGACCATCACTCTGGATGCCGCCAAGCTCGGCAATCAACGGTGCGCGATAACGGTCAAAACGTTCGATCTCAAGGATCTTGCTGGCGATCTGATCGTCCTTGTCCCACGGGTAATACAGTCCGCCGTCGAGTCCGCCATAGGCGTTGAACTCAAAATCGACTCCGCGGACTTCACCGCTCTGATCGTTGACCACAAAGCACGGGCCGCTGTCGCGGAACCAGGTGTCGTTGCAGGTCATTTCCACCACCCGCACTTGCGGCGGCAACTGGCGGCGGGCGGTGGCGAATTGCGCGGCGGAGGCGCAGACGGTGACCGGTTCACTGTGGGAGATGGCGGTGACGATCTGCACCCAGACTTTCTGCGCAGGCTTGGCGCCATTGCGCCAGACATCGGTGCGCTCCGGCCAGCCGAGCCAGCAGCCGGATTTGGCTTCGAATTCGCCGGGCAGACGGAAGCCGTCGTGTTTCGGGGTGGAGTCGAGCAAACGTGCCATGGTCAAACCTCGTCTTCGCGATGGGAATGACCACAGGCTACGGTCGCGGGCATCACGCTCGCCAACGATGATTATTGCGGAACAGTTGAATTAAACTCTTCAATCGGCCAGCTGATCATTGAACCATTCCAACATTTGCGCCACCGCCGGACGCTCCAGACGCACACGCTCGCAAACCAGCGCGTACTGCCCCAACGCGGTCATGCTGGCGCTGAACGGCCGTAGCAGTCGGCCATTCTGCAAGTCTTCCTGCGCGGTGAGGTTGTCGCCCATCGCCACGCCCTGCCCTTGCACCGCCGCTTCCAGCGCCAACCCGGCGTGGGCGAAATACAACTGGCGTTGCGGGCGCTGATCACCGGCGTGGCTGGTCAGCCATGCGGTCCAGGTCTTGCCATCCTGATCGTCGTGCAGCAAGCAGTGTCGGGCGAGATCCTTCGGCGTTTTCAACGTGCCTTGATTGAACAGGCCGGGGCTGCACACCGGAAAAAACTGCAGGGCGGGCAACGGGCGAACGAAGTAGGCACTGCTGTCCGCCGGGCCGGTGCCGTAGGTGATGGCCAGATCAATGTCTTCGCCCGGCGCGCTGGCGTCGATGGGTTGTTCGTAGAGGTGCAAGGTGATGTGCGGGTAACGCGCATAAAAATCGCTGAGGCGACTCATCAACCACTTCTGCGCAAGTTCCGCAGTGACGGCCAGCCTGAGCACGGCCAGCGAGGATGGATCACGTAATTCATCGCAGGCCTCGCCAATCAGTTCGAAGGCCTGTTGCAGACTTTGCATCAGGCGTCCGGCGGCGATGGTCGGGCGAATCTGCCGGCCTTCACGGATGAACAACGACACGCCCAATTGCTCTTCGAGCTGGCGAATCTGATGGCTGACCGCGCTGTCGGTGACACACAACTCCGCCGCCGCCCGGCCGAAATGCGCATGGCGGGCAGCGCATTCGAAGGTGCGCAGGGCGGGCAGTGAAGGGAGTTTTCGCATGGGGGATGATCCGTTTTTTTTGGCCATGCTGACGGCGCCGAGAGCGTGCGTCCAGCATGGTCGTCTGTATCGCACTGTATATCCCCCGGCCGCAGACACACCAATCACACAAACCCCTGCCCCGGCGACACATCGCCGATACACCGCAAAGCTCAAATAGCCCGGTCGATTCACTTCCCCCATCGTCCGGAGACTCATCATGACCAGCAACCTTTCGACCGCCACCCAAGCCGTGCACCTGAACCTCGACCGCGCCGGCACTTGGCTCGCACCGCTGACCTTGCGTCTGTTTATCGCCTGGGAGTTTTTCGAGTCAGGGCTGGAAAAGTTCACCGGCCAGAACTGGTTCGAGGACATTCAGAGCCGGTTCCCGTTTCCCTTCGATCACCTGCCGGCAACGTTGAACTGGGAACTGTCGATGTGGGCCGAATTGATCGGCGCACTGGCGATTCTGGTTGGCCTCGGCACGCGGATCTCGGCAGTGTCGCTGATCGTGGTGACCGTGGTCGCCACCGCTGCCGTGCACTGGCCTGCCGACTGGTCGTCGCTGAGCGAACTGGCCCAGGGTTACGCCATCACCAACAAGGGCTTCGGCAACTTCAAGCTGCCGGCGATTTACCTGGCCGCCTTACTGCCGCTGGTGTTCGCCGGGGCGGGCAAATTGAGCGTTGATGCGTGGCTGGCGCGACGGTTCTGGAACCGCCGCGCCCGCTGAGGCTCAATGTGCCCGATCAAGCCCGGCCAGCAACGCGCTGTCACGGCTGTAGATATCTGGCGAGTAACGCACGTGGCCGGCGTTGTCGACTTGCACGGTCCAGTAAGTCATCAGGATCGGCACCGGCGCCGACAAGCGGAATTCATGGGTGGCGCCGGTGGCGAGCAAGGTTTCGGTGCGGGCCTTCTCTGCCGGGCTGAGCAGCAGGTCGCGCAGTTGCATCGGGTGCTCGACCCGCACACAGCCCGAACTGAAAGCTCGTGGTCCCTTGTCGAACAGCGCCTTGCTCGGCGTGTCATGCAGGTACACCGAGAACGGGTTGGGGAAGCGGATGACCATTTGCCCCAGCGGATTGCGCGGCCCGGCGTCCTGACGCAAGAGGATGTTGCCGGGGTTGTCCCAGTCGATGTCCGCCGCCGCCAGCGGCTGTCCGTTGGCATCGAGCACTTGCAGATTCTGCCGACTGAGGAAGGTCTGATCCTTGCGGATCGCCGGCAGCTTGTCTTCCTTCCAGATGGTCGGCGGCACGGTCCAGGTCGGGTTCAGGGTCAACCGCGTGACGCGGGATTTGAGCAACGGCGTCTGGCGCTCGGCACGGCCAACCTGGGTGCGGGTCTGCCACACCGGCTGGCCGCGCTGATACAGGGTCAGCTCGGCAGCGGCGACGTTGACCAGCAAGCCATCGGGTTCCATGTCCTGAGCCAGCCAGCGGAAGCGTTCGAGGTTGACCCGCAGTTGTTCGCGGCGGGTCAACGGGCTGATGTTGAGTTCGGCAATCGTCCCCGGCCCGACCACGCCATCCGCTTGCAACGAATGGTTGGCCTGAAAGCTTTTCACCGCATCCACCAGCACGCCTTCGTAGGCATTGCCGGGGGCGCCGAGGGCGTGGGTCAGATAGCCTTCGCTGTACAGACGCCGGGCCAGTTCCGGCACCCGTTTGTCTTCCATCGACGGGCGCAGCAGCGGCCCGTTGCCCACCGACTGCCATTGCGGCAAGGCCTTGAGCCGTTGCGCGGCGTAGAGCTGACGCAGGTTCTGATACTGCGCAAGGTGCGGGCGGGCCAGATCGAACGCATCTGGGATGTTCTGCATGCCGGGCACAGCGATGGCGAGCAATTCGGCCTGACGGTCGCGAGGTGCCTCGTCGGCGTGCCACAGCGGTTCGAAGTGCGACTGCAGCAGGCGTCCGTAATGCAGATCCTGCAGGGCTTGCAGGTAATAGCGGCTGATGTCGATATCGGCGCACAACTCGCCGTCCTGCGGCGGGTTCGGCGCGACCGGGTAGCGTTTCGGACTGAGGCCATCATCGGCCAACAGCTGCAACTGACCCTGCAACGCCTGCAAGCGTCCGGACTCGCGGGCCCACACCGGCATCCAGTCCTGCTGTTGGTAGAACGCTTGCAACTGTTCCAGCGCCGGGCCAGCAAGGTGCGCGGCAACTGCCGGACAGGCCTGAGGCAAACTGATCAGCACGGCCTGCAACGGACTTTGTGGTTCAACGGGCATTTCGGCCGGTGGCGTCGGCAGCGTCTGCAAGGGCGGCAGCGGCTCATCGGCACAAGCGACAAACGGCGCAGCGAGCAAACAAATGCTCAAGTAGCATGCGTACTTTTTGAACAACTGCTTTACTCCAATCCATGGCCATCTTGATGATGGCCAACCTTACATCAGGTGCGCCGAACAGTCAGGCTCGTTCTGCGGGCTTGCGGGTTATGACTGGACGTCAGGAGCCAAAGTGCCAATTAAGTAAGCAGCAAGTGAGGACACTTTATAAATGTTGACGTTTTTGCGCCGACTTCTGCTGACCACCGCGACCCTTGTCGCGGTGACCAGTCCAGCTTTCGCCGCCGGCAAACCATCGCCGGTTCTCTACACCAGCCTCGCGCACGCCGCGCCAGAACTCAATCCCCAGGCGCTGAAAGGTGCGCTGAATGCCATGCAATGCGCGGTCAACAACGGCGCGAAGCCGTCCCGTCATCTGGCAATCATCGATTATTCGCAACCGTCCACCGAACGCCGACTGTGGATCTTCGACCTCAACCGGAAAAAACTGGTGCTGCGCGACCTGGTCGCCCACGGCTCCGCCTCCGGGGAAAACTTCGCCACGCAGTTTTCCAATGTCGAAGGCAGTTATCAGTCCAGCCTCGGCCTCTTCCGCACCCAGGAAAGTTACAGCGGCACCCACGGATATTCGTTGCGCATGGACGGTCTGGAACCGGGCTTCAATGACATGGCCCGCGATCGCGCCATCGTCATTCACGCCGCCAGCTATGTGAACCCGTTGTGGAGCAAACGCCAGGGCCGCATCGGTCGCAGTCAGGGCTGTCCGGCCGTTCGACCACAGATTGCAAAACAGGTGATCGATAAACTCAAGGACGGCCAGTTCATGTTCTCGTGGTATCCGGATCAGCGCTGGCTGAAATCCTCGCCCTACCTGAACTGCCAGCCGCAGCAAGTGGCGAGCATCCTGAGTACCCACGCCAGCTGAAAATATCAACTGCACCGAAAATCATTGTGGGAGCTGGCTTGCCAGCGATGAGGCAGGGTCAGGCGACGTTGTGTTGTCTGATCCACCGCCATCGCTGGCAAGCCAGCTCCCACAAGAGTTGCGTTCAGCTCTGAATCTTCGTCCACCGTTTCATTACAGTTTTGTCATTCAGTTGTCGGTTTGCCGTGCGGATCGCTCGGTAGCCTGAAGTTGTTCCGGCGCACTGCCGACCTACTTCAACCACTGAGTGACTCATCATGAAAACCCTGATCCTCGCCTTCTCCGCCCTCCTCGCCAGCGGTTCGCTGTTCGCCGCTTCGATGCCCGACACCGCAGTCATCCATGACAAAAACGGCTTCTACGTCAATCTGGATGTCGACAAAGTGTTGTCCAGCACCGATATTTCCCAGGCGTGCGGTGTGGTCCCGGCGAAACTCAACTACCTCGACCATCAGGGCCGTGAACATGTGCTGGACTATCAGGTACAGGGCAGCGGTTGCATCAATGACCATTGAGAATGATCGCCGATGAATATTCTGGTTATCGAAGACGAACCCAAGGCAGGCAATTACTTGCTCAACGGCCTGCAGGAACTGGGCTACAGCGTGAGTCTGGCCCGCGACGGCGCCGATGGTCTGCACCTGGCGCTGGAGCACAGCTTCGACGTGATCGTGCTGGATGTGATGATGCCGAAAATGGATGGCTGGGAAGTCCTGCGCCGGCTGCGCAAGGAGGCCGACACGCCGGTGCTGTTCCTGACCGCGCGCGATGACATCGCCGACCGCGTCAAAGGCCTCGAACTGGGTGCCGACGACTATCTGATCAAGCCGTTCTCATTCGCCGAACTGGTGGCGCGCCTGCGCACCCTGACCCGACGCGGGCCGATCCACGAAGACGAACAACTGCAAGTCGCTGACCTGCAGATCGACGTGCTCAAGCGCCGCGTAACCCGCGCCGGTGTGCGGATCACCCTGACCAACAAGGAGTTCGCCTTGCTGCAACTGTTCGCCAGCCACACCGGGCAAGTGCTGTCGCGCTCGCTGATCGCCTCACGGGTGTGGGACATGAATTTCGACAGCGACACCAACGTCGTCGATGTCGCCGTACGCCGCTTGCGGGCGAAAGTCGATGATCCGTTCCAGCTCAAGCTGATTCACAGCGTGCGCGGCATCGGCTACCGCTTCGATACGCAATCATGAAAATCGCCGGCAGTTATTCGCTGACATTGCGCCTGGCGCTGGTCTTCGCCGTGCTCGCCTTCGTTTCGCTGGCTGGCCTTGGCGTGGCGCTTTACCAAGAACTGGAAGAACAACTGACCCGTCGTGACGACATTCAACTGGTCAGCCGCATCGATCAGTTGCGCACCATCCTCAATGACAGCAACACGCTGGAGTTGATCAAGAACAAACCGGCGCTGTTTCAGAACATGCTCGGTACCCGCGAAGCGCTGCTGACGATTGGCGCGCCGGGCCATCCGCCGCTGCTGGTGGTCAACCCCGGCAATCTGGCGCTGCCGAGCGTGCCCGCCGTGCCGGTCGACCATGTGATGGCCCTCAACGACGTGCAGCATCTGCCAAGCATCAACGGCGTGCCGTTTTCGGCCGTGGCGGCGAGCATCGACTCCGGCGATCTGGGCAACCTGCAAGTGCTCATCGGCAAGCTGATGAGCGAACGCACGGCGATGCTCGCCAACTATCGGCTCAGCGTGTACGGCCTCGCATCACTGGCTGCGATTGTCCTTGCGCTGGTCGGTTGCTTGCTGGTCTATCGCGGTTTGCTACCGTTGCGCCGGTTGGCAAAACACGCCCATGGGATCGGCGTCGGCAACCTCAATGAACGCTTGGCCAGTGCAGGCGCACCGCGAGAGTTGCGGCCGATGATCGAAGCGTTCAACGCCATGCTCGATCGCCTTGCCAGGGGTTTTGCGCAGTTGAGTCAGGTCTCCACCGACATGGCTCACGAATTGCGCACGCCGATCAACAACCTGCTCGGCGAAACCCAGGTCGCCCTGCAACAGCCGCGCAGCATCGACGCCTATCAACAGCTGCTCGCCTCCAATGTCGAAGAGCTGGAGCGGCTGACGCGGATGCTCGACAACATGCTGTTTCTGGCGCGCACCGACCCGGCCAGTGCCTTGAGCCAACGGCAGGAACTGGATGCCGCCGATGAGATGCAACGGATCGCCGACTATTTCGAAGGCCTGGCAGCAGACGTCGGCATCTGCATCGAGGCCCGTGGTCGCGGCGTGATCTGGGCCGAACCGATGCTGCTGCGCCGGGCACTGGCCAACCTGTGTGCCAACGCGATCAAGTACGGTGCGGCGGACTCGACGGTGCAGGTTGAAGCGATTGCCGAAGCGGACGGCAGTTATCTGCGAGTGCGTAATCTGGGCACGACGATCCCGGCGGAACACTTGTCGCGATTGTTCGAGCGTTTTTACCGGGTCGATCAGTCCCGCGAACGCTCGGCACAATCCAACGGACTGGGACTGTCGATTGTCGCGACCATCATGCAACTGCATCACGGTCGCTACCGCGTCAGCAGCAACAACGGCCAAACCTGCTTCGAATTGTTCTTCCCCGCCCGGAACGGACATCCGAAGCAATACCCTGTAGGAGCTGTCGAGTGAAACGAGGCTGCGACCTTTTGATTCTGGCTTTAAAAACAGAATCAAAAGATCGCAGCGTGCCGCAGCGCCTACAGAGAATGGCTCAGTCAATTGAGGTTTTGGCTGGGCGGACGCTATCGCGAGCAGGCTCACTCCTACATTTAATCGGTGTTCGGCTGATGATCAGGGCCATGCCCATCAATGCCGCCGCGACGGCGAATGTGATGTGCAAGCCACTGGCGACAACCGCAGCAGGTGCCTGAGTCGGATCGCCGGTGGCCACGGCAAACACCGCGCCCATCGCCGCAGCGCCGGTGATCAGGCCCAGATTGCGCGCCAGCCCGAGCAACGCCGACACCACGCCGCGCTGATTCTGACTGACACCGGCCATCAACCCGGTGTTGTTGGCGGCCTGGAACAAGGCGTAACTGGCGGCGACCACCGCCACTGGCAATAAATAAGCAGGCAGTCCGAGACTCATCGGCAATAACGCCAGTAATCCGCAGCCGCATACCAGCCCGAGCAAGGCACCAGGCACCACCCGCCGCGCGCCAAAGCGATCCACCAGACGACCGGCGGGCACTCCGCTGAACGCCGACAACAGAGGTCCCACCGACAACGCCACCCCGACCATGGCGCTGCTCAGACCCAATCCGCGACTCAGATAAAACGGCCCGACCACCAGCGTGGTCATCATCACGGTCGTCACCAGCAACGTCAGCAGCAGACTGCCGCTCAGGCGCAAATCGGCGAACAAGGACAGGCGAATCAGCGGCGCCTTGGCCCTCATCTCGACGATCACGAACACGCTCACACCGCACAGACTCAACAGCAGCAACGCCAGCGTGAAACCTTCAAGCGTCATCGCCAGCGCGTAGGCAGCCAGCGTCAACACCAGCACCCCGGAACCGAGATAATCAAACGCAACCCCCGTGCGCACCGTTCGATCTGCCGGCAGAAAGCGATAAACCAGCCACGCATTGAGCAAGCCCAATGGCACGTTGAGCAGAAATATCGACTGCCAGCCGGCATGCGCCATCAGCAACCCACCCAGCGACGGCCCGAGGGTCGTGCCGGTGGCTGACATCGTTGCCAGCAACCCCATTGCACTGCCCGCTCGTGTCTTGGGCACCGCATCGGCCACCAGCGCGACGGTCAACGCGAACATGATTGCCGCTCCCACACCTTGCACCGCCCGTGCACCGATCAGCCAGGCCAGTCCAGGTGCCAGCGCGCAGGCCAATGAAGCTGCGGTGAAAATACCGATCCCGATCAACAGCAGGCGACGCCGACCGAAGCCGTCACCCAGACGCCCGACGCTGACAATCAGCGTGGTGATTGCCAGCAGATAGGCCAGCACAATCCACTGTGCCTGCTGAAACGTCGCCTCAAACGCTGCCGCCAGAACGGGCAACCCGGCGTTGGCAATACTGGTGTCCAGCGACGGCATCAACATCGACAGCGCCAGACTGGTCAACGCCCAGCGGGCGGTGGTGCTCAAGGAATCTTCGGACATGGGGCGCTCACGGTGCAAGGTCATGCGCCGTAGCTTGAGTCTCGACAACACAAGGCGCAAGACGCATGCTTTGCACTCGATACCTGCACGGAACGCCATGTCATGTTTGGACCGGATCTGAACCTGCTGATCACCCTCGACGTGTTGCTGCGCGAGGGCAGCGTTGCCCGCGCCGCCAAATCTCTGCGCTTGAGCCCTTCGGCCATGAGTCGTGCTCTGGCCCGTTTGCGCGAAACCACCGGGGATCCATTGCTGGTGCGGGCCGGTCGTGGTCTGGTGCCGACGCCGCGAGCGCTGGAACTGCGCGAACGGGTCGCTCATCTGGTGCAGGAAGCCGAGGCGGTTTTGCGACCCGCCGACGTGCTCGATCCAGGCCAGTTGCAGCGCACGTTCACCCTGCGTAACACCGACGGTTTTGTCGAAACCTTCGCCGCCGCCCTGCTCGCGCGGATCGCTGAAGAGGCGCCCGACGTGCGCCTGCGCTTTGTGCAAAAAGCCGACAAGGACAGCACACCACTGCGCGAAGGCCGCGTGGATCTGGAGACCGGGGTGGTCGACGACAGCACTGACCCGACGCTGCACAGCCGCATCCTGTTTCAGGATCAGTGGATTGGCGTGGTGCGTGAGGGGCATCCATTGAGCATGGGCAAGATCAGCGCCAAACGCTTTGCCGGCGGCCAGCACATTCTCATCTCAAGGCGTGGGCGCAGCAGCGGCCCGGTCGACGACGCATTACTCGCCGTGGGGCTGACGCGGGATATCGTCACTTCATTCGGCGGGTTTTCGGCGGCGTTGACGCTGGTGCGTGAATCCGACCTGATCGCGACCGTTCCGCAACGTCATACGAGCAAGCTGCGCACGGGCCTGCACAGTTTCGCCCTGCCTTTCGAGATGCCGGAGATCAGCGTATCCATGCTCTGGCATCCGCGCATGGACGCCGACCCCGCGCACCGCTGGTTACGTAATTGCGTGCGGGAAGTCTGCGCCTAGCGCGCGTCGCCGCCGGCAGGTTTATAGAAGAGGAATTTTTTCGTCTCAGCGGTTTTGCGGTACTCCTTGGCCCAGCTCGGATGAACATTACGGTCGTGGAAATACAAGGCACCGTGGGTGCGATCGGTGAGTTGACGGTTGAGCGCCTTGCCGGCGATTTCCTTGGCCAAGGCATATTCGGCATCTTCCTTGACCTGGTCCGGCTTGCCATCGCACCACCAGGAAAACTGGCAACTCCTGGTTTCCGAACCCTGCTTGACCACTTCGCAGACGGTGCCGGGAAAGCCGTCATGCCCGAGCCGGTTCATCACCACGCTGGCGACACCTTCCATGTCCGCCGTGTCCTTGCCCTTGGCTTCCCAATAGATACTGCGCGCCAGACAGGTAATAGGATCGTCCAGCGGCGCGGCACCGGCCGGGTCCACCGCTTGTGCTTCGGTCGGGGTAATCGCTTCGGATTTTGCCGCGGGCGGCGCGTTGGGTTTATCGGCGGCTTTTTCTTCCAGCACCTGAGCTTTTTCTTCAGCCTTTTCCTTGATCGGGGCTTGATCGGTGGCCGATGCCACGCCGGTCAGCAGGGTTAACACAAGACAGCAAAGCAACCCGTTCAATCGCATCATCGATTCTTCCGGCAGCGCCCGAGACGGGCAACGTGTTTCGTGGTTGAGACGCCCGGCTCCCGGGGTCTTCGCAGAGTGTAGACGGCAAATTCGCTGGCAACGTTCCGCAGAAAAAACCGCCGAATGAAGAAAAAGACATTGCACCCACGGGGGGCCTTTCGCGCATCATGGGCGCACTCAGCTCAAGGGAGATTTCCATGCGCTTCATGCCATCTGTTTTGCGATTTGCCGCGTTGTCCGCAGGCGTCATGTTTGCCGCGTCGGCCATGGCCGGCGATGAGTCGCAACTGATCGAGTCGATCAACAGCTACCGCAGCCAACCGCAGCGCTGCGGCACTCAGGCGTCGAATGAACTGCCGCCGCTGTCGGCCGATCCACGGCTGAGATTGCCTGCCACTGGCGCTGTCGATCTGCAACAAGCCATGGCCAGTGCCAGTTACCCGATGGTCAATGTCCAGGCGATCACGCTCAACGGCCCGCGTGATGCGACATCGGCCATGAAAGCGATTCAGGAAAGTTTCTGTCAGGTGGTGCTTGATCCGCAGTTCGTCGATGTCGGTGTCAGCCGTGACGACCGGGACTGGCGCATTGTGCTGGCGCGGCCGTTGCTGTCGGCGAAACTTGGCGATGCGCAAAGTGAGGGGCAGAAACTGCTGAGTGAACTCAATGTCGCTCGCAGCCAGCCGCGTCAATGTGGCGGCCAGGCCTTCGCCGCCGCGACACCGCTGGCCTGGAACGCGAGCCTGGGCACCATCTCCCAGGATCACAGCCGCGACATGGCCAACAACAATTACTTCGACCACAAGGACCGCGACGGCCGCACCCCGGGCGATCGCGCTGAACTCGCCGGCTACGGCGGCCAACTGGTCGGCGAAAACATCGCCGCCGGGCAAGACACCGTACACAAAGTCGTCGAAGGCTGGCTCGCCAGCCCCGGCCATTGCGCCAACCTGATGAACCCGCAGTACAAGGAATTCGGCGCCGCTTACGCGACTGACCCGAAAAGCAGTGCGGGGATCTATTGGACCGCGATGTTTGGTGCCCAATAAATCTCAAAGACACCACTGTCCCTGCTCAACACAAAACCCTGTAGGAGTGAGCCTGCTCGCGATGAGGCCGGTCCAGTCAGCATCTCCATTGACTGATCCACCGCTATCGCGAGCAGGCTCACTCCTACAATGTTCGGTGCAATACTCATCATCCTGTCCCAAAGGGGTTTAGTGGGTTCTCATCCCCGCCGCGTACATCACCATTTATCAGCACGTTGTCGAAAGCATCTAACACGCCTAAAAACTCTTTATTTACTGAGCCTTACGAATCAAACGCGGTAAATTTCGAGGAAAAACAGTTGATCATCGACGGCATCAATCAGCCGTTCACTAACAGTGATTGGACTCGAGTAAAAGTCGCCCATAACCTGCGCTGACCCAAACCCTTCACAGTGGTTTCCACTCCTGCGAGGCTGTCATGTCAGAGCGCGTCTTAATCGATGGTTACAACCGCCGCGTCGACTATCTGCGCCTGTCGGTGACCGACCGCTGCGACTTCCGTTGCGTCTATTGCATGGCGGAAGACATGCAGTTTCTGCCGCGCCAGCAGGTGCTGACGCTGGAAGAGCTCTATCAACTGGCGCAGAGCTTCGTCGCCCTTGGCACGCGCAAGATCCGCCTGACCGGTGGCGAGCCGTTGATTCGCCCCGGCGTGGTCAAGCTCTGCAAGCAGATCGCCGCCCTGCCCGGCCTGCGTGAACTGTGCCTGACCACTAACGGCTCGCAGCTCGGCAAACTCGCCGCGCCGTTGTTCGACGCCGGGGTCAAGAGGCTGAACATCAGCCTCGACAGCCTCGACCCCGAGCGCTTCAAACAACTGACCCGCACCGGCGACCTGGCGCAAGCGATCAACGGCATCGATGCTGCACGCGAGGCCGGTTTTACCCGCACTAAACTCAACTGCGTGGTGATGCAGGGCCGCAACGATCACGAGATCAATGATCTGGTGCGTTTCGCCATCGACCGTCAGCTCGACATCTCCTTCATCGAGGAAATGCCGCTGGGCATCATCAGCGAGCACAGCCGCGCAGAATCGTTTTTCTCCAGCACCCAAGTGCGCGAGAAGATTGCCGAACGCTATACGCTGATCGACTCGGCGGAATCGACTCAGGGGCCGTCGCGTTACTGGCGGCTGGCCGAAGCTCCGCGGATTCGCCTGGGCTTTATCTCGCCGCACAGCCACAACTTTTGCGGCACCTGCAATCGGGTGCGGCTGACCGTCGAGGGGCGTTTGCTACTGTGTCTGGGTAACGAACATTCGGTGGACTTGAAAGCGGTACTTCGCGCCCATCCGGGACAGCCGCAACGGCTGGAGAAAGCCATCATTGAAGCGATGAAACTCAAGCCGTATCGGCACAATTTCGAGGTGAACGACGATGTCCAGGTCGTGCGCTTCATGAACATGACCGGCGGCTGATCCGCCCTCCATGCTTAACCGGGATCGCACAGCATGATCGTCAGACCCAAGGTCAACCAGTTCGCCATTCTCTTCACCCTCAAGGGTTCGATCGCCAAACGCATTGCCATGCGCACGTTGATGGTCACGCTGCTGGCCTCCGCCATTGTGCTGATGGAAATCCTCCATCCAAGCAACTTCACCAAGGTCAACGCCACGCCGTTCACCTTGCTCGGATTGTCGCTGTCGATCTTCATGAGTTTTCGCAACAACGCCTGTTATGACCGCTGGTATGAGGCGCGCAAGGCGTGGGGCGAAGTGATCGTGCACATTCGTTCGGTGATTCGCGAGACCCACGTCATCCGTGACTCAGTGCAGCGCAAACCGTTGCTGCTCAATCTCTGTGGGTTTGCGCACTCGCTGAATGCACGGCTGCGCCGGGAAAACGAAGCGGCCGCGAGCAGCGCGTGGATCACCCCGCAACACGATGCACAGGTGCCGGACTACAGCGGGCGGATCCTGCAGCAGGTCGGCCAGCAATGCTCCGACTTGCATGAAAGCGGTGAACTGAGCGAGTGGCGTTACATGCTGCTGGCCAATCACCTGACCAGCCTGACCCAGGCGCAAGCCGTGTGCGAGCGCATCAAGAATACGCCGCTGCCCTTCCCGTACACCTTGCTGCTGCACCGCACGATTTACCTGTTTTGCATCCTGCTGCCGTTCGCCATGGCCGAACCCTTGGGCTGGCTGACGCCGCTGTTCACGGCGATTGTCAGCTACACGTTTTTTGGTCTGGATGCGATTGCCGATGAGCTGGAAGATCCGTTCGGCCGCGATGAAAACGACCTGGCAACTGACTCTCTGGTGCGCACCATCGAGCGCGACATCCTCAGCGAACTGGGCGAAACAAAGCTTCCGCCGATGCTGCTGCCGGCGGATTACGTCCTGAGCTGAACACTTCCCCCCAATCATCCGACTCCCTGTGGGATTTTTGTGGGTATCGCAAAAAGATCGCAGCCTTCGGCAGCTCCTACAGGTAAACGCATTCCTGTGTAGGAGCTGCCGAAGGCTGCGATCTTTTGATCTTTGCTTTAAAAGAGTTCGCTGAAAGGAATGAAGCGCAGCGGATCGCCAACACTGTGGGTGCTGTTCTCGGGGACTTCCACCAGGCCATCGGCCCAGGTCGCACCCAGCAAGACGCCGGAGCTCTGATTCGGATACAGCGCCGCACGGCCCGCCTCCAATCGCACCCGTAGGTATTCACGACGGCTGCCCGGTTTGGGCCAATCGAACCCGGCATTCACCGAAAAACTCAGCGGCATGACGTCTTCCACGCCTTGAATACGCAACAGATACGGCCGCGCCAGCAACCCGAACGTCACCAGTGCCGAAGTCGGATTACCCGGCAAACCAATCACCGGCACCGCGCCGAAATGGCCGACGGTCAGCGGCTTGCCGGGTTTGATCGCGAGTTTCCACAGCAGTGGTTTGCCATTGTCCCGCAGCACCTGGCCCAGGCAATCGGCATCGCCGGCCGACACGCCGCCCGTGGCTAGAATCAGGTCTGCGCTGACTTGCAGTTGCTCAAGCTTGAGCCGCGTCTGCGCCGGACGATCCGGCAGAATCCCGGCGTCGATCACCTCGCAACCCAACTCACCGAGCCAGTGCTTGAGCAATACGCGATTACTGTTGTAGATGCTGCCGGGACGCAGCGGCTGGCCCGGGTCCACCAGCTCGTCCCCGGTGGACAGCAGCGCCACCCGAGGCCGACGCACCACATGCAACTGCGCCAGGCCCTGCCCCGCCACCACCGCCAGTTCGAAAGGCCCCAGGCGTTTGCCCGCGCGCAACAGAATATCGCCGACGCGATTCTCCTGACCCTGAGCACGAATGTTCTGCCCCACCTTCAGCGGCTGCAAAAACCGCACGCTACCATCCTCCAGCACTTCGGTGTTTTCCTGCATCTCCACGCAATTGGCGCCGAGCGGCAGCGGCGCGCCGGTAAAGATCCGTGCGCAAGTCCCCGGCAACAGAGCATCCGGTGCAAGTCCGGCGTAAACCTTTTGCGACACCTTCAACGGCTGCCGATGCAGATCCGCGAGGTTCAGCGCATAGCCGTCCATGGCGCTGTTCGGCCACGGCGGCAGATCCAGCGTCGCCACCAGATCACTGGCCAACACACGCCCGCACGCGTCATCCAGCGCCAGCACTTCGCTGTCCGCCAGGCCCTGTTCATTGGCCATGGCCAGCAATTGATTGAGCGCTTCCTCGACCGGCATCAACGGTGTGCGGCTCATCCGCGCGTTCCACAGGCTTGCAGCGGTTTCAGGTGCGGGACGAAATTGCACGGGCGATGACGGTTGTCGAGTTGCTCGACGAGGATGCCTTCCCACGCGGTGCGGCAAGCACCGGTCGAGCCCGGCAGGCAACACACCAGCGTACCGTTGGACAACCCGGCCAACGCACGGCTCTGCACGGTGGAAGTGCCGATGTCGAGAATCGAAATTGCGCGGAACAGCTCGCCAAAACCATCAATCTGCTTGTCGAACAAACAGGCTACGGCTTCCGGCGTGCTGTCGCGGCCAGTGAAACCCGTGCCGCCGGTGATCAGCACCACCTGAATACCCTCGCCGGCAATCCAGTTCGCGACCTGGGCGCGGATCTTGTACAGGTCATCCTTGAGCAGGTTGCGCTCGCTCAAGGTGTGGCCAGCCTCCAGCAGACGGCTGACCAATAACTGGCCCGACGTATCGTTGGCATAATCGCGGGTATCGCTGACCGTCAGCACGGCAATGTTCAGGGGGACAAACAGGGCATCCGCTTTGGCGCTCATGGGGCTCTCCGGCAGTGATCAATCAGATTGCCGAGCAGCCTAAGTGGCACTTATGAGGACTGTCTAATCACTCTGGCCAACCACTCTATCGACCTGCTCTATCGGCTCTTCTGCCCTTGGCCGAAGCCCATGAAAATGACGGCGATAGAGCGGACCGATATGGTTTTAGAGCCTTCCGATTGGACGAATGAACACTCAAATGAGATCGTCGCACCTCGCGCTTTTCGTGCGCGGTGCGCATCTGCGTCAACACTCAATCAAAAACTTCCCATCGAGCAGGTGCTGTCGTGGACATCAAACAACTCAAGTTCCTGATCGCGCTGGACGAAACCCGTCACTTCGGCCAGGCCGCCGCGCGCTGCCACATCACCCAGCCGACCCTGTCGATGCGCCTGCGCAATCTCGAAGATGAGCTGGATCTGGTGCTGGTCAATCGTGGTCAGCGCTTTGAAGGTTTTACCCAGGCCGGCGAGCGGGTGCTGGCCTGGGCCAGGACGCTGCTGGCGGCACACGACGGTTTGTTTGCCGAGGCAGCGGCCTGTCGCGGGCAATTGGTCGGCAGTCTGCGTCTGGGTCTGGTGCCGCTGAGCAACTTCAATCCGGTCAATTACATTCAGGGGTTATCGGGCACATACCCGGAGCTGAAATTCAATCTGTCGTCGCTCAGTTCCGACGAAATCATTGCGGGCCTGAGCAACAATCAGCTCGACCTCGGCGTGTGCTACCTCGACCACATCAATCCTGGCTATTTCGAGTTTTTCGAAATCGGCGAAACCCGCGTCGGCCTGCTCTACGACAACCGTCACTTCCATTTCGAAGGCACGGAGATGAGCTGGGAAGACGCCGCCGAATTGCCGCTGGGGATGATCACCACCGGCATGCATTACCGCAAATCCATCGACATGAGCTTCCGCAGTCGCGGACTCAATCCGCAGCCGATCCTGGAAAGCGATTCGACCTATCAGCTGTTGCAGGCGATTCACCAGGGTTTCTGCTGCTCGATCATGCCGCTGGACAGTGGACTGGAAGAGCCGATCGAGCATCTGTCGTTCATGAACTTGCCGGATGCCAGCGTGCTTGCGCCATTGGGGCTGGTGATGCGCAAGACCGAACCGCGCTCGGCGATTGCCGAGAAGTGTTTCGCCGAGGCGCGGAAGATGTTCGGGATTGAAGCGCTGGCCGAATAGGCGGTGTTGAATGTCAGGCCGCCATCGCTGGCAAGCCAGCTCCCACAGGGCTGGGGTGAGGGGCAAGCCTGACACCACTCTTGAACAAAATCCTGATTAGATAGCGACTCCGCCAGAACCCGACTCAGGAACCGCACTTGAGCACAGCACCCAAAGATCTGCCCCGCCCCGAACCCGTCACCCTGCGCCAGGCCTGGCCCTTCTGGCTCAAGCTCGGCTGCATCGGCTTCGGCGGCCCGGCCGGGCAGATCGCGATCATGCACCAGGAACTGGTCGAGCGCCGACGCTGGATCTCCGAACGACGTTTTCTCCACGCCCTCAACTACTGCATGTTGCTGCCCGGCCCCGAGGCCCAGCAACTGGCGACGTACATCGGCTGGTTGCTGCATCGCACTTGGGGCGGTGTGATCGCGGGAACGCTGTTTGTGTTGCCTTCGCTGTTCATTCTGATTGCGCTGTCGTGGCTGTATATGGCCTTCGGTGACGTGCCGGCCGTGGCCGGGGTGTTTTACGGGATCAAACCGGCGGTCACCGCCATTGTGCTGCACGCTGCGCATCGCATCGGCTCGCGAGTCTTGAAAAATGCCTGGTTATGGGCGATTGCCGGGGCTTCGTTCGTGGCGATCTTTGCGTTCAATGTGCCGTTCCCGATAATCGTGCTCGGCGCGGCGTTGATCGGTTATCTCGGTGGGCGAATGGCCCCGCAGCGTTTCGATAAGGGTGCGCAGCGCAACAGTGAAAAATCTTTCGGTCCGGCGCTGATCGATGACGATACGCCGACACCCGAACACGCTCGATTCAGCCTGCCAAAGCTGTGGCGACTGCTGTTGATCGGCGCAGCACTGTGGTGTTTGCCCATGGCGTTGCTGACAGCCCTGTTCGGCTGGGATGGCACCTTCACGCAAATGGCCTGGTTCTTTACCAAAGCCGCGTTGCTGACCTTTGGCGGCGCTTACGCGGTGCTACCGTATGTCTATCAGGGCGCGGTCGGGCATTACGGCTGGCTGACGCCGACGCAGATGATCGATGGCCTGGCGCTGGGCGAAACCACGCCGGGACCGCTGATCATGGTGGTGGCGTTTGTCGGTTTCGTTGGCGCCTACGTGCAACCGATATTCGCTCCGGAACAGGCCTTTGCCGCTGGTGCACTGGCGGCGACGCTGGTGACGTGGTTTACCTTCCTGCCCTCGTTTCTGTTGATCCTTGCCGGCGGGCCGTTGGTGGAATCGACGCACAACGCATTGAAGTTCACCGCGCCATTGACCGCAATCACGGCAGCAGTGGTCGGGGTGATTCTCAACCTGGCGTGTTTCTTCGCCTATCACGTGTTCTGGCCGAACGGGTTGTCCGGGGCAGCGGATATTTTCTCGATCGTATTGGCGGTGGCAGCAGCCTTGGCCCTGTTCGTTTTCAAACGCGGCGTGATTGCCGTGTTGATCGTTTGCGCCCTCGGCGGGCTGGGCTTTCACTTGATGCGCTGAAACCCGGCCACCGAAACTTCCGTTTACACGCCCAGGGATTCCCCCTTACTATCCGGGCACACCGGTCGGCGGGCCTGCCCCGCCACCGTCGTTTTCCGCCAACGGAAACACGCGTTATGAGTACGTCACCACAACAACGAAAATCGTTGACCGTCTCTGCACTGCGCACCCTCTCTCACGGGGGCGGCGTATGAATCGTATCGTCAATCTCCCCATGGCCCTGCGCCGTTCCAAGCTGCGTCACTCCGCACGCCCGCCGGATATCGCCTGCTGATTTCTGTCAGTCAGAAAAGATCCATTTGTGGCAAGGGAGCTTGCTCCCGCTGGGGCGCGAAGCGGCCCCAAAAGTCAGGACTGCTGCGCAGTCCATCGGGGATGAATCCCCTCGCCACAGGTTTTGTATCTCGTCTGACTGATCTGCATTTGATATTCCTGCCAGGACGCCCATAGCTGAGTCCGGCCCGAATCTGCGCGCCTGCACGGCGCCATCGTGAGTGATTGATTATGAAATTCGCAGCCATCGAAGACGCACGCCTGTTCCTTGAACAGAACCCCGATATCGACATGATCGAACTGTTCATCCTCGACGCCAACGGCGTGCCACGCGGCAAGCTGTTGCACCGCGAAGAGCTATTGGCGGTGTATGAGAGTGGTCGGCCATTGCCCAGCACCATTCTCGGTCTGACCGTCCAAGGTGAGGACGTCGAAAACTCAGGTCTGGTCTGGGACGTTGGCGATATCGACTGCCGCGCCTATCCGTTGGAAGGCAGTCTGGTGCGCCTGCCGTGGCGGCAGATTCCGACCGCTGCGGTGCAGGTCAGCATGCACCCGACGGAGGGCATGCCAGCGAGCATTGCTGACCCGCGTCACCTGCTGATCAAGATCATTGACGGCCTCAAGTCCGAAGGCTATCGCCCGATCATGGCGTGCGAACTGGAGTTCTATCTGCTCGACGCCAAACGCGATCACAACGGCCGCCCGCAACCGGCGCTGGATGCCGACGGCGGTCGACCGCGACACACCCAGGTCTACGGTTTGCGCGAACTGGAGCAGATCGAACCCTTCCTCGCCGACCTCTACAGCGCCTGCAAACTGCACGGCATTCCCGCGCGCACGGCGATCTCGGAATACGCGCCGGGCCAAGTGGAAATCACCCTCGAACACGGCGATGCGCTGGAAGCGATGGATCAGGCCGTGCGTTACAAACGGCTGGTCAAAGCGGTCGCGCACAAGCACGGCATGCAAGCGACGTTCATGGCCAAACCGTTCGATGATCTGGCCGGCACCGGGATGCACATGCATGTCAGCCTCGCCGATAACGAGGGGCGCAATCTGTTTGCGGCCGAGGACCCGGCCGGCACCCCGCTGCTGCGCACGGCGATTGGCGGCATGCTCGCGTCCTTGCTCGATTCGCTGTTGCTGTTCTGCCCAAACGCCAACTCTTACCGGCGTTTCCAGGCCAACAGCTACGCGCCGCTGGCGCCAACCTGGGGTGTCGACAACCGCACCGTCAGCCTGCGCGTGCCCGGCGGCCCGGCCAACACCCGGCACATCGAACACCGCATCTGCGGCGCCGATGCCAATCCGTATCTGGCCGCAGCGGCGATCCTTGCGGGTATTCATCGCGGCATTCGCGAGGATCTCGATCCGGGCGAACCGGTGGAAGGCAACGGCTATGCGCAGGCCAAGGAATTGCTGCCGACTGATTGGCTGACGTCGTTGCAGGCGCTGGAAAATTCAGCGTGGGCGCGGGATGCGCTGGGGCAGGAATTTCTCGGGGTGTATCTGGCGGTGAAGCGTGCCGAGTATCGGCAGTTCATGGCAGAGGTAGGTGAGCAGGATTGGCGCTGGTATCTGACCGAAGCCTGAAGCACAACCACCGCTTTTGTAGGAGTGAGCCTGCTCGCGATGAGGCCATGTCAGTCAACATTTTGGTTGATTGACACACCGCTATCGCGAGCAGGCTCACTCCTACAAAGGACCGCCTACCGATTCGAAATTTGTGTGGACACTGACATGACCGAACGCTGCAATTCCTACTACACCGCCACCCTCAACCAGGACACCGACTACCCGCCCCTGCAAGGCCGGCACAAGGTTGACGTGGTGATCATCGGTGGCGGCTTCACTGGCGTCGCCACGGCCGTCGAACTCGCCGAAAAAGGCCTGAAAGTCGCCATCGTCGAAAGCCATAAAATCGGCTGGGGCGCCACCGGGCGCAATGGCGGCCAGGTCACCGGCAGCCTCTCCGGTGACGGTGCGATGCGCAAACAGATGCGCCCGACACTCGGCGATGAGGTCGACGACTTCATCTGGCACCTGCGCTGGCGTGGGCACGAAATCATCAAGCAGCGCGTCGAGAAATACGCCATCCAGTGCGACCTCAAACACGGTCACCTGCATGCAGCCTACAAGCCCAGCCACATGACCGATCTGCGCCACGATTACGAAGAAGCCGTGCGCCGTGGACTTGGTGACGAGGTCAGCCTGCTCGACCGCAGCCAAGTGCGCGATTTGCTGCAAAGCGATCTCTATCACGGCGCGATCAAGAACACCCGCAACATGCACCTGCACCCGCTCAATCTATGTATCGGCGAAGCGCGGGCGGCGGAAAGTCTTGGTGCGCTGATCTTCGAAAACAGCGAAGTGCTGGAGATCATCCATGGCGACACGCCAGGTGTGCGCACTGCCCACGGCCAGATCGACGCCAATCAAGTGATGCTTGCCGGCGACGTCTATCACAAGCTCGAACCGGGCCAACTCAAGGGCAAGATCTTCCCGGCCATGGGCGGCATTGTCACCACCGCGCCTCTCGGCGATCTGGCGAAGCAGATCAACCCCGAAGACCTCGCCGTCTATGACTGCCGCTTCGTCCTCGACTACTACCGCCTCACCGCCGACGGGCGCCTGCTGTTTGGCGGTGGTGCCAACTACAGCGGCAAGGACTCACGCGACATCGCCGCCGAATTGCGCCCGTGCATCGAACAGACGTTCCCGGCGCTCAAAGGGGTGCAGATCGACTACCAGTGGAGTTGCGCGATGGGCATCGTCATCAACCGCATCCCGCAACTGGGCAAGCTTTCGGACAACGTCTGGTATTGCCAGGGTTACTCGGGCCATGGCATTGCCACGACGCACATCATGGGCGAAATCATGAGCCGGGCGATCACCGGGCAGATGGAACAGTTCGACACCTTTGCACAGTGCCAACACATCCGCGTGCCGATGGGGGATTTACTGGGCAATCCGTTGTTGGCGGCGGGGATGTGGTATTACCAGATGCTTGAAAAGTTGCGTTGATTGCACTGGCCCTATCGCGAGCAGGCTCACTCCTACAAGGGGGACGCATTCCAACTGTAGGAGTGAGCCTACTCGCGATGAGGCAATCGGCCTCACTACAAATCTCAATCAGGCAACTGCTCCACCTCGATCCCCAATCGCCGGTAATCCTCAACACTGCCCGACGCCAGATGCCGTTCGGTAATCAGCGTGTGCACCCGCGTGCATGGCGTC
Organism: Pseudomonas sp. TH06; assembly: GCF_016651305.1. GTDB lineage: Bacteria > Pseudomonadota > Gammaproteobacteria > Pseudomonadales > Pseudomonadaceae > Aquipseudomonas. The sequence goes on along the minus strand of NZ_JAEKEC010000001.1, from coordinate 4,128,675 downwards.
ACCACGAACGGCTCCACTGCCCCCAACTTATCCGCCGTGGTCACCGCGATCACCTGCGCGGCGCTTTCGAACAATGCCTGCTTCACCGGCACCTCATCGAAATACAGTGAACTGAGCCCCACCTCCGGATGAATCGCGCACACCCCGGTAAACAGCACGTCAGCCTTGATGCCTTGCAGCAGACGCACGGTCTCGTGACCGCTGACTGACATCGTCGCCAGATTCAGTTGTCCGCCCGCGAGAATCACCTTGATGCCCTTGTATTCGGCGAGCGTAATGGCGGTCATCGGCGAAGTGGTCACGGCGGTGAGCTTGATGTCAGCCGGCAACGAACGCGCGATCTGCAGCGTGGTGGTGCCGGAATCGAACAGCACGATCTGACCATCCTTCACCCGCCCCGCAGCAAGCTGCGCCAGGCGCGTCTTCACCTCGTCGGTTTCACTGATGCGGGTGAAGTAATCCTTGCCGGTGTCTTTTGGTCGCGGCAGCGCCCCACCATGCACTCGTTGCACCAGGCCGGCGTTGTCCAGTTCGGCGAGGTCGCGGCGGATGGTGTCCTCAGACACCGCAAAGTGCTGGCTCAACTCGGAGGCCATGACTTTGCCGTCGCGTTCGAGGATCAGCAGGATTTTCTGCCGGCGGACAGAGGGCAGTTCGATGACAGAGTGGTCGTGCATGGTTTTGCCTGTTTGTGCTTGTAATTGCAGGTTTTGCCGAGACTAGCGAAAGGCTCGGACAAATACAAACCGGCGGGTATCAATTGTTTCGATCATTGGAATCACTACGGCGAATTTTTTCTTTGCATTCAGCCTGTTCAGAATGGCCCCACTCTCAAAAGGCTCAGGATGAACACCTCATGAATCTCAACTTCGCTTTCGCTTGCATGATCGTCGTGTCCTTCGCGATTGCCTTGGGCCACGCCTGAGCCGTCACACCGACGCTGCCAGATGCTCGCGCAGCCACTTGTGCGCCGGATCCCGGTGCAGCCGCTCGCCCCAGAACATCGCCATTTCGTATCCCGGCACCGCCACCGGCGCCTCGACCACTTGCAGTGCCGGGTGACCGCGCACCAGCCGTGACGGCAGCATCGCCACCAGATCGGTGCTCGCCAGCACCGACATGACCATCAGAAAGTGCGGCACCGACAGCACCACTTTCCGCGACAAGCCGACGTCGGCCAATGCCTTGTCGGTCACTCCGAAAAAACCTCCCCCTTCGCGCGACACCATGACGTGCTCCAGCGCACAAAACTGCTCGCGGCTTGGCTTGCCCACCAAACCCGGATGCCCGACGCGCCCGGCCAACACATAGCGCTCGGTGAACAGTGCGCGGCGGTGCAACTCCAGCGGTGCGTCCTCGCTGATATGCAATGCCAGATCGAATGCCCCCTGCTCCGCTTGCCTGACCAGTTGCGGCGGTGTCAGGTCGATCACCGCCAGGCGCGTGCCCGGCGCTTGTTCGCGCAATCCGCTCAGGGCCGGCAGGAGAATGGTCGATTCCCCGTAGTCGGTGGCCGCCACTTTCCAGGTGTGTGTCGCCTGCGCCGGGTCGAACGCACTGGCCGGCGCGACCGCTCGCTCCAGCGCTTCGAGTGCCTCGCGCAAAGGCTCCCGCAATTCATCGGCCCGAGCCGTCGGGCGCATGCCACGGGGTCCGGGCAGCAACAGCGGATCGGCAAAGATGTCGCGCAACTTCGCCAGGTGCACGCTCACCGATGGCTGCGACAGATTCAACCGCTCTGCGGCGCGGGTTACATTGTGTTCTGCCAGCAACACGTCCAGGGTCATCAGCAGATTGATATCCAGCCGTCTCAAATTATTCATGGCTATACCAGACATATCAGACATTCATTTCCAATATACCTGTTGAACGCCGATCCTGCTGTTACTCAGCCAACGGAGCTTCAACATGAACGTACTACTCGTCTACGCGCACCCGGAACCGACTTCCCTCAACGGCTCGCTGCGCGACTTCAGCGTCCAGCGCCTGCAAGCCGCCGGCCACACCGTGCAGGTCTCCGACCTCTACGCGATGAACTGGAAAGCCAGCCTCGACGCCGACGACAGCCCTGAACGTGACCGCAGTCGCCCGTTCGATGCCTCCCGTGACTCGAAACTTGCCTACGCCCAAGGCACGCAAGCCGCCGACATCGCCCGCGAGCAGGAAAAACTGCTGTGGGCCGATGCACTGATCCTGCAATTTCCACTGTGGTGGTTCTCGATGCCGGCGATCCTCAAGGGCTGGGTCGAACGCGTCTACGCCTGCGGGTTTGCCTACGGCGTCGGCGAGCATTCCGACTCCCGCTGGGGTGAGCGCTACGGCGAAGGGAAAATGAAAGGCAAACGCGCGATGCTGATGGTCACGGCCGGCGGCTGGGATTCGCACTATAGCCCGCGCGGGATCAATGGGCCGATTGATGACCTGCTGTTTCCGATCAACCACGGCATTCTTTACTACCCCGGATTCGATGTGGTGCCGCCCTTCGTGAGCTATCGCACTAGCCGCATGGACGAGGTGAAATTTGCCGCGACCTGCGAAGAGCTGGGGGGGCGTCTCGATGAGCTATGGAGTACGCGACCGATTGCGTATCGGCAACAGAATGCGGGGGATTACGAGATTCCGGCGTTGACGCTCAAGGATGCAATTGCCCCGGGGCAGGAAGGTTTCGCCGCACACATTATTTAAAGCATCGTGTAGACCTGTGGCGAGGGAGCTTGCTCCCGCTCGGCGGCGCAGCCGTCGTGTTTGGGGCTGCTGCGCAGCCCAGCGGGAGCAAGCTCCCTCGCCACAACAACCGCACTCAGTGTTCAAAGGGACGCCACCCTCGCGGTACCCACAAACAACTGACACACAGCAAAATCAGCTTTCCTCCCGCACCCGCCGCACCTGCACCAGCAACGCCGGCGCGAAGTGCAGCAGCACCATCCGCGCCAGGTGATGAGTCAGGATAAACACCACGTTCAGCCCACCGGCGAACGCGACAATCGCAATCGTCTCGATCGCCCCCGGCATGTACGCCAGCCATAACGATAACGGATCACTCCCGAGGAATCGCGCCGCCACTTCGGCAAATCCCGCCGCGACCACAATCATCAATCCGACCGACACCAGTGCGGTACGGCCATGCTGTCCCAGTTCCTTGAAGCCCAAACCCTGAAACCGCGAGCCGATTCGCACGCCGAGAATCAGCGCTGCCAGATTCAGGCTCCAGTCCGGCATGTGAAAGCCGTGTAACCAACCCGATTTGACGAACACGGCGGTGAGGATGATCGCCGTCAACATGAACGGCGCCGGCACGCCGATCACCAACAGTAACCGTCCGAGCAGCACGCTCAAGCCGATCACTGAAAGCACGGTCAGCGCCATACCCGTGGTCAATGCATCGCCTTCAATCACTGCGGTGGAAGCCTGCCCCGGAATCAAAAAACTCACTAGCACCGTGATCAGCAACAGCCGCATCAAGTGCACGATGATGACCTTGCTCGAGGCCTTTTCCGACTCCAGCAAATCGAACACCGCCGCCAGCGCCCCCGGATAAACCGCCAACAACGCATCGGTGCGATTCCACCCGGCCCCGCGTGTCAGCCACCAAGCAGCGAGCGCAATCTGCACGATCAAACACAGCAGCAACACGCCAAGGCTGGGCAACATTGCCGATGCCACTGCACTGTCCCACGCTTCGAACATCAGCCCGGTGGCGATGCCCAGCGTGACCTGGATGTAGCCCAAACCATAAGGTGTCGCGGGGGCAAAACCTGATCGGGTGACGACCAAAGCGGTGACCAGGATCGAGCCCAACAGCAAGCCATGCGGCACACCGAGGGATTGCAACACAGCGCCAAACCCGGCGGCGATCAACAGACACAGAATGGATTTCATATTCGCCTTCCTGGCTATTCAATTGGCCTAACCGCGCAACCGTCCGATCGCGCGGCGGTATTTTTCGACCCGTTCCAGATCCTCCCAACTGGGCGAGGCGATACGCGACAAGTCGCTGTTTTCTTCCAGATCGGCGAGTTTCACCACCCGCCCGATCGGATTCTGCGCGGCTCGCTCGACAAAATCCTCGTAGGACTCGCCGGGTACTTTGGTCACCGATGCAATGGCCGTCAGCACCTCTTCGCTGAAGCCTTCCTTGCGCAAGTCGTCGAGGCTGATAGCGCAATCCTCGACCACATCGTGCAGCACCGCGACGATGCGTTCCTCCAGCGTGGTCATGCGCAGCATCACCTTCAGCGGATGCAAGATGTACGGCGCGCCGCCCTTGTCCACCTGCCCCGCGTGTGCGGTGGCGGCGATGGCAATTGCGCGTTCCAGTGTTTGCGTCATGGATATTCCCTCGGATTAAACGCCGTACCGGCCGCCGACATGGATATTGCGTTTGAGCCAGGCGCCAATCGCTTTCAAGCGTCCGACAGGCTTTGCTGGCTTGGCTGGCTCGGGGTGACGCTTGAGAATCATCGACACCAATGTCACTTGATCCGCCTCCGGATGCGCATCGATCAACTCCGCGACCCAGGCGCAATCAGCTTTTTTCAGATGCTCGCGCCAATCCCCGGGCCAGGTATCCAGCTCATCCAGCGCCAACCAGCGCGCACCGCCCTGCTCGGCATGCCCGCCGCCGATCGATTGCTCGAAACAGAAAGGCGTGGCCGCTCGGGACAGGTCGATGCTGAAGATGTAGACGTCGTGGGTCTTGTGCTGCGGCGTGGGGGCGTTGTTGCGGCCGCCGATTTCGATCATGGGCGAATTCCTATCCTTGGGCGCTAGATGTTTCCGATTGTTTCGCAGTCTACGCGAACAGCGCAAATGAAAAACCTGATGGAACCTCCTTCCCCGGCGCCCTCTCGAAACCATAAGCGCCCAATCATTGATCAGAACCGGCGCCATTGAAGAGGAAATACCGATGAACATTCGATTCCTGCTTCTGCTCGCCACCTTCTGCGTCATCCCTACCTGTGTCATGGCCGAGGGCTGCGACGTCGAGACCCGCTCCTCCAGCGCCGCCGTGCCCACCGTCTCCGGCCACAGTTGCTACGAATACGAGGGCATGCCCGTCAATTCCATCGATTGGTCGTGCAGCAACGAAAGCAAGGACATGGTCAACGCCGTCAAGAAAAAGGTCCAGCAGTGCGACGACCACTATCAAGCCACTTGCCTCGCCACCCTTACCCAGGAATCCCTGGCCAACCCGCACTCCACCAGCAAGGATAAAAACGCCAAAGCGTTGAACATCCCGGATGGGGCACAAGTGACCACGTATTACTACGGCGCGGAGAATCTGGGGCAGGCGAAGATCGATTGTGAAAGTGGCGGTGGGCATTGGAAGGCGAAGTAACGGCTGTTTAGCGCACATAAAAAGGGACACCGCTGGGTGTCCCTTTTTCGTGCATCAACACATCCATTGTGGCGAGGGAGCTTGCTCCCGCTGGGCTGCGCAGTGGCCCCTGTACCAACATGCAAAGCCATGAGTTGAGATTCGACCGAATTTGAAGTCTGAAAAACGCGTAGGAAAACACCCCTTGTGGCGAGGGGATTCAGCCTCGATGGGCTGCGAAGCCGCCCCAAACCGGCGAGCTCATTTCTCCAGACACGCCGCAGGCCCCGAATTACGACGACTGCGTCGCCGAGCGGGAGCAAGCTCCCTCGCCACAGGTTAGGGGTTTGCGTCCTACAGGTCGGTTGTGGGTGCGGGAATTGCTGCCTAGAGTGGGGCTGTCGCTGACCGCAGTTGGCGATGGGTTTCGCAGCCCTCAGAAGTGACACACACCGCTAGATGACAACTGTGGCAAAATTCGCCGCCGTTACGTTATATGGCGGCTGTGTGTGGGAGACCTTCGGGTCTGCCGGTTTGTCTCTTCTCCGGTCTGCGAACCCGCATACAGCTGCCACCCATTTGTTTCGCAGCAGAAAGGTGGCACTTCTTAATTATTTGAAGAGCAATCTTATGACGATCAAAAAAACGCTCCACCACTACGTCCACATGTCCCACCCCGCCACCGACCACCCCGTCCTCCTGATCGACGCCGACGCCCCACTGCGCGACCTCCACGCCTGCTTGGCTGAACGCCTAAACGCCGTCCTCAAATACCTCGACCTCATCGCCTGCACCAGCCTCCCCGACTACGCCGAACACGACATCAATACCGTGACCAATATCGCCAGAATCATGGTGCAGGATGTGAGCGATGTGTTTCGGGTGATTGAACAGCGGGGGTTTAACACACCCGCAATCACTTAACGAACTTGAAAATAAAGAACCCGCACGTGTGCGGGTTCCTTTTGAACTACATAATTTTCACAGCAATATAAATCGCCATGACAAAAAGCCATTCATATTTTATGGCAAAATGCTTGCCATTTGGCCTATGGAAAATTTAGCTCTTTACGTCTTTTCACGCTTTTGTAGGATCAACTCAACGATCTTCACGAGTTCCGGAGACGTACCTTCAACCGAAAAGTCAGCCCCCCCTGACTGCAGTAGAGACTTATGAAACCCATTAACAGTCTCATCACTTAACTTAGACTTACTAAGTACAACGTAGGTCTTGATCGCTGTTAATTTCGCATGCGCCTCGCTTTCCAAGTTCAAATTCGTCATCATAAGTTTAAGAACCACTCGCAACACCCACACACCGACAGATCCTAAAAGGAGGGCAAGCGCAACTAGATAATGATCAGGCACCGTCAAATCCAAAAACTCAACCTTTTGAACTTTTTCCGACGAGTACGTCATGTGAAGTAACACACTCAAGGTATAAACTACCGCAGCTATCAACAAAATCGCAAAAACCGAAAACATCGAAGCTCGAAATCTATGATGCTTTCTTTTGTCGTCCCAGAATTTTACTGGCTCATTTGAAATCACGCTATCAGTGACTTTGCTTGCAAAGTTATTGATTTCTTCAATAGCAAAAGCCTTCGCTTTTTCAGCCTCCACACGGATCAGATCTATCTTCGCACTACCATCAGCCTGAATAGCCTTTAAATAATCATCCGATCGACCAATTACAGAACTTTGATAATTGTTCAACTCTGCAAACGTAGAATCTTTGAAAGACTTAATCTCATCAGCCATAGTAGTTTGCCAATGTTTATAAAAACCCTCCAAAGCTGTAGAAGATGCACTAACAGAAGATCTATAAACAAAAAGAGCCACGCGGAACGACTCCTCGCTCACTACCGTAGTCTTGAAGTCTTCTGACAAGGCCTCATCAAAGCACGGAAGCCTTCGACTCACATTCGCTTCTTTAATTTGGTCTCCAAACCTCTTGAGACTGCCATTGCTTTTTTTAACACCATCTTTTATTTCTCCCAAAACACGCAGATACTTCACCTCTTCTGGGACTTCAGACTCCGTGAAAATACGTTCAGGATAGGAGCAAGATAATATTTCCTTCCAAAAATCGATTTCATTAACCAACCAGTCCTCAACAGCATCTTTCGATTCTGAATAAACTGCCATGTCCAAAGGCACAAAATCTTTGATAAATTTTGCTTTCATATGCTCCTCAAGAAATCATTCATCAGTAGAAAAAATCGAATATTAACGGCGCTTATGGGGCACGCCACTCAATAAATTACGCTACACATCTATTTTCGCTGCTGTGTATAAACTCGCAGAAATACCGCCATTTATCTATTTAATGCTCATTTATGGCACTGCGACAGAGCGCCCGAATGATGGCACAAAAGCATCACCCAAGGCATAGCCTAAAAATGTGGCTACGAATCCAACAAACAAAAAAACCGCATTTCTGCGGTTTTTTTTTCGAGTGAAGCATCAGCTATCGCAACGTTTGTCTTGCATTTATCAAAAATTCGCCGGCGTATTCGCACTAATAATCTCAGCCTCATCCGCCCCGATATTCCGGAACTTATGCGGCAACGTCGTCGGGAAGTAATACCCATCCCCCGCATTCAACACACTCACCGACCCATCCACGGTCAACTCAACCGTCCCGCGAGTAACAAGCCCACACTCCTCGCCTTCCGCATGCACAATCGGCTCTTCCCCGGAACTCGCGCCGGGTGCGTATTGCTCGCGCAGCAGGCGCATCTGGCGGCTTGGCACGGAGGCGCCGATCAGCAGCAGGCGCAGGCCATGGCGGCCGAGATCCGGCTGTTCGTTGGCGCGGAAGACGTATTGATGTTCACGCGGCGGTTGGTCGAACGTGAAGAAGTCGGCCAGTGACATCGGGATGCCTTCGAGCAGCTTTTTCAGGGAGCTGACCGAGGGGCTGACGCGATTCTGTTCGATCAGGGAAATGGTGGCATTGGTCACGCCGCTACGCCGGGCCAGCTCGCGCTGGGAGAGTTTGTAGCTTTCGCGTACTAGTTTGAGTCGAGAACCCGTATCCATGACAGCCTTATGTGAGAACGACTTAAGGGCGATGGGGGTGGGTGGCGGGTGACGCGCTGAGGGCGCGGATCACGTTGCTCCCGTGTCCCGGAACCGTGAAAGGCGGCTATTAAATCACGTTTGGTGGTGTTGCTCAGCAGGTTCGATGGACGGTGCGGCAAAAGTCCTTCTTGGCTTGGTAATACTGACCTGTAGGAGTGAGCCTGCTCGCGATTCGGTGGCACATTCAACATGATTTTTGAATGATGAACCGCTATCGCTGGCAAGCCAGACTCCCACAGGGTTTGTGGTGTTTCTGTGGGAGGGGTGGTGGCTAGGCTGGCCTCATCGCGAGCAGGCTCACTCCTACATTTTGATCTTTGGTGTATCAGAATAAAAACCGGCGGGGTCTTGGGGGCCGCCGCCGGGGAGGTAACTTAGATGCCGAAGCGGTCGCGCAGCGAGTAGTACACGGCGCCGAGGGCGGTCAACGGCGCCGAGAAGGTGCGGCCGCCGAGCATCGGCATGTGCGGCAGGGAGGCGAACGCATCGAAGCGTTCGGCATCGCCGCGGATCATTTCCGAGATCAGTTTGCCGGCCAGGTGCGAGCAGGTGACGCCGTGGCCGCTGTAGCCTTGCATGTAGTAGGCGTTTTTCTCGATGCGGCCGAATTGCGGCATACGCGACATGGTCAGCAGGAAGTTGCCGGTCCAGCGGTAGTCGATTTTGACGTCCTTGAGCTGCGGGAAGGTCTTGAGGATCTTCGGGCGGATCAGTTGTTCGATGTCATCCGGTTCACGCGCGCCGTAGACCACGCCGCCGCCGTAGAGCAGACGGTTGTCGGCGGTGAGGCGGTAGTAATCCAGCAGGTAGTTGCAGTCTTCAACGCAGTAGTTGTTGGTGATCAGGCTGCGCGCCTGTTTCTCGGTCAACGGTTCGGTGACGACGATCTGCGAGCCGCACGGCATGCTTTTCGCGGTCACGCGGTTGTCCAGACCTTGCGGCAGGTAGGCGTTGCCGGCGATCAACAGGTACTTGGCGCGAACCTGGCCTTTGGCGGTGCGCACGACGTTTGGCTCGCCGTACTTGATTTCAACGGCCGCCGATTGCTCGTAGATCTTGCCGCCCAGACGCACGATGGCGGCGGCTTCACCGAGGGCCAGGTTCAACGGGTGAACGTGGCCGCCCTGCATATCGAGCAAACCACCGACGTAGGCGTCGGAGCCCACTTCACGACGGATGTCGGCCGCGTCGAGCATTTTCAGATTGCGGTTGCCGTAGCGTTCCCAACTGCGCTTCTGCTCGGCCAGACCGTTGAGTTGCTTCTTGTTCATCGCTGCGAAAATACCGCCCGGGCGGTAGTCGCATTTGATGTCGTATTCCTTGATGCGCGAACGGATGATGTCGGCGCCTTCGAAGATCATGCTGCCGAGGATTTCCGCGGTCTTGTCGCCGTAGCGCTCTTCGATCACATCGACGTCGCGGCTGTAGGAGTTGACCAGTTGCCCGCCGTTGCGACCGCTGGCGCCGTAGCCGACTTTCGCCGCTTCGAGCACCGTCACTTTGTAGCCGGCCTCGGTCAGGAACAGCGCCGAGGACAGACCGGTGTAGCCGGCGCCGATGATACAGACGTCGCACTCGACCGACTCTTCAAGCACCGGGAAGTCGATGACTTCGTTGCGGGTGGCGGCGTAGTAGCTGTTGACGTGTTGTTGTTTCATTTTATTGTTCTCCGAGGGTCGCCGGTTAACGGCGACCACCGTGGTAAAAGAGTTAGAGCTTGATCCAGGTCGCTTTCAGCTCGGTGTACTTGTCGAACGCGTGCAGCGATTTGTCGCGACCGTTGCCCGACTGTTTGAAGCCACCGAACGGCGCAGTCATGTCGCCGCCGTCGTACTGGTTGACCCACACGCTGCCGGCACGCAGGCCACGGGCGAAGGTGTGCGCCTTGCTCAGGTTGCTGGTCCAGACCCCGGCGGCGAGGCCGAAGATGCTGTCGTTGGCGATCTGCAGCGCTTCTTCAGCGGTGTCGAAGGTGATCAGCGACAGCACCGGGCCAAAGATTTCTTCGCGGGCAATGGTCATCGCATTGGTCACGCCATCGAAGATCGCCGGTTGCACGTAGAGGCCGCCGGTTTCTTCGAGGGTGCGCTGGCCGCCTGCGATCAGCTCGGCGCCCTCCTCACGTCCGATGCTGATGTAACGCAGCACGTTTTCGAGTTGACGCTGATCGACCACAGCGCCGACGGTAGTCGCCGGGTCGAGGGCATGACCGGGTTTCCACGCTTGCAGCGCTTCCACCAGCATCGGGATGAATTGCTCGCGGATCGAACGCTCGACCAGCAGGCGCGAGCCGGCGGTGCAGACTTCGCCCTGGTTGAACGCAATGGCGCCTGCCGCCGCTTGTGCTGCCGCGCGCAAGTCCGGTGCGTCTGCAAACACCACGTTCGGGCTCTTGCCCCCAGCTTCGAGCCAGACGCGTTTCATGTTGCTTTGACCGGCATAAATCATCAGCTGTTTGGCAATCGCCGTGGAGCCGGTGAAGGCCAGCACGTCGACGTCCATGTGCAACGCCAACGCTTTGCCAACGGTGTGGCCGAAGCCTGGCAGCACGTTGAACACGCCTTTCGGAATGCCGGCATCCAGCGCCAATTGGGCGATACGGATCGCGGTAAGTGGTGATTTTTCCGAAGGTTTGAGAATGAACGAATTGCCCGCTGCCAGCGCCGGAGCGAATTTCCAGCTGGCCATGATCAGCGGGAAGTTCCACGGCACGATGGCCGCAACGACGCCGGACGGCTCGCGAGTCACCAGACCGAGTTGGTCGTGCGGCGTAGCGGCGACTTCGTCGTAGATTTTGTCGATGGCTTCGGCGCTCCAGCGGATCGCGTTGGCGGTCGCCGGGATGTCGATGCTCATCGAATCGCTGATCGGTTTGCCCATGTCGAGGGTTTCCAGCAGCGCCAGTTCTTCCTGGTGTTGCAGGATCAGATCGGCGAAGCGGATCAGGATGCGCTTGCGCTCGGCCGGGGCTTTTTTCGCCCACACGCCGGATTCGAAAGACTGGCGTGCAACTTCGACGGCGAGGTTGGCGTCGGCTTCATCGGTGCTGGCCACGGAGGCGAGGAAACGGCCGTCGACGGGGCTCAGGCATTCGAAGGTTTCGCCACTGATCGCCGGGCGATATTCACCATTGATAAAGGCACGGGATTCGATGGTCAGGGACTGGAAGCGTTGTTCCCAGTCGTTGCGGGTCGTTGTCATTGTTGTGGCTCGACAAGGGGGGAATGGATGACGAGCGAATACCCGTCAATCAAAATCTGATAACCCGATCCCCTGTAGGAGTGAGCCTGCTCGCGATCGCGGTGAATCAGTCATCATCACGTTTGAATGTGATGACGCTATCGCGAGCAGGCTCACTCCTACAGGGTTTGCGGTGGTCTTTAGACGGTATGCAGATACCAGTTGTACTCAAGGTCAGAGATCGAGTTTTCGAACTCGGCCAGCTCGCTTTCCTTGCACGCAACAAACACGTCGATGTACAGCGGGTCGATGTAGCGGGCCATGACTTCGCTGTCGTCCAGCTCGCGCAATGCGTCGCGCAGGTTGTTCGGCAGGCTCTGTTCGTTCTGCTCGTAGCTGTTGCCTTCGACCGGAGCGCCCGGCTCGATCTGATTGGTCAGACCATGGTGAATACCGGCCAATACCGAAGCCATCAGCAGGTATGGGTTGGCGTCGGCACCGGCGACACGATGCTCAATGCGCACGGCATCGGACGAACCGGTCGGCACACGAACGGCCACGGTGCGGTTGTCGATGCCCCAGCTCGGCGAGTTCGGTACATAGAACTGTGCACCGAAGCGGCGGTACGAGTTGACGTTCGGGCAGAGGAACGCCATTTGCGCAGGCAGGGTCTCCAGCACACCGCCGATCGCGTGTCGCAGCGCGGCGTTCTGCTCGGGATCCTCGCTGGCAAAGATGTTGTTGCCTTCTTTGTCCAGGATCGAAATGTGCACGTGCAGACCGTTGCCCGCCTGGCCCGGATACGGCTTGGCCATGAAGGTGGTGTCCATCTCGTGGTCGTAGGCGATGTTCTTCACCAGACGCTTGAGCAGGACGGCGTAGTCGCACGCCTTGATCGGGTCGGAGACGTGATGCAGGTTGACTTCGAATTGTGCCGGGGCGCTTTCCTTGACGATGGCGTCAGCCGGGATGCCCTGCTCTTTCGCGCCTTCGAGGATGTCTTGCAGGCAGTCGACGTACTCGTCGAGGTCGTCGATCAGGTACACCTGAGTCGACACCGGACGCTTGCCGGACACCGGTGAACGTGGCGACTGCGGACGGCCGTTCACGTTGTCCTGGTCGATCAGATAAAACTCGAGTTCGAACGCGGCGCAAATGGTCAGGCCCAACTCGTCGAACTTGCGCACGACGTTGGCCAACACTTCACGCGGGTCAGCGAAGAACGGCTCGCCCTCGATTTCGTGCATGGTCATCAGCAGTTGCGCGGTTGGGCGCTTCTGCCACGGCTCGATGCTCAGGGTGCCGGGGATCGGATAGCAGATGCGGTCAGCGTCGCCGATGTCCAGACCCAGGCCGGTGCTCTCCACCGTGGAGCCATTGATGTCGAGGGCGAAGAGCGAGGCCGGCAGGTTGATGCCTTTCTCGTAAACCTTATGAAGACTGGTGCGTTCGATGCGCTTGCCGCGCACCACACCGTTCATATCCGCAATCAGAAGGTCGACGTACAAAACCTCAGGATATTTCTTAAGGAATGCGTTTGCTTCGTTGAGTTGAACGGTACGCAGAGGGACCGACATGATGCACCTATTTAGCTGTTAATTATTATGTTCACTGCTGTTTCGCCGAGCCAGTCAACCCGAACGGCAAAGTGAAGTCAATAGCGAACAGCTGGCCGCCCAGCCTTTATTTTTGCGGTCTTTTTTAACACTCTCGTGCCAACAGAGGCGCCAGACGCACGGAAACCATGAAGATTTGATGAACGGCGTTTAGAATTTTTTACATGGCAGTTGTTAATTAAAATCAACGAGGCTAAGCTCCGGAAAAGCTCGTTCAAGTGTCAAACTTCGAGGTGAATAAAAATGGCATTCAAGCCATTGATCGGCGTTACTGCGTGCGTCAAACAGATTGGCCTGCACCCCTATCACATCAGCGGCGACAAATACGTTCGCGCTGTCAGCGTTGCGGCGCTGGGGTTGCCAGTGGTCATTCCTTCCCTTGGCAATCTGACTGAAATCGAAGACCTGCTCGGTCAACTCGACGGTCTGTTGTTGACCGGCTCGCCATCGAATGTGGAACCCTTCCACTATCAAGGCCCGGCCAGCGCCCCCGGCACGGATCACGATCCGGCGCGGGATGCCACTACCCTTCCTTTATTGCGTGCAGCCATCGCGGCGGGCGTTCCGGTGCTCGGCATTTGCCGTGGCTTCCAGGAAATGAACGTGGCGTTCGGCGGCAGCCTGCACCAGAAGGTGCATGAGCTGCCGGGCATGCTCGATCACCGTGAAGCCGATAGCCCGGATGTCGCCGTGCAATATGCACCGGCTCACGCGGTGACCGTGCTGGGTGGCGGCGTGTTCGAAGCGCTGGAGTTACCGGGCGAGTTCCAGGTCAACTCGATTCACAGTCAGGGCATCGACCGCCTCGCTCCCGGCCTGCGCGCCGAAGCGGTGGCGCCGGACGGTCTGATCGAAGCGATCTCGGTCGAGCACAGCCCGACGTTTGCCCTCGGCGTGCAATGGCACCCGGAATGGCAAGTACTCGACAACCCGAACTACCTGAAGATTTTCCAGGCGTTCGGCGAGGCTTGCCGGCAACGGGCGGCGCGACGCAACAAGCGCTGACACCACCCAGGATTTCATCACTGTTTACTGCCCCCACGGGGTCGGCGACTGCGCGTGTGCGCATCCGTCATCCGTGAAAACAACAAACCGTAATAACAACAAGTACGACCCAGGCAGCCAGGACGGCGGCGCCGACCAAGACCTCGGCAGTGCAAGGTCAGTCAGGCATGCGCAATTCCCCTGTAGGAGTGAGCCTGCTCGCGATAGCAATAGACCAGTCAACAAAGATGTCGACTGAGATGGCCTCATCGCGAGCAGGCGAAGGCCTACAGAGGGATGTGTAACGACTGACATTGCGCTTACAGGCTTGCAATCCACTTAAGCCAGGCCACGTTGGCCCGGCGACTGAAACCTGTTGGGAGTTTCACATGGCAAACGCCTCCAGCACTTACAGGAAGGCACTAGAAGGTCATCAGCAACCGAAAAAGGTGTTGGTGAAAGTCGATCGTGTCACCAAGAAGTTCGACGAAACCACAGCAGTGGACGATGTGTCCCTGGAGATCCATCAGGGCGAAATCTTCGCGCTGCTGGGTGGCTCCGGTTCGGGCAAATCGACCCTGCTGCGCATGCTCGCCGGTTTCGAGCGGCCGACTGAAGGGCGGATTCTGCTCGACGGCGTGGACATCACCGACATGCCGCCGTATGAGCGGCCGATCAACATGATGTTCCAGTCCTACGCGCTGTTCCCACACATGACCGTCGCGCAGAACATTGCCTTCGGCTTGAAGCAGGACCGTTTGCCGGCCAGTGAAATCGACGCCCGCGTCGAAGAAATGCTGCGCCTGGTGCACATGACCCAATACGCCAAACGCAAGCCGCATCAGTTGTCCGGCGGTCAGCGTCAGCGCGTCGCCCTCGCCCGCTCGCTGGCCAAACGGCCGAAGCTGTTGCTGCTCGACGAGCCGATGGGAGCGCTGGATAAAAAGCTGCGTTCGCAGATGCAGCTTGAGCTGGTCGAGATCATCGAGCGCGTCGGCGTGACCTGCGTGATGGTGACCCACGACCAGGAAGAAGCCATGACCATGGCCGAGCGCATCGCGATCATGCACCTGGGCTGGATCGCCCAGATCGGCAGCCCGGTCGACATCTACGAAGCGCCGGTCAGCCGCATGGTCTGCGAGTTCATCGGCAACGTGAACGCCTTCGACGGCACCGTCGTTGAAGACCTTGAAGGTCACGCGATCATTCACAGCCCGGACTTGCAGCAGAAGATCTACGTCGGCCACGGCGTCAGCACGTCGGTACAGGACAAGTCGATCACCTACGCGATCCGTCCGGAAAAAATGCTCGTCAGCACCCTCAAGCCCGAGCACCGCTACAACTGGTCCGAAGGCAAGGTGCATGACATCGCTTACCTCGGCGGCCACTCGGTGTTCTACGTCGAACTGCCCGGCGGCAAAATCGTCCAGTCGTTCATGGCCAACGCCGAACGCCGTGGCGCGCGCCCGACCTGGGACGACAAGGTTTACGTCTGGTGGGAAGACGACAGCGGCGTGGTACTGCGCTCATGAGAACCTTCAATCAGCAATTCCTGCGCCTGGTGCCCAGCGGACGAAAACTGGTGATCGGCATCCCGTTCATCTGGCTGTTCCTGTTCTTCATGCTGCCGTTTTTCCTGGTGATGAAGATCAGTTTCTCGGAAGCCGCGCTGTCGATCCCGCCGTACTCGGAGATCTACACCTACGCCGAACAGAAATTCCAGCTGATGCTGAACATCGGCAACTACACCATGCTCGGCGAAGACGAGTTGTACCTGTCGGCCTACCTCGGTTCGTTGAAGGTCGCCGCACTGAGCACGATGATGTGCCTGGTGATCGGTTTCCCGATGGCCTACGCGATCACCAAAACCGGCAAGGAAACGCAAAACGTCCTGTTGCTGTTGATCATGATGCCGACCTGGACCGCGATCCTGATCCGCGTGTATGCGTGGATGGGCATCCTCAGCAACAACGGTTTGCTCAACGCATTCCTGATGTGGACGGGGCTCACCGATCACCCGATCGAGATCCTCAACACCAACACCGCCGTGTATATCGGTGTGGTTTACGCGTATCTGCCGTTCATGGTGTTGCCGCTGTACGCCAACCTCGTGAAGCATGACGGCAGCCTGCTGGAAGCCGCGTCGGATCTGGGCTCGAGCAACTTCAACAACTTCTGGAAAATCACCGTGCCGCTGGCCAAGAACGGCATTATTGCCGGCTGCATGCTGGTGTTCATTCCAGTGGTAGGCGAGTTCGTGATTCCGGAGCTGCTGGGTGGCCCGGAGACCTTGATGATCGGTCGCGTGCTGTGGCAAGAGTTCTTCAATAACCGCGACTGGCCGGTAGCGTCCGCGCTGGCGGTGGTGATGCTGTTGATCCTGATTGTGCCGATTCTGCTGTTCAACCGCAGCCAGGCCAAAGAGATGGAGGCACGGGGATGAAACGCTTCGGTTTTTCCAAGTTCATGTTGATCTTCGGCCTGATGTTCATTTATCTGCCGATGCTGATCCTGGTGATCTACTCGTTCAACGCCTCGAAACTGGTGACGGTGTGGGGCGGCTGGTCGGTGAAGTGGTACGTCGGTTTGCTCGACAACACGCAACTGATGGGCTCGGTGGTGCGCTCGCTGGAAATCGCCTGCTACACCGCGATTGCTGCTGTCGCGCTGGGCACTCTCGCCGCGTTCGTGCTGACCCGTGTGACGCGCTTCAAGGGTCGCACGCTGTTCGGTGGCCTGGTGACCGCGCCGTTGGTGATGCCGGAAGTGATCACCGGTCTGTCGCTGTTGCTGCTGTTCGTGGCGATGGCGCAACTGATCGGCTGGCCGCAGGAGCGTGGCATCGTCACGATCTGGATCGCCCACACGACGTTTTGTGCAGCCTATGTGGCGGTGGTAGTCTCCGCCCGCCTGCGTGAACTGGACCTGTCGATTGAAGAAGCGGCGATGGATCTGGGGGCGAAGCCGTTCAAGGTTTTCTTCCTGATCACGATTCCGATGATCGCGCCGTCGCTGGCAGCGGGCGGGATGATGTCGTTCGCGCTGTCGCTGGATGACCTGGTGTTGGCGAGCTTCGTGTCAGGCCCGGGTTCGACGACTTTGCCGATGGAAGTGTTCTCGGCGGTGCGTCTGGGCGTGAAGCCTGAGATCAACGCCGTGGCCAGCCTGATTCTGCTGGCGGTGTCGCTGGTGACTTTCCTCGTCTGGTACTTCGGCCGCAAGGCAGAGGCCAACCGCAAGAAGGCGATTCAGGAAGCGATGGATCAGACGGCGAATGAGTCGTGGCAGCCTCAGCGTGCCGCCACCGCATAGAGAGTTACCGCTTTTGTGGCGAGGGAGCTTGCTCCCGCTTGAGTGCGCAGCGCTCACAAGATCTTTGGGGCCGCTGCGCAGCCCAGCGGGAGCAAGCTCCCTCGCCACAATGGTGCTGTGTATAGCAAGATTTTTGTGTTGTGTTTTTGAATAAGAAGAATGGAGTTTCACCGATGAAAATGCTTGGCAGGACTCTGCTGACACTGTCCTTAATGGGCGCAATCGTCATGGGCGCCCAGGCCAACGACAAGGTGCTGCGTGTTTACAACTGGTCCGATTACATCGCGCCGGACACCGTCAAGAAGTTCGAAGACGAGACCGGCATCCGCGTGACCTACGACGTCTTCGACAGCAACGAAACCCTTGAGGCGCGTTTGCTGGCGGGCAAATCCGGTTACGACCTGGTCGTGCCGTCCAACAGTTTCCTGGCCAAGCAGATCAAGGCCGGCGTCTATCAGACGCTGGACAAATCGAAGCTGCCGAACTGGAAGAATCTCAACCCGGTGCTGCTGAAAAACGCCGCCGCCAGTGATCCGGACAACGCTCATGCGTTCCCGTACATGTGGGGCTCCATCGGCATCGGCTTCAACCCGGCCAAGGTCAAGGAAGTGCTCGGCGCCAACGCCCCGACCAATTCCTGGGACTTGCTGTTCAAGCCGGAAAACGCTGAAAAGCTCAAAGCCTGCGGCATCAGTTTCCTCGATTCGCCGACCGAGATGATCCCGGCCGCCCTGCACTATCTGGGCTACCCGGTGAACGACAAGGACACCGCGCACATCAAGGAAGCCGAGGCGCTGTTCATGAAGATCCGCCCGAACGTGGCGTACTTCCATTCCTCGAAATACATCTCGGACCTGGCCAACGGCAACATCTGCGTGGCGGTCGGTTATTCCGGTGACGTCCTGCAAGCCAAGGCTCGCGCCGTGGAATCGGGCAACAACGTGGTGATCGACTACAGCATTCCCAAGGAAGGCGCCGGCAGCTTCTACGACATGGTCGCCATCCCGCGCGATGCAGCGAACGTCGAGAACGCTTACCTGTTCATGGACTTCCTGATGCGCCCGGACATCATCGCCGAGATCACCAACAGCAACGGCTACAGCAACGCCAACTCGGCGGCCACGCCATTGGTGGATGAAGCGATCCGCAACGACCCGGGCTCGTACCCCTCGCAAGCGGTGATGGCAACGTTGTATGCGGTGCCGGATCAGCCGATCGCCACCCAACGCATCATGACCCGTGGCTGGACCCGGGTGAAACTCGGTAAATGAATTCACTGCCGATCCAAATGCAGGAGTGAGCCTGCTCGCGATAGCGGTGTGTCAGGCGCTCGTGATGTTGAATGTGCTGGCCTCATCGCGAGCAGGCTCACTCCTACAACAGGTCGGTGTTGTGTCTGAAAAAATTTATGATTTCCCGTTCAAGCAGCGCCTTACCACCGCTGCACCCTGCAGATGAACGGCCTCACCTGGCTCCCTCGGCTCAGGTGAATTTCAGGCGCCCTCGGGCGCCTTTTTTTGTTTCTTCAGATCAGCGGCCAATCCTGCAGAACGCGGTAGCGGCCCTTGTGCGATTCGAACAAGGCAAAACGTTCGGCACGCAGGAAGAACTCCGGCGGCGTAGCGGATTCCGGCGCCTGCGCACGGTAGTCACGCGCCAATGTCAGGTGCGGGCGAAACTCGCGGGCCGTCTCTTCAAACCCGAAGGGCAACATGGCCTGCTCCAAGGCATAGACCAGACGCAGCAACTCCGGCGGCGCCTGCTCGGGTGCCAGTGACAACACCCCGGCGCGGTGCCAGACCTGCAAGCAATCCAGTGAAATGCGCAACGCCTGGCCCGGCGTGCGTACCTTGCCGGCGCCTTCGCAGACTTCGCCGATCTGCGCCAGCGGCACGGCGCCGAGGAACAACAGGGTCAGATGAAAATTGTCTGCCGGTACCGGTTTGCCGGCCCGCAAACCCAACTCCGCACGCCACTGAGCAATTGCCTTGCGTTGCGCCGGTGGGCAGTCCAGTGCAAAGAACAGCCGCTTGAACGGTTCATCCCTGTGCGCTTCAACGGTCATGGCCTGCTCCTTCACGGGTTGATCGGCAGATTCTACACAGCCTGATCTGACGACTCGCAACGCAGGTCTATAGTTCAAGGATTGCCATCAACCGGAGGTCGCCATGCGCGAGATCCTCAGCAAAGAGCCATGGTGGGCCCGGCCACCGAATCCCGGGCAAGATGAAAGTGAACTGGAATGGGGCTGGCTGGTGCATTACAGCGAGGGGGAGCCGCGTTTCGAATTCATCCGTGAGCGGCCGACGGACGAACAGATCCGCCAGCGCAAAAGCTGCCGGATTACCCCCCCATCTGAGTGAACACAATACCTGTAGGAGTGAGCCTGCTCGCGATGGCGGTGGGTCTGACTATGAGGTTTTGAACCTGCAGACGCCATCGCGAGCAGGCTCACTCCTACAAGAGATTTGTGCGGGGTTCAGGGTTCAAGGAGGTTCTTGAAGCCGCCGAAGATCATGCGCTGGCCATCAAATCCCATCGGGTTAACGTCCGGTTGCATGCGCGGGTCGTCCATCATCTTCGCCATGCCGGCGTCGCGCGTGGCTTTGTCTGGCCAGATCAACCAGCCGGATGAAACCGTCTCACCCTCCTTGAGTTTCACGGCCATCGGGAATGACGTGACCTTGCCATCCGGCACGTCATCGCCCCAACACTGAACCACGTCCTGCGCACCGTATTCCTTGAACAGCCTGGCAGCAATTTCACAGTGTTTTTTGTACTGTTCGCGATTGGCAGTCGGCACGGGCGCTACGAAAATATCGATGTAAGCCATGTTTATTCTCCTTGTACGGTGGGTTCGTTCTGCTGATTAGTCGATTGCGGTGGCTGCCATTCGACACGATTCACGCCCAACCCGACCGACGGTTCCTCGCCCTCACCCAGATTGCGCTCGACCTGCCCGGCGATGTGCAGTGTGCCGGCCATGACACCGGTGGTAGGGTTCTGCACCAGTTTCAGCCAGGCCTTGTCGAAGGTATTGCCCAGGCTGCTGCGGATCAGCGCCTCGCTGTCGGGCCGGTCGTTGGCCTGGAGGATGGCGCGGATACCCACCACGCCCACCGATATCAGCCCGCCGACCAGTTTGCCGGCGGCTGCGGCCACGGCGCTGGCCGCACCGCGTGGGGCCATTTCCGCCTCCATGCGTTGGCTGGCCCGCTTGGCGACAGGGGCCATACCCGCGTCAGTCGACGCGATCCCCTTGGCGCCACCGTCGGTATGGATCTTGTCGATCAGCGCGGCATAGGCCGGCAGTGTATTCAACGGCTCAGTGCTGATTATTTGATACAGCGACGCGTCCCGGGCGCTGGGCGGGCCGAGTGCGATTGCCGGAATTTTCTGTAAATGTCCATTGAGTTGTGCGACCGGCACGCCGTGGCGCTGGGCGATGAGCGGCATCTGTTTGGCCATTTGCTGCGCGTAGAACTCCGTCGATTGGCCAAGGATCGCGTCCGGATCAATCTCCACCGCCACCGGTGCCAGCACCCTTTCCTGATATTGCTCAAGCAGATACGTCGCCAGACGCTTGGCCGACGCGTCCTGCTCGCCGCCCGCGCTGATCGTGTACCAGCTGACCTTCATCGACAGCCATTCCTGGGTCCAGTAGCTGCTGAACCACGGGATGAAATTTTCTTCAGTTTGCTGATAGACGCGAGTGCGCCAATGTTCCATCGAGCCACGGGCGAACAGCTTGACCTGCTCGGTGGCTTGTTGCGAAGCGGTGACGATTTCGCGGTCGATCTGCTGCCAGGTTGCGGGCGACACCACCACTGCCGACGCTGGCGCAGGGGCCCGCACCGAAGAGGCGCAGCCGGCCAGCAGAAACAATGCGGCAAGGGCCAGCGCACGCAGGGTCACGGTGGCGGTTTCCTTCAAGTCAGGAGATAGGCAGATTTGAGTATAGGCGCCGGTGATGGGCCGTTTGTCCGGTTGCGGCCCGAATGACGCTTTCGCGAGCAGGCTCGCTCCCACATTTGAAATGCGCTTCCCTGTGGGAGCGAGCCTGCTCGCGAAGAGGCCATCATCCCAACCATCAATGCCGTCGATATTCACCATTGCGACGATTGCCTTCCACCCGCCGCTCACGAAAGGCACGATTACCCCATCCGAGACACAACGAGGAGTTCACATCATGATTCACACCA
Source organism: Pseudomonas sp. TH06 (assembly GCF_016651305.1). Classification (GTDB taxonomy): domain Bacteria; phylum Pseudomonadota; class Gammaproteobacteria; order Pseudomonadales; family Pseudomonadaceae; genus Aquipseudomonas. The sequence continues at coordinate 4,106,977 of NZ_JAEKEC010000001.1, read as the reverse complement.
TCGCACTCTCCGTGAGTTTCCCGGTGTTCGGCAGCAACTACTACGAACAACACGTCGTCAACCGCAAGGCGCAGGCGCTGGTGTTCAACGAAGATTTCGAAGATCTGCTGATGCCCGCCGCGACCAATCATTTCAGCAATGAAGTGGTCGGCATTAACGATCAGTTCCGTTTTCTGAGCGACATTCTCGCCACCCATTTGCTGGACATCGAGGCCTCTGTGCCTGCGCGATCCAGCGTCCGGGCGAGCGCTCACTTTTCTTGAGTGATCGAGGGCGTTTCTTTGCGGGAACGCCCTCTTTGTTCAATCAGTCATCATCACGGTCACGGTAGTAGCGACGCCCGTCGCGGCGATCATCGCGGTCATCCCAGCGTCGGTCATGGTCGTAATTGCGCCCATGATCGCGGTCGTAATGCCGACCGTGGCGGTGGTCATCATCAAAATCCGCCACACAGCCACCGAGCATTACGGCGGCGGTCACGGTCAGCAACATCGTTGTAGCGCGCTTCATTCAACACTTCCCTAAAACCAAGGTCTTGACGACGGAACGGCCAACGCTGCCTGCGCCTTCAGGACGCAGTGCGCGCAGCCGCCCATACGACCGGGCAAAAGCGCTTTGATTCAGTGGCCATCGATGACCGTTTATCGCCTTAATCGGCCTGACCGAACAGCGGCGTAATGCCACCTATACTGCTTCTTGACGACACCCACGCAACGGACCTGCGCCCTCAAGAATAAAAAGCAGAGGTGGCACATGGTCTGGCAACAAATCTACGACCCGTTCGGCAACCCGGTGATCTCCACGCTCATGGCCGCCGTACCAGTGGTGGTGATGCTCGCGGCGTTGGCGTTCTTCCACGTCAAGGCGCATCTGGCCGCCCTGCTCGCCCTCGGTTCGGCGCTGCTGATCTCAATTTTCGCCTTCGGCATGCCGGCGAGCATGGCCGGTTCGGCGGCGCTGTTCGGCGCGGCCAACGGCTTGTTGCCGATCGGCTGGATCGTGCTCAACATCATCTTCCTGCATCGCCTGACCACCGAAAACGGCTCGTTCAAAGTGCTGCAGGATTCACTGGCGCGGATCACCGACGATCGACGCTTGCAGTTGCTGTTGATCGCCTTCTGCTTCGGGGCGTTCTTCGAAGGTGCGGCAGGCTTCGGCACGCCTGTGGCGGTGACCGGGGCGATTTTGATCGGCCTGGGATTCTCACCGCTGGCCGCGTCTGGCCTGGCCTTGATCGCCAACACCTCACCGGTGGCCTTCGGTGCGCTCGGCACGCCAATCATCACCCTGGCCAAAGTCACCGGTCTGGATGAAATGGAGCTGTCGATGATGGTCGGTCGGCAACTGCCGTTCTTCTCCGTGCTGGTGCCGTTCTGGTTGATCTGGGCCTTCGCCGGGTGGCGCAAGATGCTGGAGATATGGCCGGCGATTCTGGTGGCCGGGGTCAGCTTCGCCGTGCCGCAATTCCTCGTGTCGAATTACCACGGGCCGATGCTGGTGGATGTGATTGCCGCGCTGATTTCCATGGCGTGCCTGACGCTGTTTTTGAAGGTGTGGAAACCGGCGACGATTCACACCTCGGCGGCGCTGTCGGGGCGCGTCGACAACTCTAAAGTCGAGGAAGCAAAAGTCACCGCCAGCGCTGCGTTCAGCGATCAGGCGCGTCCGGCAGTGATGCGTGCGTGGATGCCGTGGATCATCCTCACCGTGTTTGTGTTTGCCTGGGGCACCCAAGGCTTCAAGAATATTTTCGACGTGCGCCCGGCCATCGATCCGGTCACGCATTCGGCCAAACTCGATCCGCAAGGCAAACCGCTCAACGAGGCCAACCGTATTTTCGCCCCGGCCGTGACCTTCACCACACTGCACCTGCAAGTCGAGAAAGTCCCGCCTGTGGTGCCCGCGCCGAAAGCCGAGGAAGCGGTGTACAAATTCACCTGGTTCACCGCCACCGGCAGCGGAATTCTGCTGGCGGCGATTGTCGGCGGATTGCTGATGGGCTATTCGATCCCGCAACTGATCAAGCAATACCTGCGCACCCTGTGGGTGGTGCGCTTTTCGCTGATCACCATTGCGGCGATGTTGGCGCTGGGGTTCCTCACGCGCTACTCGGGGCTGGACGCGACCATGGGTCTGGCGTTTGCGGCGACGGGGATTTTCTATCCGATGTTCGGCACCTTGCTCGGTTGGCTGGGCGTGGCGTTGACGGGTTCGGATACCGCCTCGAACGTGCTGTTCGGCGGCTTGCAACGAGTGACATCGGAGCAGCTCGGGATCAGCCCGATCCTCATGGCGGCGGCGAACAGTTCAGGCGGGGTGATGGGCAAAATGGTCGATGCGCAATCGATTGTGGTCGCCTCCACCGCAACCCGCTGGTATGGGCATGAAGGCGAAATTTTGCGCTATGTGTTCTTCCACTCGATTGTGCTGGCAATACTGGTCGGCGGGTTGGTGACCTTGCAGGCGTATGTGGCGCCGTTCACCCATATGGTGGTTGGCGGACACTGACCCCAACCCGCGTAGGCGCTGCCGAAGGCTGCGATTTTTTGATCTTGTTTTTTACAATCAGAGGATCGCAGCCTTCGGCAACTCCTACAGAGGACAAGTTGATTGATGAGCCCCGTGCATAACTCTATAGCGCAAATCAGCAAAAACCTTTTGCTCTGTCCAGCGGTCACTCCTTAACGAGACCGGCGATCACGCTGGCTGCCCGTTTGGGCCGTGCAACCACCGCTGCCCTGATGAAGAGAAAAGGAATCGAACCATGACGATTTCCCGACGCAGATTTCTGATCCTCGGCGCCGTGACCGCGACCGCGTTTGCGATGCCACCGTTTATCAGTCTCAGGGCCTACGCCGCCAATCTGGAGCAACCGGCCATGAACAACGTAACCCTGCAAATCAATGGCAAACCCCGCGCTCTTGAGGTCGACAACCGCACCACCCTGCTCGACGCCTTGCGCGAACACCTGCACCTGACCGGCAGCAAAAAAGGCTGCGACCACGGCCAGTGCGGCGCGTGCACAGTCATCGCCGATGGCCGACGGATCAACGCCTGTCTGACCCTGGCGGTCATGCACGAAGGCTCCGAGATCACCACCATCGAAGGCCTCGGCATGCCGGACAATCTGCACCCGATGCAAGCCGCGTTCATCAAGCATGACGGCTATCAGTGCGGTTATTGCACGCCGGGGCAGATCTGCTCGGCGGTCGCTGTCATCAAGGAAATCCGCGACGGCATTCCCAGCCACGTCAGCCCTAGCCTGACCGAATCACCGCAACTGATTGCTGCTGAATTCCAGGAACGCATGAGCGGCAATATCTGCCGCTGCGGGGCCTACTCGAACATCATCGAAGCCATCAGCGAAGTCGCGCAGGTGCAATCATGAGACCGTTCAACTACAGCCGCGCCGACTCCCCTGCCGCCGCAGCACAAGCGGCGCAGATCGAAGGCGCGAAGTTCATCGCCGGCGGCACCAATCTGCTCGATCTGATGAAGCTCGACATCGAAACCCCGCTGCATCTGATCGACGTCAATCACCTTGGGCTGGATCAGATCGAAACCACGCCCGAAGGTGGTCTGCGCATCGGCGCGCTGGTGCGCAACACCGATCTGGCTGCCGACGCCCGCGTGCGCAAGGACTACGCGCTACTGTCACGCGCCCTGCTCGCTGGCGCCTCGGGACAATTGCGCAACATGGCGACCACCGCCGGCAACCTGCTGCAACGCACGCGCTGCCCATACTTCTACGACACCCATCAGGCCTGCAACAAACGCAATCCTGGCAGTGGTTGCGCGGCGATTGGCGGGGTCAGTCGGCAATTGGGAATCATCGGCGTCAGCACTGCGTGCATCGCCACGCACCCGAGCGACATGGCGATTGCGATGCGCGCGCTCGATGCGCAGATTGAAACGGTGAAACCCGACGGCAGCACACGCAGCATCGCCATGGCAGATTTCCATCAACTGCCGGGCACCACACCGAACATCGAAACCAGCCTCACGCCAGGCGAATTCATCACCTCGGTGACACTGCCCGCTCCGCTTGGCGGCACGCACATTTACCACAAGGTGCGTGATCGTTCGTCCTACGCGTTCGCGCTGGTGTCGGTCGGTCTGATCCTGCAAAAGGACGGCAGTGGCCGCATCGCCGTCGGTGGCATCGCCCCCAAACCCTGGCGCGTCGAAACGGCTGAAGCACTGCTGCCCAAGGGGGCGAAAGCTGTCAGCGAACGCCTGCTCGACGGCGCCACGCCAACCCATGACAACCAATTCAAACTGACGCTGGTCGAGCGCACGCTCGGTTCGGTGTTGGCGCAAGCGAGGGATGAAGCATGAAATTCGACACGCCCGCCGCCACCAACCCGATCGACCAACTGAAAGTTATCGGCCATCCGACCGACCGTGTCGAAGGCAAACTGAAAACCTGCGGCCAGGCGCCTTACGCCTACGAACAACATGAGGCGGTGGCCAATCAGGCTTACGGTTTCATGGTCGGTTCGGCCATCGCCAAGGGGCGCATTACCAACATCGATCTGGAAGCAGCCAAAGCTGCGCCCGGTGTCCTGGCGATCGTTACCGCAGCCAACGCCGGCAAGCTCGGCAAGGGCAAATACAACGCCGCACACCTGCTGGCAGGGCCAGAGGTGCAGCACTATCACCAGGCCGTGGCATTGGTCGTCGCCGAGACCTTTGAACAGGCACGCGCCGCTGCGCAAATGGTCAAAGTCGATTACGTCGCGGCCAAAGGCGAGTTCGATCTGGCCAGCGTGCGCGATCAGGGCGTGGAGCCGAAAGACGAACTGCCCGACGTCAAACACGGTGATTTCGCTGCGGCGTTTGCTGCCGCGCCGGTGCAGTTCGACCAAACCTACACTACCCCGGATCAGTCCCACGCGATGATGGAGCCGCACTCGACATTGGCCGCGTGGAAAGGCGATCAACTGACCTTGTGGACGTCCAACCAGATGATCGCCTGGAGCGTCGGCGACATCGCCACCACCCTTGGCTTGCCGAAGGAAAAAGTCCGTTTGATCTCGCCGTACATTGGCGGTGGTTTCGGCGGCAAGCTGTTTATCCGCGCCGACGCGATCCTCGCCGCCCTCGGCGCACGCATGGCAAGCAGACCGGTGAAAGTCGCCCTCGCCCGCCCGCAGATCGCCAACAACACCACCCACCGCCCCGCGACGATCCAGCGTATCCGTATGGGTGCGACGGCAGACGGCAAACTCACCGCCATCGCTCACGAAGGCTGGTCGGGCAACCTTGAGGACGGCAAGGTTGAGGTCGCGGCGCAACCGAGTCAGTTGCTCTACGCCGGCGAAAATCGTCTGGTCAGCATGCGTCTGGCGCCGCTCGATCTGCCCGAAGGCAACGCCATGCGCGCTCCGGGTGAAACGCCGGGGTTGATGGCGCTGGAAATCGCCATGGACGAAATGGCCGAACAGCTCAAACTCGATCCGATCCAGTTCCGCATTCTCAATGACACTCAGGTCGACCCGGTAAAAACCGAACGGCCGTTCTCCCAACGGCGCTTGATCGAATGCCTGCAAACCGGCGCCGAGAAATTCGGCTGGGACCAACGCAATGCCAAGCCCGGCAGCCGCCGCGAGGGTCGCTGGCTGATCGGCATGGGCGTCGGCGCGGCGATCCGCAACAACCTGCTGATCAAGTCCGGCGCGCGGGTGCGACTGGAGCGCGACGGCAAGGTTACGGTGGAAACCGACATGACCGACATTGGCACCGGCAGCTACACGATCATCGCGCAGACGGCCGCCGAGATGATGGGCGTTGGCATCGACGACGTGGTGGTGCGGCTGGGCGACTCCAGCTTCCCGGTCTCGGCGGGCTCCGGTGGCCAGTTCGGCGCCAACTGCTCGACCGCAGGCGTCTATGCCGCGTGTGTGAAACTGCGTGAAATGGTCGCCCAAAAACTAGGCATGACGGCGGACGACGTAGTGTTCGCCGACGGCCAAGTACGCGCCGGCGGCAAAACCCTGCCCCTGCGCAATGCCGCGCACGACGGTGCCGTGCAAGCGGAGGACAGCATCGAATTCGCCGACCTTGCCAAGCAGTATCAGCAATCGACGTTTGGTGCGCACTTCGTTGAAGTGGCGGTGGATGCAGCGACTGGCGAAGTTCGCGTGCGGCGCATGCTCGCCGTCTGTGCAGCCGGACGGATTCTCAATCCGAAAACCGCGCGCAGCCAGGTAATCGGGGCGATGACCATGGGGGTTGGCGCGGCGTTGATGGAAGAGTTGGCGGTAGACAAAAAGCTGGGGTTCTTCGTCAACCATGATCTGGCCGGATACGAGGTGCCGGTGCATGCCGACATTCCGCATCAGGAGGTGATTTTCCTCGATGAGACCGACCCGATTTCTTCGCCGATGAAGGCCAAGGGTGTCGGTGAGCTGGGGATTTGCGGCGTCAGTGCAGCGGTGGCGAATGCGATCTACAACGCCACCGGGGCACGGGTTCGGGAGTATCCGATCACGCTGGACAAGATCCTCTCGTCATTACCGGAGATGATCTGAAACGCCCCTGTAGGAGCTGCCGCAGGCTGCGATCTTTTGATCTTGTTTTTTAAACATCAAAATCAAAAGATCGTCCGATCGCCGCCCGAGCCTGCCGCTGCTCCTACAGTGGGTATTGTGTTTCGCTGACCTGCTCCATCCACTCCACCACCTTGCCATCGAGCACTTCGGCAATGGCGATATGCGTCATCGCCGTGGTCGGCGCCGCGCCATGCCAATGCTTGACGCCGGGCGCGATCCATACCGTGTCGCCAGGGCGAATCTGCCGAACCGGTTGCCCCCACTCCTGCACAAAACCTGAACCGGCGGTAACGATCAGCGTCTGACCCAACGGATGGGTATGCCACGCCGTCCGTGCACCCGGTTCGAACGTCACCGTGGCGCCGCTGACTCGGGCGTCATCGCTGCCTTTGAACGGCGCATCGACGCGCACGGTTCCGGTAAACCAGTCAGCCGGCCCTTCGGCCGAAGGTTGTGATCCATTGGGCGTTACCGTCACCCGTGGATTTTCATTGGCCTGAACATCCGCAGCCAACAACGAAAGCGTCAAAGCAGAAGCAGCAATCGGATTCATGACAAGTCCTCCAGAGTTTCGCCAAACCCGTGCGGCACCGCCTACACGGGACATGCGTTCACTTTATCGGGCTGTACTCTTTCGATAATCGGCTAAAATTCGAAAAAACTTATGCAGGAAACTCATCAATGCTTCGCGAAAACGCCACTGACCTGCTCGCCTTTCTCGCCGTGGCGCGCGAGCGCAGCTTCACCAAGGCTGCGGCCAAACTTGGCGTCTCGCAATCGGCGCTCAGCCATACCATTCGTGCACTCGAAGCGCGACTGGGTCTGCGCCTACTGACTCGCACCACGCGCAGCGTTTCCCCCACCGAGGCCGGTGAGCATCTGCTGCAAACCGTCGGCCCACACTTCGAAGAAATCGAACTGCAACTCGCCACCCTGAGTAACCTGCGCGAAACCCCGGCCGGCAAGATCCGCATCAGTGCCACCGATCATTCGCTGGACTGGTTGTTGCGCCCGGTGCTTCAGGAATTCCTGCCGAAATACCCGGACATCGCCGTCGAGGTCTGCTGTGATTACGGTTTCGTCGACATCGCAGGACAAGGTTTCGACGCTGGCGTGCGCCTCGGCGAGGACGTGGCGCAAGGCATGATCGCGACGCGCATCGGCCCGGACATGCGCATGGCGGTGGTCGGCTCGCCGGCCTATTTCGCCCGCCATCCCGCACCGCACACGCCCCGCGACCTGACCGACCACGCCTGCAACAATCTGCGCCTGCCCACCAATGGCGGTCTGTACACCTGGGAGTTCGAGAAGGATGGCGAAAGCCTCAAGGTGCGCGTTTCCGGGCAAATCACCTTGAACGGCGTCTACCCACTGCTCGACGCGGCACTGGACGGATTCGGCCTGAGCTACATTCCGGAAAACATCGTCGCACCGTATCTGGAGAACGGACGTCTGTTGCAGGTGCTGGAAGACTGGTGCCCGACATTCGCCGGTTATCACCTCTACTACCCGAGCCGGCGTCAGGCGGCACCGGCGTTTGCGTTGTTGCTGGAAGCGTTGCGGCATCGCGGATAAGTCACCAGAGGGCTTTGGTGTACGTCAGCAAAATCCGCGTTTCATCGGCATCACGACTGAACGACGAGCGATACGAAGCGTTGCGCAGGCGCAAGGCGAGGTCCTTGAATGTGCCGCTCTGAATGACGTATTTCACCTCGGTATCACGCTCCCACTCGGCGCCTCGGCTACTGGCGACTTGCGCGTGATCGCCGTCGATGTAGCGGCTCATGAACGTCAGCCCGGGAATGCCTGAATGTTCGAAATCGTAGTCATAACGCACCTGCCTTGAACGCTCCTGTGCTTCGGCGAAATCGCCGATCTGTGCGTAGTTGACCAGATACGCGTCACTGCCTTCGATGTACGGAAACGCGTTGTTGCCGATCATCGCCTGATAACCGACGCTGATTTTGTGCCCGTCAGCGGCGTAACCAAACAAGCCGTTGAGCGACTGGTTGCTGATTTTTCCGGCCTTGGCCGCGCCCTGACTTTCACTGGAGAAGAAGCGCAGATCGCTGCTCACCGTGCCCCCGGCCATCGGCCGCGTATCGGTCAGTCCGAGATAGTGCTGATCGTAGACATCGCTCAATGCCGCGTAGTGATAACTGACCTTTAGCGTATCGCTGAGCTGACGCTCGACACCGAGCATATTCAGATGCGCACCCTGCGCATTGGTGGCAAATCGATTGTTTTTGTTGTTCAGCGCAATCGGTTCGTAACTCGTGTCGTTGCGGCCCTTGACCCGATCCAGTTGGCCGGCCGTCAGCACCATGCCGGGCAGGTCTTGCGACACCACCAGCGCACCACGAAACGTCTGCGGCAAAATCATCCCGTCCTGCGGTCGCAGTGTCGGCAGGACCGGAATCAGCGCACCGGCCTTCAGCTCGGTTTTCGATAATCTGACCTTGGCCGTCACGCCCAGTTTGCCGTACTCACGGGCCGCACGCCCGTCGCTGCGTACGGGCAACAGACCACTGCCGGCGCGGTCCGGACTGGAGTCGAGACGCACGCCGACCATACCCAGTAAATCCAGACCGAAGCCCAGCATGCCGGGGGTATAACCGGATTCGAAGTTGAACATCAATCCCTGCGCCCACTCTTCGCGTTTGGACTGTTGCGTTGACGGTCCATTTCGAAAGTCACGATTGAAGTAAACGTTGCGGGTTTCGAACGAAGCGTGGGAATCGGCGAAGAGGTCCGCGTGAACCCAACCGCTGAAAATGGCGAGCAACAGCAATCCATTGCGCATTCCGAACTGAGTGAATTCAGGCATGACGACACCTGTGAAGTATTCATGGAAGGTTCAGGCGCCCCGCAACCCTTGTAGAAGTGAGCCTGCTTGCGATAGCGCAATTGCAGTCACGAAAAATGTTGAGTGCACAACCTCCATCGCGAGCAGACTCACTCCTGCAAGGGATAACCGGGCGTCAGAAAGGTCTGGCGAGCAGTGCGATCAGCCGTTCACCGAATAGCGTCAGCGCCACCCCCAGCAACACCACCACTGCGCCAGCAATCTTGATTGACGCCGCCGGGCGCACCGCTGCACCGAGCCAGCCGAAGTGATCAATCGCCACCGACGACAACAGTTGCCCGGCGATCACCAACACCAACAAGTTCGCCAGTCCAATGCGTGGCGCCAGCCATACGGTGCAAAAAATCGCGCCGGCGCCGAGGATGCCGCCCACCAGCCGCCAGCCGGGTTGCGCAGGAATGACGCTCAACGCATCGCCCAATCCACCCCGCAGACATGCCAGCACACCGAGTACGAACATGCCGCTGAGAAACGAGTAGAACGCTGCTGCCAGTGTGTTGCCGCTCATGGCCCCGGCCAATTGACTGTTCACCGCCGCTTGCACGGCAATTGCCACACCGGCCAGCAAGGCCAGAAAAAAAGACATCAGGATCATGACCGGCCACCTCTCAGTGTGAGTGCAATGGAGCGAAGTGCTCCGCGAAGGGATCGGGGCTGTAGCCAGCTGCGGCAAACAGATGACTGCGCGATTCCTCAGTGGCTCGATGCAGTTGCTCACGATCCACGCCCAACACCACACCAGCCTGTTTGCGGATGCGCCCGGCGATGATCACAGTGTCGATGTCGCCTCGTTCCGCCGCATGCACCACGGTGCCCAAGGCATTGCTCGACGGGTACACGCTGAGGTTGTCGGTGCGAATCAGCACGATGTCGGCCTGTTTGCCCGGCGTGAGGCTGCCGATGCGCGTTTCGAGGCCTGCACACGCGGCGCCATCGAGGGTCGCCGCTTTGAGCAGTTGTGCTGCACTGACCAGTTCCGGTGCTTGCTGGCCATGAAAACGTGCGGTATGCGCCGCTGCACGTTGCAGGTAAAACGCCACGCGCATTTCACCGAACATGTCGCCGCCATAGGAGCTTTCGTTGTCGACGCTGAGGCCCGGATTCATGCCGTGATCTACAGCTTTCTGCCAGGCGAAAACGCCGTCCTCCAGACCGTAGTGGGCATCGGAGCGCGGGCAGACATTCACCTTTACCCCGGCGCGGCGCAGGATTGACCAGCCCTGATCCGGCAGGCAGGTGCAGTGATTGAAGATGTTGTCCGGTCCCAGCAGTCCCTCTTCGTTCAAGGCTTCAAGCTCCGCCGCCATTGCGGCGCCGAAGAACTCGGTAACGATGGGCAGACCCAGCTCACGGGCGACCGCCCATTGTTCGCGGTCGATCTGCGCCATCATCGCCAGCGTCACCAGTGAATCGGGCGAACCGGCATATTTGTCCTTGATGCGGCGCAGATCACCCGGCCATTGCACAGACTCCCACTCACCCGACAAAGGCGCGCCCGGCGCATGCACGGCGCGGATACCGGCATCGTGCAAGGCATCGATGGCCGCATCAGAATGCGCGCCGCTGCGAGCGTTATGGGAGTTATCGATGAACGTGGTGATGCCGGCGTTGATCGCGCCCAATGCAGTCAACAGATTGCCGACGTACATATCCTGCGGGCGGTAATATTTGGCGAACGAGAAATGCGTGGCGTTGCAGTAATCTTCCAGGGACTGCGAATTGGGATTGATCCGGCGCAACTGCCCTTCCCACGCGTGGCGATGGGTATCGACCATGCCCGGGATCACAATCATGCCTTTGGCGTCGATCACTTCGGCATCCGGCGCTTCAAGCCCTGTACCGACCTGGAGAATTTCCGTACCGCGAATCAGCACGTCGCCTTCGATGAAATTGCCCAATCGCTCGTCCTTGGTGATCACGGTGCCGCCCTTGATCAACAGCAATCGCTGCGCGTCGGGCAATGGCGCGAGCGCGGAAGTCAGAACATCGAAATAGGTATTGAATGACATGAAAGGCTCCTCGACAGGGGTTGGCACACTGGCCTGTAGCCGCATTGTCTGACTGGAAGCCTTTATTTAGAATACTGAAACACCTACAAACATTATGAAGCTGAGAATACATAATGCGTGATCAAGAGTTTGGCCATCTGCGGGCGTTTTTCGCCGTCGCACGCGAGCGTAATTTTTCTCGCGCTGCGCAATCGCTGGGGGTTTCGCCTTCAGCGCTGAGCCAGACCATCAAAGGTCTGGAGGAACGTCTTGGCGTGCGTCTGCTCAACCGCACTACGCGCAGCGTTTCCACCACCGAGGCTGGCGGCAAACTGTTCGAGCGGCTGGGAGAGGTTTTTGCCGATCTGGAGTCGGCACTGGAACAGCTCAATGATTACCGCGACACGCCAGTAGGCACCCTGCGCATCTGTGCGCCGCAGGTGGCGATGCTGCATTTCATTCAGCCGATACTGCCGGCGTTTCAAGCAGCCTATCCGGACATCAAACTCGAGCTGACCACCGATGACAGCACCGCCGACATCGTCGCCCAGGGTTTTGATGCGGCGATCCGCCTGGGAGAATTCATCGAACAGGACATGTTTGCGCTCAAGCTCAGCGAGCCGTTGACGCAAATCGCCATCGCCTCGCCACACTACCTGCAAGGCAAACAACGCCCGCAGGAACCTGCCGATCTGTTACAACACCGTTGCGTGAACTGGCGCCGCTCTGGCGAAACCGGTTTGTACAAATGGCGGTTTTTCCGCGACGGTCTGCCGTTCGAACTGAGCGTGAAAGGTTCGCTGGTGGTGAGTGACTGCGCCGTTGCCATGCAATCGGCGCTGGATGGTTTAGGCATCACGGTGTGGATCCGTGAATGGATCAAAGACGAACTGGACAGCGGCGCACTGGTGGCATTGCTGGAAGAGTGGTCAACGCCCTTCCCCGCGTTTTACCTGTACTACCCCAGCAACCGGCAGATGTCGTCGGCATTGCAGGCATTCATCGGCGCCCTGCGTAACGCGCATTAAGCAGCGCTGGCACCACGCATCGGCGCAAACGCTTCAGCGCCGCCATAGAGCAACGCTTTGGCGCCTAGGGTCAGCAGCGATAAAAACGCGAACAGCAGGCCACACCAGATCGTGCCCGGCAGCCCCCAGGTGTCGATGAACACCCCGCCGATCCACGAGCCCAGGGCAATCCCGGCGTTGGCCGCCGACACGTACAAACTGGTGGCGAACGAATGCGCTTCAGGTGCGGTGCCGGTCAGCCACATCTGCGTGATGATCATGCCGCTGGTATGAATGGCGCCCCACAGCAACACGATCAACAACATCGAACCTACCGAAGCGCTGCCGAAGCTGGCCAGAATCAGGTAAGCGATGCTCAGCAGAATTGGAAATGACAGCGCCGTCGCCACCAGATGATTCGCCAGGGCACGTCCGGCCAACAAATTGCCGAGTACCCCGCCGACACCGAAAATCACCAGGAGGAAACTGATGGTTTCACCGTCCAGACCTGTCTGGTTCTTCAGGTATTCAGCGGCATAGCTGTACACCGAGAACTTGGCGGTGAACACCAGCACTGTCGCAATGATCGCCAGCCAGACCGGCGGCTTTTTCAAGATTGATAACTGGCTGGAGAAACTCTCCGGCGCCGCTTTCTGGTGTGGCAATTTCAGCAGCAAACCAAGCCCGGCCAGCAATGTCGCCACCGCGCAAAACAGGATCGACGCTTCATAGGAAAAACGCCCCGCCAGCCATGCGGTGAGCGGCACGCCAAACACAAGTCCCAGCGTTGTGCCGATGAACGCCGTGGTAGTTGCGTGGGTTGCGCGCTCCTTGGGGTACAACGAAATCGCTGCCGCAAACGCTGCCGAGAAGAACACCGGATGCAACATCGCCGGCAGTACACGCAGCGCCATCAACGTCGAATAGGTCGGCGCGTAAGCGGAGAAAACACTGCACAACGAGAAACACAACAGCGCTCCGACCAGCACCTTCTTGCGCTCGAAACGAGAAAAGACCAACACCAGAAATGGCCCGCAAACAGCGACGATGAAGGCGAACAGGCTCATCAACAACCCGGCTTGGGCGACGCTGACGGCGAAACGCTCGACGATCAGCGGCAGGATGCCGACCACGCCAAGTTCCAGGGTGTACAGCCCGAAAAGGCCGAGAATGATAAAAGGCATGACAGACATGGGATGCGGAGAACGGCTCATAAAAACTCACACACTGAAAGTGAACAACACACGGCCCCTTGTTGGAGCCGGCAGGCCAGCGCCAACAAGGCTTTCATGGATGGGCGTCAGGGCTTGCTGAAATCAACCACAACCTTGCCAAACGCGCCGCGATTGAGATGAGCGAACGCTTCGCGCACCTGATCGAAGGCATAGGTCGCATCGATTACCGGTTTGATCCCGTGGTGGTCGATCATCCGCACCATGTCCTCGAATGCGCGACGTGGGCCGACGGCCACCGCGACAATCGAGGCACGGCTGCCGAGCAGCGGCATGATCGGCGTGCGCAATTCGTCAGAGTCGAGCAGGCCGATAATCGACACCCGACCGCCAGGTACGACCGCTTGCAGGGAGCGCCCGAGATTGTCGCCGCCGGCCATTTCCAGAATGTGATCGGCGCCGCGTCCCTCGGTCAGTTCCAGCACTGCGCTGTGCCATTGGGGTGTAGTCGTGCGATTGATGCCGTGGGTAGCACCGAGCGCGATGGCCTGGGCGATTTTCTCGTCACTGCTGCTGGTGACGATCACTTTGGCACCGCTGGCAGCCGCCAGTTGTACGGCGAAAAGCGAAACGCCGCCCGTGCCCTGCACCACCACCGTTTGCCCGGTGTGCAAATGGCCGAGTTCGATCAATGCCATCCATGCCGTCAGTGCGGCTATCGGCAACGTACTCGCTTCGACGGCGCCAAGGTGTTTGGGTGCGCGAACGCACCATTCAGCCGGGGTCACCACGTATTCAGCCAACATGCCCGGAATCGGCCCGCCCTGGGTTGGCATTTCCGCCCACGTCTTGGGATTACCGTCGATCCAGTTGGTAATGTAAGTGGAGATCACTCGCTCACCGACAGCAAAACGAGTCACGCCCTCACCCACCGCAACCACGGTGCCGGCCATGTCCGAGGCGGGCGTGAAGGGGAACTTCAGCGCTGCCGTCATGCCGTTTTCTACCACTTGGGTATCGCGATAATTAAGCGAGACGGCTTCGATTTTCACCAGAATCTCCCCGGCTTTCGGGGTTGGACGCGCTGCCTGAACCAGGCTGAGGTTATCGAGGCCAAACGCGGAAATTTCCCAACGCTGCATTGAGTCAGACATGACAATAATCTCGGTAGTGGACTGTGGCGCTGATAGTAAAAGCTGCCACTTACCGAGATTAAGCAGGTCTGCGTTCCGGTACTTACGGACAATTTTTTCCGTAATGGCTAAGGTAAAGTGAGCACCTGCGCAGGCATTGAGAATCGTCATGGACAGCTTGAACACGTTGAGCGTTTTTGTGTCGGTAGCCGAAACCCGCAGTTTCGTCGCGACGGGACGTCTGTTCGGGGTCTCCGCGTCAGCCATCGGTAAAAGCATCACGCGTCTGGAGGAGCGTTTCGGCGTGCGGTTGTTCAATCGCAGCACGCGCAGTGTCATGCTGACCGAGGACGGCACGCGACTGCTTGAACGCAGTTTGCGCATCCTCGGTGAAATCGCAGCCGCTGAAGAGGAGTTTTCTCAGACCCACGCCACACCCCGTGGCCGCCTCAAAATCAGTTTGCCACTGGTGGGCGAGCCGTTTTTACCAGTGCTGGCACAATTCAAGAAAACCTATCCGGCAGTAGATCTTGATCTGACTTTCGATGACCGAAGGGTGGATGTGATTGAGGAAGGCTACGACGCGGTGTTGCGCGCCGGAGAGGTGCCGGACTCCAGTCTGACCTCACGCCTGATCGGCAGTTATCGGATGATTCTGGTGGGCGCTCCGAGCTACTTTCAGACGCATGGCGAGCCACAACAGGCTACGGATCTGCTCAGCCATTCGTGCATTCAGTTTCGCTTTCCCAACACCGGCAAGCTACAGGTCTGGCCCTTGCGCGAAGCTGGCCAGGAAGTCGATCTGCAACTACCGACCTCAATGGTCTGCAACAACCTCGAAGCACGGATCTGTTTTGCACTGCGAGGTATTGGTATTGCCTACCTGCCGGACTTTTGCGTCAGTGACGCCTTGGCATGCGGGCAGTTGCAACGCATCCTGCCCGACTGTTCGGAAACCGGCGTCTACCGAATCATGTGGCCCTCGGGCAAGCATCCACAGTTGAAACTGAGAGTGTTTATTGACTTTCTCAAAGAGCATCTGTTTCCCGCGCAAACATCAACCTAACCGACCAATGCAATCAACTGATGCCGCTGCGCATCAGTGAGCATCGGCCCGAATCCGGCCCTGACGTTATCGGCCATGTAGCGTGGATTGCCGGTGCCCGGAATCACGCAAGTCACCGCCGGATGCGCGAGCAGAAACTTCAGCGCCAGTTGCGGCCAGCTGTTGACTTGTACATCCGACACCCACGCCGGCAGCGGTTTGCCCTTGAGCCGGGCGAGCAAGCCACCGCCGCCAAAGGGCCGATTGCAGATCACCGCCACGCCACGCTCGCGGCACAGCGGCAGGATGCGTTTTTCCACGCCCCGGTCGTCGAGGGCGTAGTTGATTTGCAGAAAATCCAGTTGTTCGGCCTTCAACACCGCTTCGACTTCGTCATAGGCCGAAGGCGTGTAGTGCGTGATGCCGATGTAGCGAATGCGCCCCTGCTCTTTCCATTCACGCAGGGTCGGCAGATGGGTTTGCCAATCCAGCAGATTGTGGATCTGCATCAAGTCGATGCGCTCAGTGCGCAGCAGGCTGAACGACTGCTCCATCTGCGCGATGCCCTCCTCGCGCCCGCGTGTCCATACCTTGGTCGCCAGAAACGCGGGCGAGCGCGGTTGGTGGATCGACAACAACTCGCCCGTGGTCGCTTCAGCGCGACCATACATGGGCGAACTGTCGATGACCGTGCCGCCCTTGGCGAACAGTTCGTCGAGCACCGCTGGCAGTTGCTTGTAGGCCGGGTCGCCCGGCCCGACGTCGAAACCGCGATAAGTGCCCAACCCGACCATGGGTAGTGGCTCGGAGCTAGCTGGGATGACGCGGGTCTGCATGGCCTGGCCTCCGGGAACGGCGGGCGATGTGGCAGTGGCCAACGCCCGATCAAAGGTGAAGACCGCCGAAACCCCGGCAGCCAGCGTGAGCAATCGGCGACGGGAGTAACCCTCAGTGTGGCTCATGCTGGTTCCCCTGCTGCGTGGATCTGTTGCACGTTGTGTGCGAAGGCTGCCGGTGCGAACCGCTGGACTACACTGCGACAGCGCCCCCTCACTCCCCGTTAAAAGTAGCCGAATGTCCCGAACCCTGATGTCACTCGTCGTATTGATCGTTGCCGTGTACCTGGTGCTGTGCGCGGCGCTGTTCTTTTTCCAGCGCTCGCTGATCTGGTTTCCCCAGCCCAACGCGTTCAACAACGCCGACTCACAACTGACCCTGTCGATGCCGGACGCGCAGGTTTCGGTGATCACCCGCGAGCGCGTCGGGCCGCGAGCGCTGATCTATTTCGGTGGCAATGCCGAGGACGTGTCGCGCAATCTGCCGGAGTTTGCCCAGGCGTTTCCAGATTACGCGGTGTACCTGCTCAACTATCGTGGCTTTGGTGGCAGCGGCGGCTCGCCGTCAGAAGAGGCAATTGCCGAGGATGCCCTGGCGCTGTTCGATCAGGTGTATGCCAGCCATCCGCAGGTTGCGGTGATCGGACGCAGTCTCGGTTCCGGAGTGGCTGTGCGTCTGGCCAGTCAGCGACCGGTGCAGCAACTGATTCTGGTGACGCCGTACAACAGCCTTGAAGAAATCGCTGCCAGGCAATATCCGTGGGTGCCGGTAAAGTGGTTGCTCAAGGATCGGTTCGAGTCGGGCAAGTACGCCGCGCATATCCGCGTGCCGACGTTGCTGCTCGCGGCAAGTGACGACGAAGTGATTCCCCGCGCCAGCACGCAGCGCTTGCTGGAGAATTTCCCGCAAGGCGTGGCGGTGCTCAGGGTGGTGCCGGATTCGGGGCATAACTCGATTTCGGACCGTGTGCAGTATCTGGAATGGATGGGGGAAGTGTTGAATCGCTGATGAGGGTTTGCCTGTACTTTTTGTGTTGGCTGGGCGGGCGCCATCGCTGGCAAGCCAGCTCCCACAGTGTTTGCGGTGAACACAGTTTTTTGTGGACGACTCCATACCCTGTGGGAGCTGGCTTGCCAGCGATAGCGCCAGACAAACCACCGCCCATGTCCCTGAATCGTCGCTCCGCCCCTTGAACCAAGTCCCGAATCCCCAGTCCTACCCGCGCCGCTTTCTGCGGTTCACTCAACTTTTGCGCTGTCCTCCTTCAGAGCTGCCCGTCTCATGCGCCACGCCGTTCGCTCGTCTCGCCTGGTTTCGCTGTGCCTGCTGATCCTTTCGCCCCTGTTAGCTGAAACCGCGCATGCCGGCGCGGAGCGCCAACTGGTGGCTGCCATCAATGACTATCGCGCCCACCCGCAACGCTGCGATCGGCGCCCCGTGCAACGCCTGGCGCCGTTGGCGCTGAAGTCGAACCTCGCCTTGCCGGTCGGCTATCGCTATGGCGGTGGCTTGCGCGAAGCACTGAAGTCGTCCGGTTACTCGGCGGTGGCGGTGCGCAGCATCCGCATTGTCGGGGCGCAGGATGCCGAAGAGGCTTTCGACCTGCTGCAAAGCGACTACTGCGGTGCGTTGCTCGACGCTCAGTACGCTGACATTGGCATCAGCCGAGCGCGCAGTGAATGGCAAGTGGTGTTGGCGCAACCGGTGGTTGATAGTCGTGTCGGCGATAACCGCAGCGTCGGCAAAGCCCTGCTCGCCGAGGTCAACGCTGCCCGCGCCCGGCCACGGATGTGTGGACGCCAGCGCTTCGCCGCCGCTCGGCCGTTGAGCTGGAATGCCGCCCTCGGCGCCGCTGCACAAGGGCATAGCAAAGCCATGGCTTACGGCAACTATTTCGCCCACCGCGACCCCGACGGTGATCTGCCCGCCGATCGCGCCCGGGCCGCCGGCTATCGGGGTCGGCAAATCGGCGAAAACATTGCCGCCGGACAGAGTTCACCCGGCAAGGCGATGGCCGGTTGGCTGGCCAGCCCCGGGCACTGCGCCAATCTGATGAACCCGATGTTCACCCAGGTCGGCGCCGGGTTCGCCAGCGAGGCGCGCAGTGATGAAGGGGTTTACTGGACGATGCTCTTTGGCGCGCCTTGACCGGCCGCGCCAAGTCCCAGTTTCAGCAACTCCTTGCGCAGTATTGAGGGTTTCAGCACAGCCATTCCCGCCTGCCAGTCGAGTGGCAATAACTGATTGAGCTTTTGTTGGCTGACGTCGGCAGGCGCCAGCAGGCAGCTTTTCTGGTCGCGGATACCAATGACGTTGAGCAGCCCGTCTTCGCCTTGTTCTGCCATCCAGCGATTGATCATCGGCTGGTGTTTTTGCAGCAAGGCGTCGGCATCCCATACCGTCATTTGGGCGAAAACGTGCGGCAGCTTGCTTTCGGGTTTCATCCGTTTCATATCGGCCGCCAACGCGCCAGCAAGGTCTGCCTCGATGCTCGCCTGGCATTCAAGAAAATACTGTTGCGGCCAGTCGATGCTCAGTTTTCCTCGGGGGGCGAGTTCGCCATAGGCGTCGATATCTGCTGCGGTGGTCATCTGCCCGGTGAAATTCAGCGTGTTATCCAGAATCGCCGTGGCCAGCAATGCGGCACTTTGTACGCTGATCTGCGACAACAAACCGGCCGTCTGCCAACGCTGAAAAATCTGAGTTGCCGCCGCGCCGATCGCCTGGATGTCGGCGGCAGCGCCAAGCTTCTGCGCCCAGTAACTTTCGTAGCCCGGATGATGGTCGATGACCTCCACCACTTGATCGAGCACCACTATCGGGTCGAAATGGTGATAGTCGGAAACGTCGACCAGGATGAATTGGTCGTTCGTTTTTGGGCTGTAGTCGCCAAGACCGCCGCGCCAAGCGAGCACGGTTTTCGACACGCTGGCGTTAGGTTGCGCGCTACTGACGGCGCGGGCGGGAGTGCCTTGCAGATTGAGCAGTTCTGCGTAGGCGATGCAGCAGGCGTAGGCGTCGATGTCCAGATAGGATGCGCCGGAGGTGATGATTTTCATGGCCGGCAACATCGCACAGGTTTGTGACGGTTGGGTGACGAAAAAAGATCGCAGCCTCGTTTCACTCGACAGCTCCTACAGTCCAGCAGGTCAACAGGACTGCGATCTTTGGGTTTCAGGCTGCGGCTTTACCGGCGGCCACCATCGCCGAAGCCGCCAGCATTGCGCGCAACAACACCGCACACCCTGCCGCCAGATCATCCGGTGCCGCGTTCTCGATTTCGTTGTGGCTGATGCCGCCCTCACATGGCACGAAAATCATCCCCGCCGGCCCCAGTTCGGCGAGGAAGATCGCGTCGTGACCGGCACCGCTGACGATGTCCATGTGCGACAGGCCCAGACCTTTCGCAGCACCCCGTACGGCTTCCACGCAGCCCTTTTCGAAGTACAACGGAGGGAAATCGGCTGTCGGGGTCAGCTCGTAGGTCAGACCATGTTCTTCGCACGTGGTCTCGATGACTTGCTTCACCTCGGCGATCATCGAGTCGAGGCGCGCCGGTTCCAGATGGCGGAAGTCGAGGGTCATGCGCACCTCTCCGGGGATGACGTTGCGCGAACCGGGATAGGCTTGCAGGCAGCCCACCGTGCCGCAGGCGTGGGGTTGATGGCCGAGGGCAGCGCGGTTGACGGCGCCGACGATCACCGAGGCGCCGACCAGCGCATCCTTACGCAAGTGCATTGGCGTCGGGCCGGCATGCGCTTCGACACCGCGCAGCTTCAGGTCGAACCATTTCTGCCCGAGTGCGCCGAGGACCACGCCGATGGTTTTCTGTTCGTCTTCGAGGATCGGGCCTTGTTCGATGTGTGCCTCGAAATAGGCGCCGACCTTGTGGCCGCTGACTTTGCGTGGGCCGGCGTAGCCAATGGCATTCAACGCCTCGCCGACGGTGACACCTTCGGCATCGACTTTGGCGAGGGTTTCTTCGAGGGTAAATTTCTCGGCAAACACGCCGGAGCCCATCATGCACGGGGCGAAGCGCGAGCCTTCTTCGTTGGTCCAGACCACCACTTCCAGTGGCGCTTCGGTTTCCACACCGAGGTCGTTGAGGGTGCGTAACACTTCGACGCCGGCGAGCACGCCGAAGCAGCCGTCAAACTTGCCGCCAGTGGGTTGGGTGTCGATGTGGCTGCCGGTCATCACTGGCGGCAGGTTTGGATTGCGGCCCGGGCGACGGGCGAAGATGTTGCCGACTTCGTCGACCGTGACGCTGCATCCGGCGTCCTTGCACCATTGCACGAACAGATCGCGGGCCTGACGGTCGAGGTCAGTCAGGGCCAGGCGACAGACCCCGCCCTTGACCGTGGCGCCGAGTTTGGCCAGTTCCATGAGCGATGCCCAGAGGCGGTCGCGGTTGATGTGCTGATGGGTCGATTGCAGAACGTCTACGGCTGCGTTCATGGGGATCTCCTCAGGCTGCTTTTCTTATGGATGTTGCTGTGGTGTCTGGTAGACCGTTATCGCGAGCAGGCTCACTCCTACAGGGGAGCGCATTCCAAATTGTAGGAGTGAGCCTGCTCGCGATGAGGCCATTGCTTACACCGCTGATTTCGCGACCGAAGGCTGCGCACGCATCACGCACAGCCCGTAATAAATGATTCCGCCCAACGCCGAGCCGGTGAACCAGCCGTAGCTGTAAAACCAGCTGAACGCATCGCTGCCCAGCGACAGCAGCGTCAGCACCACCGGCACGCCGAACGCGAGGAACCCGGCCCAGTTCCACGCCGGATACACGTCATCGCGGTACAACCCGGCCAGATCCAGTTGCTGTTTCTTGATCAGGAAATAGTCGACCACCATGATTCCGGCAATCGGCCCGAGCAGGCTCGAATAGCCCAGCAGCCAGTTGGAATAGACACTTTCCAGGCTGACATCGGAAACGATCCAGCCGAGTTTTTTCAACAGTTCGTGGGCCATCAACGCCAGCCCCACCACGCCGGTGAGCAACACCGCTTTGGTGCGGTTGATCACTTTGGGCGCAATGTTCTGGAAGTCGTTGGTCGGCGAAACAATGTTGGCAGCGGTGTTGGTCGACAGCGTGGCGATGATGATCAGCGCCATCGCCACCGCGACCCACACCGGGCTCTGGATATGACCGATCAACGTGACCGGATCAGACACCGTGACGCCGACCAGTTTGACCGACGCCGCCGTCATCACCACGCCCAGTGCCGCGAACAGAAACATGGTCAGAGGCAAGCCGATGATCTGGCCGAGGATCTGATCCTTCTGGCTCTTGGCGTAACGGCTGAAGTCAGGAATGTTCAGCGACAACGTCGCCCAGAATCCGACCATCGCCGTCAGCCCCGCGGCGAAGTAGCCGACCACACTGGCGCCTTCCGGACGTTTGGCCGGGATCGCCATGAGTTCGGTCATCGACACGTTCGGCATCGCCCACACCAGCAGGCCGATCCCGACCGCCACCAGCAACGGCGCCGATAAAGTTTCCAGCCACTTGATCGACTCGGCACCACGAATCACCACCCACAGGTTCAGCGCCCAGAACACCATGAAACCAATCACCTCCCCTGTCCCGCCGAGGGATTTCCAGCCGTCGAACACCGAGCCGAGAAACAGGTGAATCGCCAATCCGCCGAACATCGTCTGAATACCGAACCAGCCGCACGCCACCAGCGCGCGAATCAGGCACGGCACGTTGGAGCCAAGAATGCCGAACGATGAGCGCAGCAGCACCGGAAACGGAATGCCGTACTTGGTGCCGGGAAACGCGTTGAGCGTGAGCGGAATCAGCACGATGATGTTGGCGAACAGAATCGCCAGCAGCGCTTCACCGACGCTCAAACCAAAGTACGCCGTGAGCACACCGCCGAGGGTGTAAGTCGGCACGCAGATCGACATGCCGACCCACAGTGCGGTGATGTGCCATTTGTTCCAGGTTCGTTCGCGCACCTTGGTCGGTGCCATGTCGTGGTTGTAACGGGGACTGTCGAGGACGTCGCTGCCGGCTTCGAGTTCGAACAAGCCGTCGCGCTCGGTCACTTGCGATCTGTTCTGTTGCATGGCCGCTCCACTGTTCTTCTGATTATTTTTTTGCTCATCAGGCGGCTGCACACACAGGTGCGAACCGGACGATGGCCGGAGGAACTGACAACTTTCATGCACCGGCCACGGTGTCAGCGGCGGCATCAATAAACGTGCCGGGTGCCCCGCTTGCGCATCGGGCGGTGTTTCAAACGCTTTGCAACTTTCTGATATCTATCAGTTTTAATTATTCACCGAGTGAGTCCGCGAATACTTGTCTGAACGCTCAGGCTAAACGTCCGGCAAGTTGTCCGAACAGACAGGACTCAAACTGGTGCACTGCATTTATTTTCATGCTGTGCGAACAACCGCAGCTCAACTTCAAGCGGCTGATTTCACATAGGAAATCTTGCTCATATTTCCATCCTGTCAAGTGCGTCAAAATGGTGAGCAGCCTCACCATTTTGGTGACTTTCATTTTTTATCGTTGTTTTTCAATGAGTTAAAACAACTATAAGCTTATAAAAAATAATCTTGATCTATTCCAGAACTGAGACTAGCTTCTATTCCTGACAGCACTGACAGGAATACACCCTGCACCGCTGTACATCAATAAAACATTTAGAACCGACACAAGTCGGTCATGCCTGCGAGGAACTCGGAATGTCTCTGTTGATCCGTGGCGCCACCGTTGTTACCCATGATGAAAGTTACCGCGCCGACGTCTATTGCGCCGACGGCGTGATCAAAGCCATTGGTGAAAACCTTGATGTTCCCGCCGACGCCGAAGTGCTCGATGGCAGCGGCCAATACCTGATGCCCGGCGGCATCGATCCCCACACCCACATGCAACTGCCGTTCATGGGCACCGTCGCCAGCGAAGACTTCTACAGCGGCACCGCTGCAGGTCTGGCCGGCGGTACCACGTCGATCATCGATTTCGTCATTCCCAATCCGCAGCAATCGTTGATGGAGGCGTTTCATCAGTGGCGCGGCTGGGCCGAGAAGTCTGCGTCGGACTATGGCTTCCATGTCGCGATCACCTGGTGGAGCGAGCAGGTCCGCGAGGAAATGGCCGAACTGGTCAGCCATCACGGCATCAACAGCTTCAAGCATTTCATGGCCTACAAGAACGCGATCATGGCCGCCGACGACACGCTGGTGGCGAGCTTCGAGCGCTGCCTGGAACTCGGCGCGGTGCCAACCGTGCACGCGGAAAACGGCGAGCTGGTCTATCACCTGCAACGCAAATTGATGGCCCAGGGCATCACCGGACCGGAAGCGCACCCACTGTCGCGTCCGTCGCAGGTCGAAGGTGAAGCGGCGAGCCGGGCCATCCGCATTGCCGAGACCATCGGTACGCCGCTGTATCTGGTGCACGTCTCGACCAAGGAAGCTCTCGACGAAATCACCTACGCCCGCAGCAAGGGCCAACCGGTTTACGGTGAAGTGCTGGCCGGGCATCTGCTGCTCGATGACAGCGTCTACCAACACCCGGACTGGCAGACCGCCGCCGGTTACGTGATGAGTCCGCCGTTCCGTCCGCGTGGTCATCAGGAGGCGCTGTGGCATGGCTTGCAAAACGGCAATCTGCACACCACCGCCACCGACCATTGCTGTTTCTGCGCCGAGCAAAAAGCCGCCGGGCGCGACGATTTCAGCAAGATTCCCAATGGCACGGCCGGCATCGAAGACCGCATGGCCGTGCTTTGGGATGAAGGCGTGAACAGCGGACGGTTGTCGATGCAGGACTTCGTCGCCCTCACGTCCACCAATACCGCGAAAATCTTCAATCTCTACCCGCGCAAAGGCGCTATCCGGGTCGGCGCCGATGCCGATCTGGTGCTGTGGGACCCGCAAGGTACCCGCACCATTTCCGCCAAGACCCACCATCAGCAGGTGGACTTCAACATCTTCGAAGGCAAGACCGTGCGCGGTGTGCCAAGCCACACCGTCAGCCAGGGCCGGGTGGTCTGGGCCGACGGCGACCTGCGCGCCGAGCGCGGGGCCGGGCGGTACATCGAACGGCCGGCGTATCCGGCGGTGTTTGATTTGCTGAGCAAGCGGGCTGAGCAACATCGTCCAACCGCAGTGAAACGCTAAAGCGAGGCCTTCGGCCTCATCGCGAGCAGGCTCACTCCTACAGGTGTACGCATTCCAAATGTAGGAGTGAGCCTGCTCGCGATGGCGCCATTTCAGGCAATACAAAAACCACTGCCCATCAGAGGCAGCACCTCAATTAACCATGAGGCCATAAACCGTGATCGAGACCCTGAACCATCTCCCGCACCCGCACGAAAGTGCGGCCGCCCTCGCCGGCCATTTCTCCGATCTGGCGCCACCGCTCAACGACCGCCAGGCGCATCTGGAAGCTTCGCGCTGCCTGTATTGCTACGACGCGCCGTGCGTGAATGCCTGCCCGAGCGAGATCGACATTCCGTCGTTCATCCGCAATATCCATCAGGACAACGTGCCCGGTGCCGCGCAGAAAATCCTTTCGGCGAACATTCTCGGCGGCAGTTGCGCACGGGTCTGTCCGACGGAAATCCTTTGCCAGCAGGCCTGCGTGCGCAATAACGCCCATGAATGCGCACCGGTCTTGATCGGCCTGCTGCAACGTTACGCCGTGGACAACGCGCATTTCACCGAGCACCCCTTCCAGCGCGCCGCTGCCACGGGTAAGCGCATCGCCGTCGTCGGTGCCGGCCCGGCGGGTCTGTCCTGCGCACATCGCAGTGCAATGCACGGCCACGACGTGGTGATTTTCGAAGCGAGGGAGAAGGCTGGTGGCCTCAACGAATACGGGATCGCCAAGTACAAACTGGTCGATGACTACGCGCAGAAGGAACTGGATTTTCTCCTGCAGATTGGCGGCATCGAAATTCGTCACGGGCAGAAGCTCGGCGAAAATCTGAGCCTCAGCGAATTGCATCAACAGTTCGACGCGGTGTTCCTCGGCCTCGGCCTCAACGCCAGCAAACAGCTTGGCCTGCCCCACGAAGACGCCCCCGGCCTGCTCGCCGCCACCGATTACATCCGCGAATTGCGCCAGGCCGATGACCTCACGCAATTGCCACTGGCTGAGCGCTGCATCGTCCTCGGCGCCGGCAACACCGCCATCGACATGGCCGTGCAAATGGCTCGCCTCGGTGCCCGCGATGTCAATCTGGTGTATCGCCGTGGCGCCGCCGACATGGGCGCGACCGGTCACGAACAGGACATTGCCAAGGCCAATCAGGTGCGCCTGTTGACCTGGGCGCAACCGGAAGAAGTGCTGCTCGACGATCAGGGCCACGTGCGCGGCATGCGTTTCGCCCGCACCGATCTGGTCGACGGTCGTCTGCAAACCACCGGGGAAACCTTCGAACTGGCCGCCGATGCGATCTTTAAAGCCATCGGCCAGGCCTTCGACGGCAACGCCCTCGCCGACCCGCTGGCGCGCGAACTCAAACGGCAGGGCGAGCGCATTCAGGTCGATGAAAACCTGCGCACCAGCATCCCCGGCGTGTATGCCGGTGGCGACTGCACCAGTCTCGATCAGGACCTCACCGTGCAAGCGGTGCAACACGGCAAACGCGCCGCCGAAGCGATCAACGCGCAACTGATGCTCAATGTGGAGGCTGCGTAAATGGCCGATCTCTCGATAGTCTTCGCCGGCATCAAAGCCCCTAATCCGTTCTGGCTGGCGTCCGCGCCGCCGACCGACAAAGCCTACAACGTGGTCCGCGCCTTCGAGGCGGGCTGGGGCGGTGTGGTCTGGAAAACCCTTGGGGAAGATCCGGCAGCAGTCAACGTCTCCTCGCGTTACTCCGCGCATTACGGCAACAACCGCGAAGTGCTCGGGATCAACAATATTGAGCTGATCACCGACCGCTCGCTGGAAATCAACTTGCGCGAAATCACTCAGGTGAAGAAGGACTGGCCGGACCGGGCGCTGATCGTCTCGCTGATGGTGCCGTGCGTCGAGGAGTCGTGGAAATACATTCTGCCGCTGGTCGAAGCCACCGGCGCTGACGGCATTGAGCTGAATTTCGGTTGTCCGCACGGCATGCCTGAACGTGGCATGGGCGCGGCGGTCGGTCAGGTGCCGGAATACGTCGAACAGGTCACGCGCTGGTGCAAGACTTACTGCTCGCTGCCGGTGATCGTCAAACTGACGCCGAACATCACCGACATCCGCGTTGCCGCCCGTGCTGCGCATCGTGGTGGCGCCGATGCGGTGTCGCTGATCAATACGATCAGCTCGATCACCAGCGTCGACCTCGAACACATGGTCGCCCTGCCCACTGTCGGTAGCAAAAGCACCCACGGCGGCTATTGCGGCTCGGCGGTCAAACCGATTGCGCTGAACATGGTGGCCGAGATTGCCCGTGACCCACAGACCCAGGGTTTGCCGATCTGCGGGATTGGCGGCATCGGCAGTTGGCGCGATGCGGCGGAATTCATGGCGCTGGGCAGCGGCGCGGTGCAGGTGTGCACGGCGGCGATGCTGCATGGGTTTCGGATTGTCGAGGAGATGAAGGACGGCTTGTCGCGATGGATGGACAGTCAGGGCTACACCAGCATCGCCGAGTTTTCCGGGCGCGCAGTGGGCAACACCACGGACTGGAAGTATCTCGATATCAACTATCAGGTGATTGCGAAGATTGATCAGGAGGCATGTATCGGCTGCGGGCGTTGCCACATTGCTTGCGAGGACACTTCACACCAGGCGATCAGCAGCCTGAAGCAGGCGGACGGGACGCATAAATATGAAGTGATCGATGAGGAGTGTGTGGGCTGCAATCTGTGCCAGATCACCTGCCCGGTGGCGGACTGTATCGAGATGGTGCCGATGGAAACGGGCAAGCCGTTTCTCGACTGGAATCATGATCCGAGAAATCCCTACCATGTGTCCCCTTGAGTTCAGTGGTGCCTGAACCGGAGCCATCGCGAGCAGGCTCACTCCTACATTTGGAATGCGTTCCCCTGTAGGAGTGAGCCTGCTCGCGATGAGGCCAGTCCGGCCACCTCAAGACTCAAGGCTCCAGGCCGATCCCGCGCAAGATCACACTGGTCACCGTCTGCACCGCCCGTTCGAACTGCATGTCCGACAGCGGCTGGTGCCCATTGAGAATATTCACCTGATGATCGAAGTCGGCGTAATGCTGGGTCGAGGCCCAGATCATGTACAGCAGGCTCGACGGCTCCACCGGCAGAATCCGCTTGTCCTCGACCCACTGACGGATCTTCGCCTCCTTCATCTTCGCCCAGTCATACAGGCTGACATCCAGCGCCTCACCCAGCGTCGGCGCACCGTGGATGATTTCGTTGGCCCAGACTTTCGAACCGTATGGCCGGCTGCGCGAGTGGTTCATCTTGGCGCGGATGTAGCTGCTGAGCACCACGCGCGGGTCGTCGAACATCTCGAAGCACAATGCATCCTGCTTCCACACTTCCAGCAGGTCGAACAGCACCGCGCTGTACAGTTCGCTTTTGGTTGAAAAGTAGTAATGCAGATTGGAGCGCGGCAGTTGCACCTCAGCAGCAATGTCGGCCATGGCGGTGCTGCCGAAGCCTTTTTCGGCGAAGACTTTTTCCGCCGCCAAGAGGATTTTTTCGACGTTACTGCGACGGATCTCGATCTTGTGATTGCCCATAAGGGCTCCCTGACAACAGCGTTGCCCAAGACTAGCATCCGCTCTGGTGCGCGGGCGACCGCTGAAAACAAAACTTCGTACAGACGTTGCCGGATGGCTAAACTGACGGCTTCTTCGATCCTGCCTCAGAGGTACCCGCGATGCTGTTCAAGAACCTCCTGACCACCACTGCCCTGCTCGCTTCGCTGTTCGCCGCCTCATCGGTATTCGCCCACGCCCACCTGACAAGCCAGACCCCGGCCGCCGACAGCACCGTCGCCGCCCCGGCCGATCTGCGCCTGACTTTTTCCGAAGGTGTTGAAGCCAGTTTCACCAAAGTCACTGTGACCAAGAATGGCGCGGACGTCGCGGTCAAAGCGCTGACCACCGAAAACGACAAGAAAACCCTGATCGTCACGCCGGCCACGCCGCTGACGGCGGGTGAGTACAAAGTCGAATGGCACGCCGTGTCAGTCGACACGCACAACAGCAAAGGCGCCTATCAGTTCAAGGTTGGCCAGTAATTCATGAGTGAAGCGCTGGTGCTGTGTCGCTTTGTGCATTTCACCGTGGTGTTGATGCTGTTCGGCGCCTGGCTGTTCAGGCCGCTGTTGCTCAAGGGTGAAGCGCTTGCGGTGGATCGGCACCAGGCGCGACTGGCGCGTTGGCTGGCTGCGATTGCGCTGGTCAGCGGCGTGGTCTGGGCGCTGTTGATCACGGCGAGCATGGCCGGTTCGGCGACGGCCGTGTTCGATCCCGACACGCTGGCGCTGGTGTTGGGCAAGACGTTTTTTGGTCAGGTCTGGCGTTGGCACTTGCTGATCAATGCTGCGCTGCTGGCGTTGCTGTTCACGCCGTGGCGCTCAAGCATGCCATTGCGGCTGGGCTTGAGTGGCTTGCTGTTGGCGACCCTGGCCCCGGTCGGGCATGGCGCCATGCTCGATGGTTTGAACGGACAACTGCTGATTCTCAACCAGATCATTCATCTGACCTGTGTCGCCGCGTGGCTTGGCGGGCTGTTGTTGCTGGTGATGATTTTGCGGCAGCCGAGTGAGCCGATGTCCGCGATTTTGCAGCGCTTCAGCGGCGTCGGTTATGCGTTGGTGGCGGGGCTGCTGATCACCGGGTTGATCAACGTGCGCGTGCTGACCGGTCAGTGGTGGCCGACGCCGCTGTTCACAGGTTTCGCGCTGATTCTGCTGATCAAAGCGCTGATCGTGCTGGGAATGTTGGGATTGGCGCTGTTCAATCGCTTGCGCATTGATGATTGCGAACAGCGCATGGGCGCGCTCCGGCGCAGCGTGATGCTCGAATGGTTGCTCGGCATTGGCGCGGTGGCTGCCGTCTCGCTGCTCGGCACCCTGCCCCCGATGATCACCACCTAAAGGTCACAGAGCCCCCCTGTAGGAGTGAGCCTGCTCGCGATAGCGGTGAATCAGTAACGAATATTTCGCCTGACATACCGCTATCGCGAGCAGGCTCACTCCTACATTGGATTTGTGTTGATCAATGGGGTTGGGTATCGCCGGCGGCGGTGTCGATACTCACCACCACCGACATCCCCGGCCGCAACCGTTCCTCTTCCTGCTGCCCTTCATCAATGGTGATCCGCACCGGCACGCGTTGAGCGATCTTGACGAAGTTGCCGGTAGCGTTGTCAGCCTGCAACAAGGCGAACTCCGAGCCGGTACCCGGTGATATGTGCTGCACATGCCCGGTGAATTTCTTGTGGTTCAACGCATCGACGGTGAACCGTACCGGTTGCCCGACCCGGACGTTGTCCATCTGCGTTTCCTTCATGTTGGCGATCACCCATTTCTGGTTCGGCACCAACGCCATCAACTGCGCGCCGGAATTGACGTAAGCGCCGAGGCGCACGCCGATCTGCCCGAGCTGGCCGTCGCGCGGGGCGACGATGCGCGTGTTCGACAAGTCGATCCGCGCCAGTTGCACCGCCGCTTCCGCGCTGGCCACCGCCGCCTCTTGCGAACCGCGATTGACGATTACCGTTTGCAGATCCTGCCGGGCGATTTCCAGATTGGCCTTGGCCTGCGCCACCGCCGCGATACCCTGCGCATTGGCCGCCAGCGCCACGTCCATCTCTCGCTTGGACACCGAGCCGTCACTCACAAGCGCCTTGTTCCGGCGCAAATCCGCTTCACTCTTGCGCAACTGCGCTTCGCTATCAGCGACCACCGCCTGACGCAGCTTGATCGTCGCTTCAGCGCTGTTGCGTTGCTGCACGACGTTGGCCAATGCAGCTTTCTGCACCGCCAGTTGTGCCAACGACTGGTCGAGGCGTTGCTGGTAGATGCGGTCGTCCAGACGCACCAGCAAATCGCCGGCCTTCACAAACTGAAAATCCTGCACCGGCACTTCATAGACATACCCGGCGAGCTGCGGGCCGATGATTGTCACTTGCCCACGAATCAGCGCGTTTTCGGTGGTTTCGACTGCGCTGCTGAACGGTGGCAATTGCCAGGCATACAGCACGATCAAGACACCGACGATGGCGATCGCGGCAAAGCCCAGCGAAGAGATGATCCGCACCCGCAACGAGCGCGGCTCGGTGTTCGGCGATGACGGCGGCGCCACACCTTCAGGCGTGGCGGCAATGGCATTGGTGGTTGTGGTAGTCGGTTCGGTCATGAAGAAGTGGCACCGCTATTAGGTACGGAAGGCGCTGGCTCGACGGCTTTGGTGGTGCTCATCAGCCACAGCGCCCGAATGGAAATCCAGATCATGGTAAGCACCGCAATCACCGCGATGAGCATGAATACATCGTTATAGGCCAGTACGTTGGCTTCGCGAGTCGCGGCGTTGGCCAGACTGCGAATACCGGCAAGATTGCGCAGGCTCGGGTCGGCCAGCAGCGAGCCATAGGCTGATCCACCGCTCTGCACCCGCGCCGCCACCAGCGGATCGGACATCATCAGATGCTCGACGATGTGGCTGGAGTGAAACTTCTCCCGGACGATCTGAAAAGTGCCGAGCAACGCCGCACCGATCAGCCCGCCGAGGTTGTTGCAGATCCCGAACAACACGGAAAAGCTCACCAGGTTGCGCGGATTGGTCAACACGTTACGCGTGCCGAGGACCATGGTCGGACCGAGGAAAAACGTACTGCCGAACGCCAACAGAAACTGGCTGAAATACAGGTTCTCGGGACGCGTCAGGTTGTTCGAATAACTGTCCATCACCGAGCCGGTCGCCATCAGCGCCAGCGAGATGATCAGCGGCATCAACAAGTGTTTCGGGTCGATGGTCAGCGCACTGGTGAGCAGCCCGGCGACGCTGCCAATCAGCATCACCACATAGAGGCTGTGCAACTGCTGATTGCTCATGTTGAGGTACTGCATGAAGCCGACGGCACCGGTGGACTGCTCGGACGTGACCATGCGAATCAGAATGACCGCCAGCGCCAGCCGGATCATCACCCCGCTGCCGAGCCAGCGGGTCATCAGCATCGGGTTGCTGCGATTGTGCTCGATGGCCAGCCCCGTGAGGATCAACGCAATCGAGGCAGCGAGCGCAACGCCGATCCAGTCGGCTTCCAGCCACCAGTCGATCCGCCCCAGCGACAGCACCGCACAGAGCAACGCCACGCCGCTGGCGAGAATGGCGAAGGTCAGGAAGTCGAGTTTTTCGAAGGTCTTGAAGCGGTCGCCCGGCGGCAACTTGAGCATCAACACGCAGCCCAGCGACAGCAATGCCATGCCCAATTCGAACAGATACAAGCCGCGCCATTCGGCAATTTGCAGTAAATCCTCGGAGAACAGGCGCGCCAACGGCAATGCCAGTTGCGAGGTGCCGAGCCCGAGCACCAGCGCCTTCATCCGCCACTTCGCCGGGAACGCCTGCACCATGTAATACAGGCCCAAAGAACTCAGCGCCGCGCCGACCATGCCGTGGGCGGCGCGCACCGCCACTGCCGAATTCAGATCGTTGACGAACAAATGGCCAAAGGTCACCAGTGCATACAGCACCAGAAACACTTCGGTGAACGCGCGCAAACCGAACTGCTGACGAAACTTCACCAGCAGCAGGTTCATCGACACGTTGGTCATCACGTACGCCGCCGGCAACCAGGCCATTTCCGCCGTGGTCGCGCCGAGCGCACCTTGCAGGTAAACCAGGTTGGCGACCACCAGCGAGTTGCCCAAACCGCCGGTCAACGCCACCAGCAACCCGACCAGCGCATAGGCCAGACGCTTGGGGTTGGAGTGCAGCGGCGTCGATGGGGAACCAGGCAGACTGGGCTTCTCGTGAGGCTGCCAGTTGCGCGGGGCGAATTGATCCATTGAAAGGCCTTGTGCTGAAGATGCCTGGAGTTTGCCGCAAATCGTCCTGCAAACCCATATCCCTTGTAGGAGTGAGCCTGCTCGCGATAGCGGTATATCAGTCACTATTATTGTGGATTGTTAAATCGCTATCGCGAGCAGGCTCACTCCTACACCGGAATTGTGTGAAGCCCGATTGGTAAAAATTGTTTAAAAGTCATCTCGCCCACAGCGGATTATTCCCGGGCGCAACAAATGCCACCCTTGCGGCACTTCTCAACCCCAAGGTGCCCGTTATGACCACACCCCACCGCCAACGCTCCCCGCGTCTGCTGAAAAACCTCCTGGCCGCCGCGCTACTGTTGCCCGCCCTCGCTTTTGCCCAGGAGCGGCCATGGCCGGATGGCTCGCAACTGGTGATCTCGGTATCGATGCAATTCGAGACCGGTGGCCAACCCGACGGCGCAGAAAGTCCATTCTCCGGCAGCCCTTTACCCAAAGGCTACCCGGATCTGCCGGCGCAGACCTGGTTCGATTACGGTCACAAGGAAGGTTTGTGGCGCATGCTCGATTTGTGGGATCGCACCGGGATCAAAGTCACCTCCCACGTGGTCGGCGAGGCTGCGATAAAGCACCCGGAGCTGGCAAAGGCGATTGCCGAACGTGGCCATGAGCTCGCAGCGCATGGTATGCGCTGGGCCGACTCCTACAACATGAGTTACGCGCAGGAAAAACAATTCATCGGCGACGGTGTGGCGGCGGTGGAAAAACTCACCGGCCAGCGCTCGGTCGGCTACAACGCCAATTGGCTAAGGCGCAGCCCCAATACGCTGAAGGTGTTGCATGATCTCAACTTCACCTATCACATCGATGACGTCAGCCGCGACGAGCCCTTCGTGACGATGGTGCGCGGGCGTAAATTCGCCGTGGTGCCGTACACCCTGCGCAACAACGATATCGTCTTGGTCGAGGGCCGGCATTTTTCCGCCGACCAGTTTTATCAGCAACTGGTGCTGGAGTTCGATCGGCTCTATGCCGAAGGTGCGAGCAAGCGACGGATGATGTCGGTCAGTCTGCACGACCGCATCGGCGGTACGCCGGCGATGGTCGAGGCGATGGAGCGGTTCATCCGTTACGCCCAGTCGCACCCGAAGGTGAGCTTCAAGCGCAAGGATCGGATTGCGCAGATCGTGCTGACCGAGAAAAATCCGCTGATCGATAACAGTGAAGCCGCCTACAACCAGTAATCGAACGCAGAATAATTGTGGCGAGGGAGCTTGCTCCCTCGCCACCGGTAAGGCTCAGGCACGCAGCACCATGTAAGCCGCGACCACCAGACACACACTGGCAAACCCCACCTGCAAGGCACGCGCCGGCACCCGGGCGCAGAGCTTGCGACCGATGATCATGCCGATAATGCTGGCGACGATGAACGCCACGCCGAGGCTGTCGATGCGGACTCCGGCATGGAACGCGCCGATCACGCCAATCGCCGAGATCAGACTGATCACCATCAACGACGTGGCGACGATGCCGCGCATCTGCACGTCGGTCAGTTGTTTGAAGGCCGGCACGATCAAAAAGCCGCCACCGACACCGAGCAGTCCCGACACCACCCCAGTGACCGCACCCAGCGCTGCGAGGGTCGCCGTGCATTTGGCGGTCCAGTCGAAGCGCCCGGTCTCTTCATCGAGCATGCAGTTTTTCTGCCCCCAACTGCCGTGGCCATGGTCGCTCGGGCCTTGTTCCTGACGCTCGCGGCGCAACATGCGCCAGGCCACCATGACCATCAGCAGGCTGAATAGAATCATCAGGATCTTCTCCGGCAACTGGTGCGCGAAGTAGATTCCCAGCGGCGAAAACACCGCGCCGAGCGCCGCAATCAGCAGCGCCGCGCGATAGCGCACCAGACCATGACGCAAACCGTCGATGGCACCGACCGCCGCCGCACTGCCCACCGCAAACAGCGCCACCGGCGCGGCCTGGGTCATCGTCCAGCCGAGCCCGAGCACCAGCGCCGGCACCGCGAGAATGCCGCCGCCCGCCCCGGTCAGACCGAGAACCAGGCCCATCACCACGCCAAACAGACTTGCCAGCAACATAGTGATTTCTCAGTCGACTTTGGACAGGCTTGTCAGCCACTCGCGACCCTTGAGCATGCCGTTCCAGTAGAACCACGGCAGCAGCGTCGCCTTGAGAAACCATGCCGAGCGACGCGGCACGGTGGGGTCCAGCGCAAAGGTCGGCAGCAACTTACCGGCATAGCCGAACTCGGCGAGGATCACCTTGCCCTTCTCCACCGTCAACGGGCAGGAACCGTAGCCGTCGTACTTCAGCGGCAGCGGTTGTTGTTTGCGCAAGGCCAGCAGGTTTTCCGCCACCACCACGACTTGCTTGCGCACCGCAGCAGCGGTTTTCGCATTGCTGGTGCCGCAGATGTCGCCGAGCGCGAACACTTCGGGATAACGCGGATGCTGCAGGCTGTGCGGATTCACTTCGCACCAACCGGCGGCGTCGGCCAGCAGGCTTTGCGCGATGAAATCAGGCGAGACCTGCGGCGGCACGACGTGCAGCAGATCGAAGGTTTTCGACTCAATTACAACGTTGCCGTCAGCGTCCTTGCGTTCGAACCAGGCCGTTTTCGCCGGACCGTCGACCTTGACCAGGTTCGAATTGAACGCCAGTTGTGCGTTGTATTTTTCGATGTACTTCATCAGTGGCGGGACGAACGTTGCCACGCCGAACAGCGCAGCGCCGGCCAGATTGAATTCGACTTCGATCTTGTTCAGCACGGCATTCTTGCGCCAGTAATCGCACGACAGGTAAAGCGCTTTTTGCGGCGCGCCGGCGCACTTGATCGGCATCGCCGGCTGAGTGAACAGCGCCGTGCCGCCTCGCAGTTTCTGCACCTGATTCCACGTGTACTGCGCGTGCTGATAGCTGTAGTTGGACGTCACGCCGTGCTGACCAAGGCTCTCTTGCAAGCCTTCGATCTTCTCCCAGGCCAGACGCAGGCCTGGGCAGACAATCAGGTTCTGATAGCTGACCGTGCGTTGATCGTTGAGTGTGAGTTGGCGCGTGTCCGGGTCGATGCCGGTCACCGCTGCCTGAATCCACGTGGCCTGACGCGGCATCACCTTGGCCATCGGCCGTGCGGTGTCTTTGACGTTGTAAGCACCGCCACCGACCAGTGTCCACGCCGGTTGGTAGTAATGGTGCGTAGCCGGTTCGATGACCGTGACGTTCAGGGTCGGGTCACGCTTGAGCAAGCTGGCGACAAAACCGATGCCGGCCGTACCACCGCCGATGACCACGATGTCTGCACTGATGGATGGGCCCCAGTGTTGATCGTTCATTGCTTGTTCCTTATTGCTGCACGCAAGGATTCCCCAGTCATCACACAAATCCATTGTAGGAGTGAGCCTGCTCGCGATAGCGGTGAATCAGTCAATAAGATGTTGGCTGACCCAGCGCTATCGCGAGCAGGCGAAGGCCTACTGGGGGTTTGGGTTGGCTGGCATTTATTGATGGCCCAGGCTTTTGAGTACGGCCCCACAGTAGAGCCCGGACAGGGTTTTCATCACTTGGATGACCTCAGGACTGGCGAGGCCGTAAAAAATGTATTTGCCTTCACGGCGGGTCGAGACCAACCCTTCGTCACGCAGAATGCCCAGTTGCTGGGACAGCGTCGGCTGGCGCACGCCGGTCATTTTTTCCAGCTCGCCGACATTGCGTTCGCCCTGAGTCAGTTGGCACAGGATCAACAGCCGATCCTCATTGGCCAAGGCCTTGAGCAACGCGCAGGCCTTGGAGGCCGAGGCGCGCAATTGGGCGACTTCACATTCGGTCAGACTGGATTGCATTTGCAGGAAGCCTTCAACGTCACTTAAGCTGCGAACATTATGTTTTTACATAAAGTGTTGCAACCCATGACTGACTTTTCATCCTCTTGCACAGGTTCGTGTCCATGCCCGCGCTGATTGAAGCTTTCCTCGACCCCGCCTCCTCGACCTACAGCTACGTGGTCTATGAGGCCGACGGCGGGCAATGCGCGATCGTCGATCCGGTACTCGATTATGACGGCGCCGCCGGGCGCACCTGCACCGCGCAGGCGGACAAAATCATCGCTTTCGTTCGCATGCACCACCTGCAAGTACAGTGGCTGCTGGAGACTCACGCCCACGCCGACCACCTCTCCGCCGCGCCGTATCTGCGCCGCGAACTGGGCGGCAAGATCGCCATTGGCGAGTCGATCAGCAAAGTTCAGAACGTGTTCAAGGCGCTGTTCAATCTGGAGCCGGAATTCTGCGTCGACGGTTCGCAATTCGATCACCTGTTCGCGCCGAACGAATCGTTCAGGATCGGCAATCTCAAGGCTACCGCCCTGCACGTGCCCGGCCACACCCCGGCGGACATGGCCTACCTGATCGACGGCGAGCAGATCCTGGTCGGCGACACGCTGTTCATGCCCGACGTCGGCACCGCCCGCTGCGACTTTCCCGGCGGCAATGCGCATCAGTTGTTCAACTCGATCCACAAGCTACTGGCCTTCCCTGCCAGCGTGAAACTCTACGTCTGTCACGACTACCCGCCCGAGGGTCGGCAATCGCAGTACCAGACCACCGTCGGCGAGCAGCGCAAAAACAATATTCATGTGCATGACGGTGTTGATGAGGCGGCGTTCGTCGAGATGCGCACCAAGCGTGATGCCGGGTTGGGCATGCCGACGCTGTTGCTGCCGGCGATTCAGGTGAATGTGCGGGCGGGGAATTTTCCCGCAGCGGAAGAAAACGGCGTGGTTTACCTGAAGATCCCGATCAACAAGATGTGAGTTGATCTCCCCCGTCTATTTTTCGCGCCCTCATTGAATGTACCGCTCTGGACCAAGCCTTAGCCAAAACGTCTATCTGTCCCACTAATTTTTAGTCACGTTTTTGCGCCGCCGGCGAGCCCACATCATTGGCTTTCCAGTCTCTCCTGCTTCGGACAGTTTGAAGGTGCGGGTCAGGTGCGGCTTCAGGTCATTGTCGACCCAGAGTCTGTGCACGCTGGTGGCCGAGATCCCTGCGACTCGCGTGCTTCACCGAGGCTCGCCGATTCGCGACTGAGTAACCTGCTCAAGGACACGACATACGGCGTCAGCCGGCAAGGACGTTTTGCGCCCACGCCCCGGCTTGTCTACCAAACCTTCCAATCGCAGCGTTTCAAAACACTGGCACCAGCAGGTGATCGCAGGGAGTGAGAAACCGGTCAACCGCGCGATTTCTAACCGTGAATAACCTAGGGCTGCCAGCAGGATCACTCGGGCGCGACGGCCGTCGCGCTGGCTGATGGTGGCCGAGCGTACTCGGCGGTGCAGTTCGGCTTGTTCTTCTGGGATGACGACAATCTCTTGGGCTTTCATGTGCATTCCCCCGAGCGCTGAATGACAGAGGAAGTGCAAAGACCACAGAAGAATTATTTCGAGAACAACACACGAGCGTGAATAGATCACCCACGTTACGGAAGGCCAGCCTTAGTACCGATTTCAACAAAAAAATGAGCGTTTTTCGAAAGATCTCTCATGTGTACTGAGTAACATGTAAATAGATCAACTGCTTCTTCTTAACGGAAATACCATGAACGAAAAAACTGATCATCAAACCGACTCCTTGCACAGTCATTTTAAGCTTATGAGCCACAGCCCATTATCATTCTCTCAAAATATTCATCATGAGCTTAGTTCATTGGTCCGCGATGCACTGACCGACCTGAATGTTCCAGACCACTTATTGCACGACTTTGACTCACACTCGACTATAACTATCGACATGAATGAAGAGCGATCCATCAATATCTCATTGATCGACGATCGCCTCTTGATCTGGTCATTTATCCCGATTAGCGAAGAGCTATTGATAGACAATGCCAGACGTATCATGCCCGTCCTCACAACCGTAATGGAATACGTTGAAGCCGGTCATTTGACGTTAGGCAAGTGCAGCGATGGTTTCGAATTAAAAGCATTGGTTGATCTGCGTGCATTAGTTGAAAATAAATTCAGCCAAGTCATTCATGATTTCCATGGCGCACTGAAAATCATATCTAACCACCGATGAGGGAGAATGTTTAATGCTGGACATTAAAGTCAATCACATTGCGCAGGTCAGCGGACACCCAGTAGAACAGCAGGATGATTCTCCGTCACTACGGGTCAAAACGATAAAAAACTCCCCAAGCATGATGCGCTTCAAAGAGACCGCACAATTCATCATGGAGATGATGCCAAGAAAAAGCTGTGGGGAAGCAGGTGCCAACCAAAAATATTGGCTGGAAATTAAGGATCCGCAGCATCGCGACAGGATTTCATTGAATGGCCTTGACGGACAGTCCGGCGCATTAAGTGCATGGCAGGAAGACGCTAATAGCAAAACCGGGCTATTCCAATGGATTGATCAACACCCCAATGTTGAAATCAATACGCTCAAGAACAAACCCAAGCAGCCTCTATCGCAGGATGTCGGCTATATCAATTATCTATCCCCAGATCAAGCCACTGACTATCGGGTAACGCTTTCACAAGGTGAATGGAAAGAAGGGGGTAAGTTATTGGATACGACACATCTACCAGGTAAGACCGGGATGGAGGGCCACGCTGCCATCGTTATCCATCGCGACGGAAATATCTTTGTTCATCCGTATGAAAAAGGCAAATGGCAACATACTTCGACGACAGAAGGCAAGCCGGTTTTATCGGCGGGCATGATACTCATTGAACAGGGGAAAGCGAAATCATTTCATCTGGATTCCGGCCACTATATGCCCCAGCGGCCTCAACTCGAACATCTTTTAGCTCGATTGGTGGCACAAGGCGTCAATATTAACGAGCTTGATATCCACGCCAAGTCTGTCGCACAGGATGATATAAGCGCGCTAGTAAGTAAATATTCTGGGTAACGCTGTTACCTGCCAGGCAGGCCTAACAATACAAGCCCAATCGATTTCTTTATTTTCAAGGATATAGGCAATGACCCAAATCCAAGCATTGCATCGCTCTACTTCTGTTACACCGACTGAGCAAAGTCATCAGCGCAATCAGACCCTGAATGTGCAAGAGGTGCACAACACTCAAAAATCGCCGATGCACAGAACGCTGGACGCCTATGGCATAGACGACAACCGGAAAGCGTTAAGCCAGCTAAATCAGGAGAAATATCATGTGTTGGTTAAAAAAGACCACTCAGGCACCCCCGATTTAACCCACGGCGCCTATGTATCCAAACAAGGTGAGGATGACTATGGCAACTTTAACTGGTTAAATCCAAAGGGCCTGATGAAATATCAAACCGCCGATGTCGCTGTCATCAGCTTTACGAATAAAGATCAGTTAACACAACTCAGTCAGACCTACTCGAACACTCCCTTGCCGGATTTTCTCACCAAGGTACTCAATGCAGAGGCCTGCCTGGATATTGATCTTTATCGCCGAAATGAAAGTCTCGCTCAGTTTGTCGCGCCGATTGATCGCACGCAGCATGGCTATCTCATTAGCCCCAATACACCGTACTGTGATGCAAAAGTGTTAGATGCTTATGTGAATGCTCCCGAGACACTCAAAAATAGCAAACACGGCATCATCTTGTGTACCTACGCAATTCATCCGGGCATACAGTCCTCGTTTCTGGAATCGCGACATCATCAAACAGGCCCCGAGAGGCTTGAAGCAAGCCAGAATACACCACAAAAGGTAATCGATAAAAAAACACAGATCGAATCCTTGACCAGCATTCTGAATTTAAAACAAGAGCATCTTCCGCAGCTCGAAAAATTGCGACAAGAGACTGTGCAACATCTTCGAGATGTCTATGCTGTAAATGAACATGACAATACCAGAATGTTTTTTCATTTTCCCGTCGCAGAAAAAACCGCCACACTTCACTTACACACCTGGGTAAACAAAGGTGATCACCCGCTGAATGAACCAAGGTCTTTCGATCTCGATGCGATTATTGCTCATCTTAAGTCAGGAAAAGAGATCAGCGATCTTGTCCTTGAGCGAAATGGAGGTTCCTATTTTTTACCAACCTCGGACTCCATCAAGAATATTAGCGGCATTCCATTTAAAGGTGTGCACGACAATATTTTAAACCTGCCTTTGTAATCGATTTTATACCCATTCTTTTTTTACGTTGCAGTGCGATCGGGCAAGCCTTGGTGACTGAGCGCAGCCAACGCACCCGCAACGTGCAGCATGACAACTACAGGAGATAACTAATGATTTCAATTCAGGCGTTGCAGCCTACTACTGCGACCTTACCTGCTGACTCGAGTCACTCACGCCATCAGACCCTGGATGTACAGGCTGTACGTAATTCTCAGGCCAGTCTGAAGCCACACGAAAGCTCTACGATCCGCAGAACACTGGACGCTTATGGTATTGATGACAATCGGAAAACCCTGAGCCAGCTAAATCAAGACAAGTATCATGTGTTGATCAAACACGACAATTCCGGCACCGCCGACTTGACCCATGGCGCCTATATATCCAAACAATCCGAAGACGACTATGGCAGTTTCAGATGGCTAAACCCAAGAGGCTTGCAAAAATATCAAACTAACGACCTGGCTCAGGTAACACTGACAACAACAAATCTGGCACAGCTCAAGGAAACGTACAAAAATGAAAATGCCACCCAGTTTCTGGTTGAGCTGCTACGCGGTAACAGCCGGGAGCCAGGCGACAAGGTATACAGTGAGGTGTACAAAAAAAATCCCGACGTCTTCCATTACTCTACCCCGCTGGGAGCGGGCAATGGGTTTCTGATTTACCCGAATATTCCCTACATGTCGCAAACCTACACCACTGGACAAATCACAGATCTGGCCTCTAGGCCAGAAGGCATCCAGCTGACGGCCTGGGCCGTTCATCCTGCAGTGCCACATGATTTGATTCAGGAAATGAAGGGTGCCCCCTCAACAGGAAATGCACCGGCTAACCAGAAGGAGGAATTAAATCAATATAGCGCCGAGTTAACATCTGGCGTGAAGTCATTAACCTCTATATTGGATTTGGAGCAGGCTGATGTTGGGATGCTGGAAAAACTAAAACAGGATAGCCTTCAGCATTTAGTTGATATCTATGGGGTATCTGCTGAAAAAGACAAGGTTAATTTATTTTTCCATTTTCCGGTTGCACCTTCAACCGCTACCTTGCACCTGCATGTTTGGGTGAACAAAGGGGATCACCCCTTAAATGAGTCGCGCGCATTTGGCATTGACGAGGTCATTCAGCATTTAAAAGGCGGGGGTAATATCAATGAGTTGATATTGTCCCGAAACGATGGGCAATTCATATTACCAACCAAAGATATGTTACATAAGATTAAAGGCATGCCTGAAAGTAAAACGCCAATGCCTGCCGATTATAGCGAACTCAAACTCCCTATCGGCGCTGGTGCTTCAATAAGGTAAGGTCGCAGGTTTTCTTGCCCCCTGAAATTCCGGCAGTTAAGGAAGGTCTGAAGTCCCAACCGATTTTTGATGCCCTTTATGCCAATCTCAAATCCGGATGCTAAAAAAGTGGACTCACCAGGAAGCATCCGGAGTTTCAGCTCTTTCGCCGCAATAAAGTGTTTATCCAGAGGTGGAGAAAACGCTAGGTGCCCAGCGTCAGGCCATTCGCCGGCAACGGCAACGCCGTCTTGTAGCGCACCTGCTTCAGCGCAAAGCTCGAGCGAATGTTCGCCACCCCCGGCACTTTGGTCAGAAAGTCCATCATGAAGCGCTCCAGCGACTGAATGGTCGGCACCAAAACCCGGATCAGATAGTCCGGGTCGCCGGCCATCAGGTAGCACTCCATCACTTCGGGCCGGTCGGAAATCGCCTCTTCGAAATGCTGCAGCGCTTCCTCGACCTGTTTCTCCAGGCTGACGTGAATGAACACATTCACATGCAGGCCCAGCAGGTCGGCATCGAGCAACGTGACCTGCTCGCGAATCAGCCCTAATTCTTCCATTGCCTTGACCCGGTTGAAGCACGGCGTCGGTGATAGATTCACCGAGCGCGCGAGGTCGGCGTTGGTGATGCGCGCGTTCTCCTGAAGGCTGTTGAGAATGCCGATGTCGGTACGGTCCAGTTTGCGCATGAGACAAAACCACCTGTTTTTTATGTTTATGCAGAATTTCTATCTGCAAATGATCTTCAGCGCAACGAAACAGAGATAAATATTCTTCTTGCCCGGGCCTATGATTGTTGTAGGACAAGATTTCCTCTACCGAGGAATGACTGCCAGCTCACTACAAGAAATTCACAAGATCGAGCGTAGAAGCCATGACCCAAGCGTATGAACCGCTGCGTCTGCACGTCCCTGAACCCTCGGGCCGTCCAGGCTGCAAAACCGACTTTTCCTACCTGCATCTGACCGATGCCGGCACGGTGCGCAAACCTCCCATCGACGTAGAACCCGCCGACACCGCCGACCTCGCCCGAGGCCTGATTCGCGTGCTCGACGATCAGGGTAATGCCCTCGGCCCATGGGCTGAAAACGTGCCGGTCGAGATCCTCCGCAAAGGCATGCGCGCCATGCTCAAGACACGGATCTACGACAACCGCATGGTGGTCGCCCAGCGTCAGAAAAAAATGTCGTTCTACATGCAAAGCCTCGGCGAAGAAGCCATCGGCAGCGCCCAGGCATTGGCGTTGAACATCGACGACATGTGCTTCCCGACCTACCGTCAGCAAAGCATCCTGATGGCCCGCGATGTGCCGCTGGTCGACCT
This sequence comes from Pseudomonas sp. TH06, assembly GCF_016651305.1. Classification (GTDB taxonomy): domain Bacteria; phylum Pseudomonadota; class Gammaproteobacteria; order Pseudomonadales; family Pseudomonadaceae; genus Aquipseudomonas. The sequence goes on along the minus strand of NZ_JAEKEC010000001.1, from coordinate 4,063,681 downwards.
GATCTGCCAACTGCTGTCCAATGAGCGCGATCCGCTCAAGGGCCGGCAGTTGCCGATCATGTACTCGGTCAAGGACTTCGGTTTCTTCACCATCTCCGGCAACCTCGCGACCCAGTTCATTCAGGGCGTCGGCTGGGGCATGGCCTCAGCAATCAAGGGCGACACCAAAATCGCCTCGGCGTGGATCGGTGACGGCGCCACCGCCGAATCGGACTTCCACACCGCCCTGACCTTCGCCCACGTCTACCGTGCGCCAGTCATCCTCAACGTGGTCAACAATCAGTGGGCGATTTCGACCTTCCAGGCCATCGCTGGTGGTGAAGCCACCACCTTCGCCGGACGCGGCGTTGGTTGTGGGATCGCTTCGCTGCGGGTTGATGGCAACGACTTCTATGCTGTTTACGCCGCCTCTGCCTGGGCTGCCGAACGTGCTCGCCGCAACCTCGGCCCGACCATGATCGAATGGGTTACCTACCGCGCCGGTCCGCATTCGACCTCCGACGATCCGTCGAAATATCGTCCTGCCGATGACTGGAGTCACTTCCCGTTGGGCGACCCGATCGCCCGTCTTAAACAGCACCTGATCAAGATCGGCCACTGGTCGGAAGAAGAGCACGCCGCCGTCAGCGCCGAGCTCGAAGCCGAAGTGATTGCCGCGCAGAAACAGGCCGAACAGTACGGCACCCTCGCCGGCGGTCAGATTCCCAGCGCAGCAACCATGTTCGAAGACGTCTACAAAGAGATGCCGGAGCACTTGAAGCGCCAGCGTCAGCAGTTGGGGATCTGACATGAACGATCACAACAACAATATTCAGCTGGAAACCGCCATGACCACGACCACCATGACCATGATCCAGGCCCTGCGCTCGGCCATGGATGTGATGCTTGAGCGTGACGACAATGTGGTGGTGTTCGGTCAGGACGTCGGTTACTTCGGCGGCGTGTTCCGTTGCACCGAAGGGCTGCAAACCAAGTACGGCACCTCGCGGGTATTCGATGCGCCGATCTCCGAGAGCGGCATCGTCGGCGTGGCCGTCGGCATGGGCGCTTACGGTCTGCGCCCGGTCGCCGAAATCCAGTTCGCCGACTACGTCTACCCTGCTTCCGACCAGATCATTTCCGAAGCCGCCCGCCTGCGTTATCGCTCGGCCGGTGAGTTCACCGCGCCGATGACCCTGCGCATGCCTTGCGGCGGCGGCATCTACGGTGGCCAGACTCACAGCCAGAGCATCGAGGCGATGTTCACTCAGGTCTGTGGCCTGCGCACCGTCATGCCATCCAACCCGTACGACGCCAAAGGCCTGCTGATCGCCTCCATCGAAAACGATGACCCGGTGATATTTCTTGAGCCGAAACGCCTGTACAACGGCCCGTTCGACGGCCACCACGACCGCCCGGTAACCCCGTGGTCGAAACACCCGCAAGCCCAGGTTCCGGACGGTTACTACACCGTGCCGCTGGACGTCGCCGCCATCACCCGTCCGGGTAAAGACGTGACCGTGCTGACTTACGGCACCACCGTGTATGTCTCGCAAGTCGCTGCCGAAGAATCCGGCGTCGATGCTGAAGTTATCGACCTGCGCAGCCTGTGGCCGCTGGATCTGGAAACCATCGTCAAATCGGTGAAGAAAACCGGCCGTTGCGTGGTGGTTCACGAAGCCACGCGCACCTGCGGTTTTGGCGCCGAACTGGTGTCGCTGGTGCAAGAGCATTGCTTCCATCACCTGGAAGCGCCGATCGAACGCGTCACTGGTTGGGACACCCCCTACCCGCACGCGCAGGAGTGGGCGTATTTCCCAGGGCCGTCCCGAGTGGGCGCGGCGTTGAAACGGGTCATGGAGGTCTGAATGGGCACGCACGTTATCAAGATGCCGGACATCGGCGAAGGCATCGCAGAAGTTGAACTGTCGCAGTGGCACGTCAAGGTGGGCGATCTGGTCGTGGAAGATCAGGTACTCGCGGACGTGATGACCGACAAGGCGATGGTCGATATCCCGTCGCCCGTGCACGGCAAAGTGATTGCCCTCGGCGGTCAGCCGGGTGAAGTGATGGCAGTCGGTAGTGTGCTGATCAGCATCGAGGTTGAAGGCGCGGGCAATCTGAAGGAGTCCGACAAACCGGTTCCAGTTGCGGCGAAAGAAGCTGTTGCACCGAAAGTCGAAGCCGTCGTTGAGAGCAAGCCTGCTGTCGCCGCTCCGCGTCCGGCTGCTGCCGTTTGCCAGGGCCCGATGGTCGCCCGCGAAGCCGATGAGCGTCCGCTGGCCTCACCGGCCGTGCGCAAACATGCGCTGGATCTGGGCATTCAATTGCGTCTGGTGCGTGGTTCCGGCCCGGCCGGTCGCGTATTGCACGAAGACCTCGACGCTTATCTGGCGCAAGGTCAGTCCAACGCATCGTCACCGGCAGGCGCCGCTTACGCCCAGCGCAACGATGAAGAACAGATTCAAGTGATCGGCATGCGCCGCAAGATCGCCCAGCGCATGCAGGATGCCACTCAACGTGCGGCGCATTTCAGTTACGTCGAAGAAATCGACGTCACCGCCATCGAAGAACTGCGCGCGCACTTGAATGAAAAACACGGCGCCAGCCGTGGCAAGTTGACCCTGCTGCCGTTCCTCGTCCGCGCTTTGGTTGTCGCCCTGCGCGACTTCCCGCAAATGAACGCCCGTTACGACGACGAAGCCCAGGTCATCACCCGCCTCGGCGCGGTGCATGTCGGTGTTGCCACACAAAGCGATGTCGGCCTGATGGTGCCGGTGGTGCGTCACGCCGAAGCTCGCAGCCTGTGGGACAGCGCCGCCGAGATTTCGCGCCTCGCCAACTCGGCACGCAATGGCAAGGCCAGCCGCGATGAACTGTCCGGCTCGACCATCACCCTGACCAGCCTCGGTGCACTGGGTGGCATCGTCAGCACACCGGTGCTGAACCTGCCGGAAGTGGCGATCGTCGGCGTCAATAAAATCGTTGAACGGCCAATGGTCGTCAAAGGCCAGGTAGTGATTCGCAAGATGATGAACCTCTCCAGCTCCTTCGATCACCGCGTGGTCGACGGCATGGACGCGGCGCTCTTCATCCAGGCCATTCGCGGCTTGATCGAACAACCTGCCACTTTGTTTGTGGAGTAAGGCTCGCATGCAATCTTTGAACACTACGCTGCTGATCATTGGCGGCGGCCCCGGCGGTTACGTCACGGCCATTCGCGCCGGACAACTGGGCATTTCGACGATTCTGGTCGAAGGCCAATCGCTGGGTGGCACATGCCTGAACATCGGCTGCATCCCGTCAAAAGCGCTGATTCATGTGGCCGAGCAGTTTCACCAGACTCAACACCACAACCAGCATTCGGCGCTGGGTATCAGCGTCTCGGCGCCGACGCTCGACATCAGCAAAAGCGTCGAGTGGAAGGACGGCATCGTTGATCGCCTGACCACTGGCGTCGCTGCGCTGCTGAAAAAGCACAAGGTTCAGGTCATCAATGGCTGGGCCAAGGTTATCGATGGCAAAACCGTCGAAGTCGGCGACACCCGTATCCAGTGCGAGCATCTGGTGCTGGCTACCGGTTCGACCAGCGTCAATCTGCCGATCCTGCCGATTGGCGGGCCGATCATCTCCTCCACAGAAGCCCTGGCGCCGAAGTCGGTACCGAAACGCCTGGTGGTGGTTGGCGGTGGTTACATTGGTCTGGAGCTGGGTATTGCCTATCGCAAGCTGGGTGCCGAGGTCAGTGTGGTCGAAGCACAGGATCGTATCCTGCCGGCTTATGACGCGGAACTGACGCAACCGGTGCATGACGCGCTGAAGCAACTGGGCGTAAAGCTGTATCTCAAGCACAGCGTTCTAGGTTTCGACGGCACGTTGCAGGTGCGCGATCCGAATGGCGACACTCTGAATCTGCAGACCGATCAGGTGTTGGTTGCCGTCGGCCGCAAACCGAACACTCAGGGCTGGAACCTCGAAGCCTTGAATCTGGACATGAACGGCTCGGCGATCAAGATCGACAGCCGCTGCCAGACCAGTATGCGCAACGTCTATGCCATCGGTGACCTCAGCGGCGAGCCGATGCTGGCGCACCGCGCCATGGCCCAGGGCGAAATGGTCGCCGAACTGATCAGCGGCAAAACCCGTGAGTTCAACCCGACCGCCATTGCCGCCGTGTGTTTCACCGACCCGGAACTGGTGGTGGTCGGCAAGACGCCGGACGAGGCCAACGCTGCGGGACTGGACTGCATCGTTTCCAGCTTCCCGTTCGCCGCCAACGGTCGGGCGATGACCCTGGAATCGAAAAGCGGTTTCGTGCGCGTGGTCGCTCGTCGCGACAATCATCTGATTGTTGGCTGGCAAGCGGTTGGCGTGGGTGTTTCGGAATTGTCGACGGCGTTTGCGCAAAGTCTGGAAATGGGTGCGCGGCTGGAAGACATCGGCGGCACCATTCATGCGCATCCGACCTTGGGTGAAGCGGTGCAGGAAGCGGCGCTGCGTGCCCTCGGGCATGCGCTGCACCTGTAAACGCTGAACCCCTGAGGCGAGGGAGCTTGCTCCCGCTGGGCTGCGAAGCGGCCCCAAGCCCCGCCACCACCGTGCATCTGATGCACCGCAGTGTCCGGTTTTGCCAGTGCTGCGCACTGGAGCGGGAGCAAGCTCCCTCGCCACGAAAGAGGCGGGGCATGCAGGAATGATGGGGATTTAGTAAGCAAGCTAATATTTTTGCTTATCCCCCCATCGCCCGGGCTGCGAAACCGCTCAAGAATGAAGTATTGTTGTGCCCATCCAAAAAACGTCAGAAGCCTTGAACCGTTTCGACGGTTGTTCAGTGATAGAGGGTGTCATGGGTAACGAAAGCATCAATTGGGACAAGCTGGGTTTTGACTACATCAAGACCGACAAACGCTATCTGTCGTACTTTCGCGATGGCGAGTGGGACAAAGGCACCCTGACCGAAGACAACGTGCTGCACATCAGCGAAGGCTCGACTGCCCTTCACTATGGCCAGCAGTGCTTCGAAGGCATGAAGGCCTATCGTTGCAAGGACGGCTCGATCAACCTGTTCCGCCCGGACCAGAACGCCCTGCGCATGCAGCGCAGTTGCGCGCGTCTGCTGATGCCGACGGTCGACACCGAGCAGTTCATCGAAGCCTGTAAAGCCGTGGTTCGTGCCAACGAGCGCTTCATTCCGCCATACGGCACCGGCGGCGCGCTGTATCTGCGTCCGTTCGTGATCGGCGTGGGAGACAACATCGGCGTGCGTACCGCCCCCGAGTTCATCTTCTCGATCTTCTGCATCCCGGTCGGCGCCTACTTCAAGGGCGGCCTGACCCCGCATAACTTCCAGATCTCCAGCTACGACCGCGCTGCCCCACAAGGCACCGGCGCCGCCAAGGTCGGTGGCAACTACGCCGCCAGCCTGATGCCGGGCTCGAAAGCGAAGAAAGCCAACTTCGCCGATGCGATCTATCTGGATCCGATGACCCACACCAAGATCGAGGAAGTCGGTTCGGCCAACTTCTTCGGGATCACCCACGACAACAAGTTCATCACCCCGAACTCGCCGTCGGTCCTGCCGGGTATCACCCGTTTGTCGCTGATCGAACTGGCAAAATCGCGTCTGGGCCTGGAAGTGGTTGAAGGCGACGTGCTGATCGACAAGCTGTCGGACTTCAAAGAGGCCGGCGCTTGCGGTACCGCAGCCGTGATCACCCCGATCGGCGGCATCAGCTACAACGACCACCTGCACGTTTTCCACAGCGAAACCGAAGTAGGCCCTGTCACCCAGAAGCTTTACAAAGAGCTGACTGGCGTGCAGACCGGCGACATCGAAGCGCCAGCGGGCTGGATCGTCAAGGTTTGATCTGACGACTGCTGATGCACAAAAGCCCCCATCGAGTGATCGGTGGGGGCTTTTTATTTGAATCTTTGATTTTCATTTCAACGCAATCCGCTTGCCAGTGCGACTGGCAATCCCGCTCGCTTGCCCATCCTGCTGTTTGCCCATGCGCGCTTGAGTGATCAGCTGCGGGATCAACTCGCCTTCCGGCAAATTCTTCCAGAACCGCACCGGCAAATGCCCTTGCATCACTTTGGGATTCAACCGCGCCGGGTTGAAGATGTGGCTGTAATAGGTCAACCACAAATCACCATGCGGATCTTCGACGTTCTGCGCCAATTGTTGCCATTCAGTCGGGCACTGGCGCTGATGAATCAGTTGTTCGCCATCGTAAAAAACGCCATCACGCGGCGTAGCGATCAGCCAACGGTGGCGGCCCATGCGCCCGATGAAATGCTCACTGGCGCTGTGCAGAATGTCGTGAGCCGGTTCGTGCCACGCCACATATTGCGGGCCTGGCAAATCTTTCGGTCGTTCGATGAAACGCACGAATGCATGCAAATGATGGGCTTCACGGCTCACTTGCTTGATCCGCCGCTGCAACTCGCTACCGAGTTTGTCGCCGGCCATCATCGCCGTACGATCACCGTGGCTGACTCGCCACAGCACTTCATACAGCAGGCTCCAGCGTTGATCCCCGCGGTACTGCGCGGCCTGTTCCAGTGTATCGAGCAGCGTACGCGGGATTCGCGCCTGAAACGGCCCCTGCCCCTCAGGTACGTGGTCATCGCTGGCAAACAGATCGGCCGCCCCTTCCGAGGCCCAACTCACCACGCTCGGATCGATTTCATGACTGAGCAGCCAGCGCGCCTGCTGGCGCCAGGTGTCGAAGAGGTCATCGCAATCGAGATTGATCATCCCCACAACCCCATCTGCTGCGGTGCCGGCCGGTCGCGCAATTGCTGGTAGAGCAAATGGCTGGTCACTTCAGCCTGCTGCGGATGGTAGTCGCTGGTGATAATGAACGGCTTGGCCTTGGCCAATACGCAACGCATGCGTGCGACGTCTTCGTAACGAATCCGTCGCTGCCGGCGCAACTCCACCAGCCGCTCGGTGGTGCGCAGGCCGATGCCGGGAATGCGCGCAATCAACGAAGCCTCGGCGCGATTGAGATCCAGCGGGAACACCTCACGATTCTGTAGCGCCCATGCCAGTTTCGGATCGATGTCGAGCGCCAGATTGCCCGGTCCCTTGAGCAGTTCGTCGGCGCTGTAGCCATAACTGCGCAAGAGAAAATCAGCCTGATACAAACGGTGTTCACGCATCAGCGGCGGCGCGGCCAGCGGCACGCTTTTCGGGCTGTCGGGGATCGGACTGAACGCCGAGTAATAAACCCGGCGCAGGCGGTAGTTGCCATACAAGGCCTGCGCGCCGTGGAGGATCGTGCTGTCGTCGGTGTCATCGGCGCCGACAATCAACTGCGTGCTTTGCCCCGCCGGAGCAAATTTTGCGGCGCGAGGTTCGTTGAGTACGGTTTGCTCGCCGGTGTAGATGGTTTGCATGGCCTGCTTGATCGAGCCGATGTTTTTCTCCGGCGCCAGGGTCTGCAGGCTGGCATCGGTGGGCAATTCAATGTTGACGCTCAGGCGATCGGCGTAGCGCCCGGCCTCGGCAATCAGCGCTGGATCGGCATCGGGAATGGTCTTGAGGTGGATGTAACCGCGAAATTCGTGTTCTTCACGCAGCAGCTTTGCCACCCGGACAAGCTGCTCCATGGTGTAGTCCGCCGAACGGATGATGCCGGAACTGAGAAACAGACCGCTGACGCAGTTGCGTCGATAGAAGTCCATGGTCAGCGTGACTACTTCCTCGGGCGTGAAGCGTGCGCGCGGGACATCGCTGGAACGGCGATTGACGCAGTACTGGCAGTCGTAGAGACAGAAATTGGTCAGCAGAATCTTCAACAGCGAGACGCAGCGCCCGTCCGGCGTGTAGCTGTGGCAAATGCCCATGCCATCGGTCGAGCCCAGGCCACTCTTGCCCTCGGAACTGCGCTTGGGCGCACCGCTGCTCGCGCAGGAAGCGTCGTACTTGGCGGCGTCGGCGAGGATGCTGAGCTTGTCGATGATTTGCATGGCTACGACTCGATACTGGTTATGCGTACAGTATCGAGTCTATTGAACGAGCACAAGGTGCAAGACCAGATCAAAAGATCGCAGCCTTCGGCAGCTCCTACGCGATTCAGCTATAGACAGTCCCTGTAGAGGCTGCCGCAGGCTGCGATCTTTTGATGCCAACCTCGACCGGCAACTCGATGCCGAATCGCGCACGGATTTCCTTGCGCCCCAGCGCCGTCAGCGCCAACGCCCGACTGTCGAGATCCTGCGTCAGCCACTTGCGCTTCAACGCCACCTGCAACAACGCAGCCCCCAGCGAACCCCCGAGATGCGGCCGGCGCATGCTCCAGTCCAGACAGGGGCAGGCGAATTTACGACGCAACGTCGACAGATCGCCGACCTCAACACCCAGCTCGGCAAACAACGCCTCGCCACTGGCGCTCACGCAATACGCCTGCTCGTCGGTTGCCTCCAGCCAACCCGCCTCGATAAAGCGGTCATGCAGCAGCACCGCCAGTGTCCCGGCCATGTGGTCGTAACAGGTGCGGGCGAATTGCAGGCGATCCGGCGTGTGCGGCTTGAAGATCGGCGTGGCGCTCTGGCCGATCACCATCAACGCTTCCAGCGCCTGGGCGACACGCTTGTCGGCGAGGCTGTAATAACGGTGGCGGCCCTGGATATGCAGACGCACCAGCGCCAGATCCTTGAGTCTGGCCAGGTGCGCGCTGGCAGTGGACGCGCCGACCTCGGCGATCGCCGCCAGCTCGGTGGCGGTGCGGGCGTGGCCGTCCATCAGCGAACAGAGGATTTTCGTGCGGGCCGGTTCGGCGATGGCGGCGGCCACCTGCGAGACGCCGATGTCTTGATGTTCTGCGTGCATAGTTCGCTCCCGGACGAATCATCGCCGTGACTGAGTGGAGATAGTAGCAACACTTTCCTCCACGACAAGGCTGCGAACCATGGACCCGATCATCGCTGCGACTCATGCCGATCCTTATCCCTACTACGCAACGCTGCGCGCCGAGGGTGGGCTGACGTTTCATCCCGGCCTGAAATTCTGGGTTGCCAGCAGCGCCCGCGCGGTTTGCGCGGCACTGGCGCATGCCGAGTGCCGGGTGCGTCCCGCGCAGGAGCCCGTGCCCAAAGCGATCGCCGAGGGCATCGCCGGCAACGTCTTCGGCCAGTTGATGCGGATGAACGACGGCGAGCGCCAGCGTTGCCCGCGTTCGGCCATCGAGCCGGCCTTGGGATTGATCGATCAGGACGAAGTTTACGCACGGGTGAGCGCACGCCTGATCAGCACAGACGCGGACGGTCTATACAAAGCCATGTTCCGAGGCCCGGTGTGCGTGGTCGCGGCATTGCTCGGATTCAGCCCGGCGCAAAGTCGGGCAATCAGTGACCTGACCGCCGGTTTCGCTGCATGTTTATCGCCGTTGAGCAATGACTCGCAACTGGCGGCGGCGCACCTCGCAGCAGAACAACTGCGGGGTTACTTCATCGAATTGCTGGCCGAATCTGCCGGGGACAGCGCTTTGCTTGCGCGAATCCGCCAGCACTTCAATGGCGATGAAGAAACCATGATCGCCAACCTGATTGGCCTCTGCTCGCAGACATTTGAAGCCACCGCCGGACTGATCGGCAATGCGCTGGTGGCGCTGCGGCACAATCCTCAGCTACGCGCCCACCCCGTCGATGCCCTGCTGAGCGAAGTTCAGCGCTTTGACCCTTCGGTACAAAACACCCGGCGCTTTGTCGCGGAGTCCTGCGAAATCGATGGCATGCGCATTGAGGCTGGAGATGTGATTCTGGTGCTGCTGGCCTCGGCCAATCGCGATCCGGCGCTGAACGAAAATCCTGACGTGTTTCTACCGGAGCGGAAGAACCGCCGCAGTTTCAGTTTCGGCAGCGGTCGGCATCAGTGTCCGGGGCAAGCGTTGGCGATGGGCATTGCCGGAGCGACGCTGAGGCAGATTCTCGATCATGGCGTGGAACTGGATCGCCTGAGCTGGCATTACCGGCCTTCGCTCAATGGGCGTATTCCTCTCTTCAGCACCCTAGCCGTCTGACTCTTCCCTGTAGGAGCTGCGGGGGATTGTGTTCAGGCTGCCAGTTGCAGGATCAACCAGCTATTGGCGCCGCTGATCAGCACAAACAACCCCCACGCCAGCACGCGGGTCGGCCAGCGGTTCACAAACGGCCCCATCAGTTGTTTGTCGTTGGTCATGCGAATCAGCGGATACAAGGCAAACGGCAATTGCAGGCTCAACACCACCTGACTCATCACCAGCAATTTGCCCACCGCACCGTCGCCCATCAGCCACACGCCGATAAACGCCGGGATCAACGCCAGGCCTCGGGTGATCAGGCGCCGTTGCCAGCAGGGGATCCGCAGGTTCAGATACCCCTCCATGATCACCTGGCCGGCGATAGTGCCAGTGAAGGTCGAACTCTGGCCCGACGCAAGCAGCGCCACGCCAAACAACACGCTGGCGAGCGCGCCGCCGACCAGCGGATCGAGCAAGTGATAGGCGTCCTGAATGTCCACCACATCGGTGTGCCCGGTCTTGTGAAACGCCGCCGCCGCGAGAATCAGAATCGCGGCGTTGACCAGCAGTGCCAGCGCCAGCGAGCCAATTGTGTCGATGCGTGCGAGTTTTACCGCGTCCTGTTTGCTCGCCAGATCCTTGCCGATCATCCGCGTCTGCACGATGGACGTATGCAGATAAAGGTTATGCGGCATCACCGTGGCGCCGAGAATGCCGATCGCCAGGTACAACGGCGCCGCATCGCTGATCGCTGCCAGTGACGGTTTGAAACCTTGGGCGACGTCCGGCCAGTACGGTTTGATCAGCACCAGTTCGACGAAGAAACACACGCCGATCGTGGCGACCAGGACCAGCATGATCGCTTCCAGTCGACGGAATCCACGGTTCTGCAGGGCCAGTACCAGCAGCGTATCGAACGCGGTCAGGGCAATGCCGAAGGTCAGCGAACAGCCGAGCAGCAAATGAAACGCCAGCGCGCAGCCGAGGACTTCGGCAAGGTCGGTGGCGATGATCGAGATCTCCGCCAACACCCATTGCAGGCGCGCCGTCGGCGTGCTGTAGCGCTCGCGGGACAATTGCGCCAGATCGCGCCCGGTGGCGATGCCCAGCCGCGAGCACAGGCATTGCACGACCATGCCCGCCAGACTCGCCAGCAACACCACGAACAACAGGCTGTAGCCAAAACGCGATCCGGCTTCGATGGCCGTCGCCCAGTTACCCGGATCCATGTAGCCGATCGACACCAGCAAACCGGGGCCGGCGAAGCGCAGCACCCGCTTGAAAAACGCGGCATTGGGATCAACCGTAACGCTGCCGGCGACTTCCGGCGGGCAAAACGGCGCGGTGGCAATTTTGGGTAAGCTGAATTTCACGCACACATCCAGAAACAAGTTGCAATGGCGCAGCTTAGACGTTTCGGGCTGAGCCTTGAAGGGCAAAAGATCGCAGCCTTCGGCAGCGCCTACGGATTTACCGACTGACACCGAGCAACTGCTGACGCAACTCGGGGCTGCGCGTTCGCGGATCGAGCCAGATATCAAAAAACGCCCGGGCAAACTGCGGATCATCGATCTCATGTTGCAACTGCTGCCCGACAAAAAAACGTGCGCCCTGCCCCGGCAGATAAACCCCGGTGATGCGCGTGCCGGCCTGTACATCGACAAACGACTGCTGCATCTGGATTTGCCAACCGGCGAGTTGCGCGGCGCTGATGTTGCTGCCAGCCAGACGCTTGATTTCATCGACGCTGGCTTTCACCAGGTCGTCGCGGGAAATGGTTCGGCGATAGATCAGTTCCAGAGCAAACGGTTGGTCCGGTGCCAGCGGCCGCGCAGCGCTCCACAAGCGAGCGTTGTAGACATCAAAACCCCACACGCTGAAATCGCCGGTGCCAATGATCTGCGCGCCCGGCACCGCGTCCTGCCAATTGGCCCAGGTCGGGGTCAGCAGCAACGCCCACAAGCCGATGCCGCAGCACCCACGCAACACCTTCGGTGTTCTGTTCATCGCGGCATCGACTCCGGCATAACCCTGATAATCAGAGCATAGCCACGAATCGCCAACGCAACTTTGTATACAGTTTTTGTACAACAATGCAGCAATCCGTCAGTACCAGTGCTAACGTGGCCCCACTCTCACCCGACGGAGACACCTGCGTGCTGATTCTCAAACTGCTGCTGATTCCCGGTTTCCTGCTGCTGATTTCGCTGGCCGGCAAGCGTTGGGGGCCAAGCGTGGCCGGGTGGCTGTCGGGCTTGCCGGTGGTGGTCGGGCCGATTCTGTTTTTCCTCGCCATCGAGCAAGGGCCGCAGTTTGCTGCGCACTCGGCGGTGGCCGCGTTGTCGGCGATGTTCGCGATGATTGCGTTCTGCATCACTTATGCGCAGGTCGCCCAACGCGCGAACTGGCCGTGGGCGTTATGCGTTTCGCTGGCTGTCTGGGCTGCGCTTGCGGGGCTGCTGTCGCTGATTCCGGCTTCATTGCCGATCTCGGTGATCGCGGCGGCCATTGCGTTGTTGGCGGCGCCCTATCTGTTTCCCGACGTGCAACCGGCGCTGAACGGCCCGGCGCCGAAGTCGGATCGACTGATCTGGCGAATGATCGCCGGTGCGGCATTGACGCTGGTGGTGACGATGCTGGCCAGTACCGTCGGCGAACGCTGGAGCGGACTGCTGGCGGTGTTCCCGGTGCTGGGCAGTGTCATGGCGGTGTTTTCCCAGCAGACTCGCGGCCCGGCGTTTACGGCGGCATTGTTACGGGCGACGGCCACCGGGATGTATTCGTTTTCGGCGTTTTGTCTGGTCTCGGCGCTGACCTTGCCGAGCCTGGGTCTGACTGGATTTGCCCTTGGTGTTGCCGTGTCGGTGGCCATGCTTGGCGTGACCCGCAAGTTGCTCGCCAAACCGGCGCCAATGCGATCAACGCGAACGTCTGAAGGCTGAGGCTATTCCTGTGGCTAGCCACAGGGAAGCGTTCACTTCTGGACGAGCCGGGCTGGAGTGCCAAGGCGCTGCGTGGGATGATCGCCCGCCTGGCACGACCACTTCCCGGAGATTCGAATGACATTGTTGAGCAAAAAAGCTGTCGTCCTGTTGCTGGCGGCAGTCGCCGGCCTCGGCGCCATCAACGCTCAGGCCGCCAAGGCCAAGGAAAAAGCCACCACCGAGAAGGTCTCGATGCTCAATGGCAAGTTCACCTTCACGCTGCCAAAAGGCTTCGTCGCCGATCCGCTGCCGGCCAGTCCGACGGGGGCCACGGGTACGATGTACACCAATCAGTCCACCAAAACCGTGGTGATTGCCGCCGAAAACCAGATTCCCGAAGGCAACAACGTCAAAGACAACGACAACGAGTTCCTCGACGGCACCGTCGCTGACTTCGTTGATGCCCAGCGCAAGGCGTTGCCGGACTTCAACAAACTCAGCGAAAAAAGCCTGACCCAGAAAGGCACGGGCCTGGGCCTGCGTCAGGTCGACAGCACCGCCACTCAGGGCGGCGGCCAGACACTCAACACGACGTTGATGGCCGGTTCCGGCACGCGCATGGCGCTGGTCCAGGTGATTTCCCGGGTCAGCGACAAGAAAGATCACGACGCGCTGGTGAAAACCATCCTCAAGGATTGAGCTGCTGCAACCATGCGTTCAAATCCCGTAGCTCGGCCGCACTGATGCCGTGGCCGACGCCGGGATAGGCGTGAAACTGCGGGGTGTAGGCGAGTTTCTGCAACAGTTCATTGGCCGCTGTGCCGTCGTGGTACGGCACACGATCATCAGCCGTGCCGTGACCGATGAAGATGCTCAGTGGCAGCGGTTGTTGCGCAGTCTTCAGTTCGGCTTTCAACACTGGCAATACACGTCCGCTCAACGCCGCGATACCGCCCACGGCCACGGGCGGACGCAGTCCCACCTCGTAGGTCATCATCGCGCCCTGGCTGAAGCCGATCAGGTACACCTTGTCCGGAGTGGTGTGATATTTCTTCGCCGCTTGCGCGACGAAATCCCGAAGCTTCTGGCCACTGGCCTTCAGATCATCAGTCTCGCCGTTGTAGGCACCTTCGCCTTTTTTGCGAAACCATTGGAAACGCCCTTCGCCCAACGCCAACGGCGCCTGCACTGACAGGTAGTTGTATTGCGCCGGCAGCTGAAACTTCATCCCGATCAGATCGGCCTCGTTACTGCCGTAGCCGTGCAGGAAAATCACCAGCGGACGCGGATCGGCGTCGGTGTGAACCTGCTCGATGTACTTGAGCGGCAGATCGGATTGCAGCGTGGTTTGAGCGTGGACGGCGCTGGACGCCAGGAGGGTCAACAGAGCAAACACCTTCAACATAGAGCCTTCCTTTCACAGAGTGTCGGGTTCGGGGGGGAGCCTAACATCCTGCGGCGAGGTTCCAAATGGTGGGTGCCGCTGATGACGTCATCGCGAGCAGGCTCACTCCTACATTTGGAAAGCGTTCCCCTGTAGGAGTGAGCCTGCTCGCGATGAGGCCTTTAGATGCAACGAAGATCTATCAGTCGTTAGTCAGTTTTCCGGTACGAAACGGCACCCGCCCCGCCACTTTCGCCTGCCAGATCCCCGGTTCTGTATAACGCCCGCGATCAATCGCGAACAACACGCCACTGGTGCCGGCGCGCACGGTAGTCACGCGGTCCTGCAACGGATCGACCACCTCAAACAATGCATCGTCCTTCTCTACCCACTCGCCCGCGTTGCGCAGGAAACTCACCACGCCATGGTGCGGCGCGAACAGGTATTCGGTGCCCTCGAACGGCAAGCCTTCGCAGCACTCGCTCGGCGCCGCCGGCCATTCGCCGCTGATGAAGCCCTGCTCCGCCAGAAAACCGAGAATCGCCTCGCAGTTGGCCTGAGCCTGATCGACCCGAGTGTCGCCCATGCTGCCCAGTTCCAGCGTGGTAGCGAGGTTGGCCGCTGGAATCGCCGCGTTCGGGAAGGCTCGTGCCAGACGCAGCCACGGCGTCGAGCAGGATTCATCGAACGAACTGCCGCCGGAATCTTCACACAGCAGCGCCACGCCAGCCTTCAGCCGCGCCGCCAGTGATTGCCACTGCGGCCAGTGTTGCGGCAACGCATACAGGTGAATCGCGGCGTCGAAATCGCAGTGCAGATCGAGGGTAATGTCGGCATCGCAGGCATGCCGCAGCAGCAAGCGGTGCAGTGCTTCCAGTTGCGACGCCGCTGGCGGCAGTTCATCGAAGACCTGGCCCATGGCCTCGCGGATCAAGGCGACGTTGGCCTCGGCGTCAGCGCCCAGACGCTTGCCGATCAACGCACCGACCGGCGCACTGAGTTCGACGAAGGCGCGGTTGAAGTTCTTGCCGCTGCCCAGTTCGAAGCGCCCCATGTGCGCGCCTTGCAGGTGTTGGTCGAGGCCAATCGGGTTGGCGACCGGCACCAGTTCGATCACGCCTTGCAAGCGACCTTGCGCTTCCAGTGCGTTCAGGCGTTGCTTGAGTTCCCATGCGGTGCGCATACCCGGCAGTTCATCGGCATGCAGACTGGCCTGGATGTAAACCTTGCGCGTGCCGGCGCCATAACGAAACACGCTGAGTGAGCGTTCGCTGCCCAAGTGGCTCCAGGGCAGAACATGGTCGATGCGTTGCATGGAAAAATCTCCTCAATATCCGGATCACAAAGATCCCCTGTAGGAGTGAGCCTGCTCGCGATAGCGGTTTAACATTCAACATCATCGTCGTCTGATACTCCGCTATCGCGAGCAGGCTCACTCCTACAAAGGTCTCACCACAATTAGAGCGCAAAAAAAGTGGCCACCGGATAACCGGGGCCACTTTTTTTACGGCGTATTAATGGCCGTATACGTCAAAGTCGAAGTACTTGTCCTGCACTTGTTTGTACTTGCCGTTGGCGCGGATTTCGGTGATGGCCTTGTTGAATTGCTCAGCCAGCGCGGTATCGCCCTTGCGCACTGCAATGCCGGCGCCGCCGCCGAAGTATTTGGCGTCTTCGTAGGTCGGACCGACGAATTCGAAGCCTTTGCCAGCGTCGGTTTTCAGGAAACCGTCACTGAGGTTGACCGAGTCGGCCAGCATCGCGTCAAGACGACCGGAGGTCATGTCGAGGTTGGCTTCCTGCTGCGAGCCGTAACGGACCAGATCGATCCCGGCCGGGACCAGCACTTCGGTGGCGAAACGGTCGTGGGTACTGGCACGCAGTACGCCGACTTTCTTGCCTTTGAGCTGGGTCAGCGGATCGGTGATGTTGGAGCCGGCCTTCATCACGAAGCGCGCCGGGGTGTGGTAGTACTTGATGGTGAAATCGACGTTTTTCTTGCGGTCGTCGGTGATGGTCATCGAGGACAGAATGGCGTCGATTTTCTTCACTTTCAGCGCCGGGATCAGGCCATCGAATTCCTGCTCGACCCAGGTACATTTGACTTTCATCTGCTCACACAACGCATCGCCGATGTCCACGTCAAAACCGGCCAGTTTGCCGTCAGGGGTTTTCATCGAGAATGGCGGGTAACCGGCTTCGATACCGATGCGGATCGGCTTGGCGTCTTCGGCCACAGCGGTCAGGGACAACATCGACAGTGCCAGGGCACCAAACATCACTAGCTTCTTCATTTATAACTCCTGTGTGCGGAGGCTTTTATTGGCAGCTTTCGATTCAGCGTTCGGTCATGGCCATTTAGCGGCAAACTCCGAAGTGGCCGGCAGTCTATGGCGGCGCGCACAGGGTAAATTGTGTTGAAGCGACAAATACTTACAGAAAATCGGCGAGCCGATTGACCGGAGTCAACAGGCGCGCCGTCGTGGTGCAAAGGCTGTAGGACAAGCCCTCAAACAGCACAAAAATCCCGTGTAGGAGCTGCCGCAGGCTGCGATCTTTTGATCTGCTTTTTAACGACAAGATCAAAGGATCGCAGCCTTCGGCAGCTCCTACAAAGGCATTAGCATTCGCAGGGGATTGCAGCGTTGGCCTGTAGCGCCACGCTCAGTTCGAAGCCTTCATCCAGCCAGCCAGTCACGCCGCCGATCATCTCTTTGACCGGGTAACCCAGCGCCGCCAGTTTCACCGCAGCCTTGTTCGCGCCGTTGCAGTGCGGGCCGGCGCAATAGACCACGAACAACGTGGTTTTCGGGTAGCCCGCCAGTTGCTCTGCCGTGAGCGACCGCGTCGGCATATTGATCGCCCCCGGCACATGCCCACGCTCAAAGGCCAGCGGCCCGCGCACGTCGACCAGGACAAAATCCACCTCACCGGCCTCCTGGCTACTGAAGACGTCGGAACAATCGGTTTCGAAGGTCAGACGATTGCTGAAGTGCATCAGCGCGATTGCCGACGGAGCGGCAGGGATGTCGCGAACCAGACTGGTCATGGGGTTGCTCCTTTATCTGAACGGGTGTGCACAGACTTTATCGAGCGCCCGCTTGCGGCTACAGTGGCGGACAAGACACCTACCGGGAATTTTCCGCCAAATGCCGACATCACCAGGTCTGGTCGCAATTCTGGCCTACGACGGCCTCTGCACCTTCGAGTTCGGCATTGCCGTGGAGATCTTCGGCCTGGCCCGGCCGGAGTTCGATTTCCCGTGGTACACGCACGCCATTGCGGCGGTCGATCAAGGCCCGATGCGTGCCTTGGGCGGCATTCAGGTATTGGCCGATGGCGGTCTGGAACTGCTCGCCGAGGCGCGCACCATCATCATTCCTGGCTGGCGTGATCGCAATGCCGAGGTGCCGCAAGCGCTGCTCGATGCCTTGCGTCAGGCCCATGGCCGTGGTGCGCGGTTGTTGTCGATTTGCTCGGGGGTGTTTGTGCTGGCGGCCAGTGGCCTGCTCGACGGGCATGCCGCCACCACGCATTGGCGCTACACCACGGAACTGGCGCAGCGCTTCCCGGCGATTGCAGTCGATGCGGATGTGCTTTACGTCGACTCAAGCCAGTTGATCACTTCGGCGGGCAGCGCGGCCGGCATCGACGCCTGTCTGCATCTGGTGGCGCGGGACTTCGGCACTCAGGTTGCCAACTCGGTGGCGCGGCGGCTGGTGATGTCGCCGCAGCGTACCGGCGGGCAAGCGCAGTTCATTCCGACGCCGGTCAGCCCGACGCCGCGCAACGATCTGTCGCGGGTGATGCAGTGGGCGCGCGAGCGCTTGCATGAGCCGTTGGAGGTGCGCGATCTGGCCAGTGAAGCGGCGATGAGCGAGCGCACGTTTTTGCGGCGGTTCACCGAGGCCAGCGGGCAGTCGCCCAAGACGTGGTTGCAGCATGAACGGCTGGCGCGGGCGCGGGAGTTGCTCGAGAGCACGGCGCACAACACCGAGCAGATTGCCGAACGTTGTGGTTATCGGTCGGTGGAGAGTTTTCGCGTGGCGTTTCGCGGGGTGGTGGGGGTGCCGCCGTCGGTGTATCGGGAGCGGTTTGGGCGTGGGGTGAAGGCTAATTCTTGAGTGAATTTTGAAGGCTCCATCGCGAGCAGGCTCGCTCCTACATTTTGGAATGCATTGCCCTGGGGGAGCGAGTCTGCTCGCGAAGGCGTCCGGTAAAACGCAGCATCATTTAGGCATCAGCCATGAGGCTACAGCGCCTTGCGCCTTTGCCTACAACTACGCCAGAATCCGCCGGCTTGTGCGGCTTGAAGGGTGCCGGTAACTTGGTTCGCGTCGCTGAATGTTCAGTGATCGGGTTTAGTCGCTCGGTGTTTTCTCAGGTTCGCAAGCTGTTATTCAGTCTGGCATTTCCATGCCCGCACTCAATGGCGGCTGTGCGCAGGGCGCTTTCGAGCGCGCCGGTAATGCTTGGGATCCCGGTCGACTAACCTGCGTATAGCTGCCACCTAATGTTTAGTCGCAGAACGGTGTCAGCCTCATTGAGGTTTCCCAGCATATGTTCAAAATTACTCCGAACCCGCCCGAAACAGGCGCGGAAATCGATCCAAATCCTACGTCCCCCTATTCCACGCCGGGCTCCAGAAAACTCCACGAAGCCGCCGAACGCGCCCTCGATCATTACCTGAAACCCACGCCTCCTTCGCCACCGCGCAGACCCAGCACCATGTTTCTCGTTGACCCGAACACCGGCACCGAAGAGCTCATGGCCCATGCCTGCGAATCCATGGCCTCGGCCAGCATCATGCTCAGCGACTTCGCCGCCCTGCTCGACTCGCCCTACCGCAACACCGTGCTCGGCATCCAGCAAGTGGTGATGCTCGGCGAACTCGCGGTCAACCGCGCCCTCGACAAACTCGACCCCGACCTTAGGCAATGACCATGACCCAAAAAACAGATGCACAAGTCGTCGCGGCGTTGGTAGCCATGGGCTTCAACGAACGCGACAGACGCTGGGCGCAGAACACCTGCCTGGTGCTCTTCGAAAGCGAACGAGAAACCATCGTCGCCTCCGCCGTCACCGTCCTCGCCCAACTCGATGAACTGGAAATCGACGCCGTCCTGCCGGCGCTGCGCCGAGTGAGCCGCCGATTCCCCTCACTGCAAAGGACGGTGGCCGACACCTTGGCCGAGATGGCGCACGCAGCCTGATTGACCGCGTGATAGTCCTTCGCGAGCAGGCCCGCTCCCACACTGGACCTGCAGAACCACCGCAATCACTGTAGGAGTGAGCCTGCTCGCGAAGCTTTCTTTCTGCCGACGAATATCTGAATGTTGAATCCCTGCTTGCTTTATATCTGTTCTGATATAACCTGTTTTCAAAGTCCTTTCCGCCATTCCTTGCAACACAACACCGCTCCACGATTTCATCCGGGCGATTACGCTTTTCCTATCAACAAAGGAGAAGTCAATGCCAAGACACAAGGATGTGGTGTTTGTCGGGAATGCGCTTAAAGACCTGAAAGAGCTCCCACTCGATGCCCGCAGAGCAGCGGGATTTCAGTTGGATCTCTTGCAACAGGGCGACGAACCCTTTGATTGGCGTCCAATGAAAACAGTTGGACGGGGCGTCAATGAAATCAGAATCACCGAGGATTCAGGGGCGTTTCGAGTGTTCTACGTGGTCAACCGACCTGAGGCGATCTATGTGCTGCATGTCATGCACAAGACCACACGCAAAACTGAAACGCGAGATATCGAACTGGCACGCGCCAGATACCAGGAAATAAGGTAGGCCATGATGGATCATCAAAATATTTCCCAGCGCTACTCAAGCGTCTGGGATGCACTGGAAGACACGCCGCAGGATGCCGCCAATATGCGTCTGCGGGCCAAGCTGATGCGCACGCTTTGCGAGACCATCCGGGCTTGGGAGCTTCCTCAAAAAGAAGCGGCCAAACGCTTGGGCATTACCCAGCCGCGACTCAACGATGTGCTCAATGGAAAAATCGACAAATTCTCTTTGGATGCGCTGGTCAATCTGTCAGCCGCAGCAAAGCTTGAGGTAGACATTTGCTTCCCGCTGGGTCAACCGCTGCAATGGGCTTGAAAGAAAGCTCACCCGCCGCCAACACGTAGTTCAATCAAACGATGAGGGGCATTGCCCCTCTCACAGCCAAAGCAGTTTCCCACCCACCTCAATCATCCCGTGTCAGCACTTCCAGCAACTCAATCTCAAACACCAGATTGGAATTCGGCGGGATCTTGCCCATCGTCCGCTCGCCGTAACCCAGGTGCGCCGGCACCAGCAGTTTGCGTTTGCCACCGACCTGCATGCCCATCAAGCCTTGATCCCAACCCTTGATCACGCGGCCAGTGCCGATCACGCACTGGAACGGTTTGCCGCGGCTGTGGGAAGAATCGAACTCGCTGCCGTCTTCCAGCCAACCGCTGTAGTGGGTGGTGATCAGCGCACCTTTGACGGCGGCTTTGCCTTCGCCCACCTGAAGATCGATTACCTGCAGTTCATCATTCATGACATTCACTCTATTGTTCAGCCGGCCGCCGTTTTCCCAGAATTACCGGTCAATGGCAACCCGTAAGCGCAGATCAACGCTGTATCCGAAGCGAGTGATGAAGAATTAACATAGCCAACCGCCATTACTTCCCGGATCGACTCGCCATGCTGGCAGCTCCCCAATGACTCTGCTCTGGATCAGCCTCGCCATCGGTGTGGTCATGCTGGCTGTCATTGCCTTGCTGATCTGGCGCGAGCGCGGTTTGCGCAAGCAACTTGCCGAGTACCGTGAACTGCTGACACGCGCCGCTGAGGGCCAGAACATTCATCAGGACGGCGATGTCGAGCGCTTCAAGCGCAGCCAGTATTTTGCACGCATCGGTACGTGGGATTGGGAAGTCGACTCAGACCGGCTGTACTGGTCGGATGCGATCTACGGCATGTTCGGCTTCAAGATCGGCGAAATCACACCGTCCTATGCGCTGTTCTGTTCGTGCGTGCACCCGGACGATCGCGTCAGGGTGCGCGCCGGTGAACTGCGTTGCCTGGAAACCGGTGAAAACCACGATGAGGAATACCGCGTGGTCTGGCCCGACGGCACGATTCGCTGGCTACGGGAAACCGGCAACGTGGTGCGCAACGACCACGAGGCGGTGATCAAAATGATGGGCGTGGTGCGCGACATCACCGAAGAGAAAGCCTCGGCCAGCTACCTGCAACACCTCGCCCATTTCGATCTGCTGACCGGCCTGCCCAATCGCCTGGTGCTGGAACAACGCTTGTCCGAAGCACTGGATCACGCAAGGCAGACTGACACACGCGTAGCTCTGGTATTTATCGACCTCAACGGCTTCAAAACCATCAACGACCACTACGGTCACGCCGCCGGCGACCGAGTGCTGATCACCACGGCCACGCGGCTGAAACGCATCCTGCGCGTCACCGACACGGTTGCGCGCATTGGCGGTGATGAATTCGTGGTGATCCTGCAAGGCCTGGCACCGGGCCTCGACCTACAGGACGAAGCCCGCAGCATCTGCCAGAAAATCTTCATCGAACTGTCGCCCCCGATCAGCATCGGCAACGACCAGCGCCACATTGGTACCAGCCTTGGGGTAGCGGTGTTTCCGGATCATGCGACAGCCATGGATCGCCTGCTGCACATCGCCGATCTGGCGATGTATGAGGCCAAGCGCAGTGGTAATAATCAGTATCGGCTGGGGGGTGGGCAGGTGATGAATCACATTCGGGTCGAGTAGGTGAATAATTCGAGGCGCTACCTAAATAGCGCCAAGTTAAAATTCGCCTGACAATCTAACGTTTCAAATAAACGCCGATAAAGTCTCAGAGTTTATAATCCGACATCATCGCTTCGACAAGAACATCAGTCCTGGCATCGATGTGCTCATCATTCCAACTGGCGGTACCTGAGAGACATGAAATCTTTCTTCCGACCTTGAACTTCAAGTCATTCAGCAATAAGCCGTTTTTATATCCTATAGCAGCCTTATCACCCGCAAGCGTGACCACAGTCTTCTTCTGCTTCTCAACCAATTCAGCATTGGACAAATTTGAATTATAAGCAGACAGTGTCAAATTACCTATTTGATCGGCAAATTGTTCCTGAATTTCAAGCGCTTTCTCAACGTCGCCACCTGCCAACATCTCAATCCAGCCCGACTTCAATGTACCTTGAGGAAGAACATGTTCAATTGTCCAGACATATCGCCCTTTGTCGTCTCTGCGCCACAAATCAATCTGGCGCTCTTTTGTTTCGCGCCCCATCACATAATTGCACAACAAGTAACGAGCAACGACCGGATTATAATAATAGATATGAGTACTCAAGGCTTCTTCAAAATCCCCATCGTCCGCAGGCGCATCGCTACCCTTCGCCTTGAGCAAAGTGCCGCGAACCAACTCATAAGAAAAGCCCCCACTCTTCTTAATGGTCTTTTCACAAACACTCACAAGATCGATAAACAAACCATCTAAACGGTTAGTGGCAGGGGTGCCGGTCAGATTTCGGCGCACAAAGTATCGTGAAAGAAAATCGATTGACTTATTTACGTCAGCAGACGCACAACACCCATTCTCTTCTCTATCCAACATATAAAGCAAAAACTGATGACTTGGCTTGGCATCCAGGCGCGATAAATTCAACAGTTTCGAGCGACGCAATGGGGCAATATCTGCACGTTCCGGCTGCGTAATAGCAGTATAAAAACTGGCACGCCGGGCTAGAGCATCCAACAAATCGCCTGCATCCTTTTTTATCAAATACTCAAAAATGGAAATCAACGAGGTCTTGGTTGCTCGTTTAAAATTAGGGACGCTCCGCCCCGCCTCCACTTGAAATGCATTATAAAAGTGCCGCAGATAGCTTTCATGAAGACCTGCATCTGGTCCCAGACTTTCGGTCATGGCGGACCAAGTTTCGAAAGCCTCGTCAATAGCACCAGTGCTATTTCTTTCCAGCGTGGCCAACATTGCGTTCTTGATAATATCCAGAGCGGATAATGGTACACCTCGATTGTTAATCGCCTCAAAAAGTCTGAAGGCATCAGAATGACTGTCGACCTTGATGTGAATAAAAATCAGTGCATTTACTCGTTGGGCCAACAGTTTAAGCGCCGTCACATCGCTGGGTAACTCTTCAGAAAAATAACGAATGCATTTAGCTATACGACGATTACCCCAGTTCCTCGGCGCCTCGTGTTCAACAAGCGCTAACAACCTGTAATGACTCAGAGCATTAATATAATCAACACGATTTAAATCCTGACTCGACGGCAGTATCCGGCAATAATAATCGGTGCGATTTTTTCGACCAATATAAAAATCACCCAGCAAAGTATTCCTGCTTGAATGAACCGGCATCTTTTCATCTTTTTGATATCTGCGCTCTCGTACCACCTTACGACGAACATCATCCATCAATGCTTTTAAATCAGCAATATCGTCCTCATCCAGACTGGACTGCTCTTTCAAATCAACCTCAGCCGAAAGCACTTCATTGAGCTTTGACCAAATAGCAATCAACAAGCAGGAAATAGTGGTAATTCGCTGTTGACCATCGATCAGTTCATAAACCCGAGGTTCGCCCGGCGCACCAGAACTGGCATCTACGCAAATAACTGACCCCATATAGTGGCCTTCCTTGTCATTTGCATCATCATTCACATCATCCACCAACTGTTGCCAGTCGCGGGCGGACCATGAATAAGGTCGCTGATACTTCGGAACCCGATAGCTTTCCTGCGTACCCTCGATCGTAAGAAGTTTACTTAATGGCTGTTTTGACGGTTCCATTCGACGATTCGCTAAGCTGATAATATTTTAGTTATCCCGGCATATTCTTGCCGAATCCCTGCATGCTTTTTCACAAAGCGGATTCTAATTAAAATCATCAGCAAGTGTCAAAGAGCCATCACTGAATAGTGATCAGAAACCAATATCTTCTCAGCTAGCAACTTTTACCAAAACCTCTATGGGAGGAGCCAAGTGTTATGTCTTACGCCCTAACCATTCCTTCGATTCAACGAAAATGGTTAGAGCGCTACATTGTCTAACGCTCTACCGGTTTGATTTCCATAATCGTCCCGTTAGTGATCTTTACCAGCACGTATTTGTCATTGATCTGTACCCACTGCGACTGGTCTTCCGGCTGCTTCAATCCTTTCTGGTTCCAATTTTTCAAGGCCTTTTCACTACGCTGATAAACGTCCGGCGCGCGGTCGCCTATGGTCAGTTCACGGTCGCCGGTGGGGGAATGTTCGACGGTGTTGTTTGAGGTTTGCGCCGCTTGAACAAGTGGGCTGATCCCGGCGATGCCGGCGACGAGGGCCAGGCTGGCGATTAGGGTTTTGCTATTCATCGGTGAACCTCCTTGAGATGTGTGATACCTGAACTCGGACTGCCGGGCTCGGGAATCATTCCTTGTTTTTACCTGGGCTGGCTGGGGGATTGTAGTTGTCAGTTGGGCCGCCATCGCGAGCAGGCTCACTCCTACAGATGGCTGTGGTGTAGGCAGAATTTTCAGGCGCAACAAAACCTGTAGGAGTGAGCCTGCTCGCGATGGGGTCGGCACATTCAACATCTTCATTGACTGGCACATTGCTTTCGCGAGCAGGCTCACTCCTACAATGGTCTGTGCCTCGGCAACGAGGGATTGATCCGCTTTGCACATCAATCCATGCCAACAATGCAATTAACAGATTGTTACATCTGCGCCACCATCCGCCCCAATAAAAACCGTGCGCCGCCCTCCCGTCGCGCACGTCATAAAAGCGGTGGAGTACTTTCTATGACAGCCTCAATCCCACACGGCGGCTCGCGGGCCGGCGCCATTTTCCGGGTGACCTCGGGCAATTTCCTCGAACAGTTCGACTTCTTTCTGTTCGGCTTCTACGCCACGCAGATCGCGGCGGTGTTCTTTCCGGCGAGCAGTGAGTTCGCCTCCCTGATGATGACCTCTGCCGTGTTCGGCGCAGGCTTTTTGATGCGCCCGCTGGGGGCCATCGTGCTCGGTGCGTACATCGACGACGTCGGCCGGCGCAAAGGGTTGATCGTCACCCTGTCGATCATGGCCAGCGGCACGATATTGATTGTGCTGGTGCCCGGTTATGAATCGATCGGTCTGTTGGCACCGGCATTGGTACTGATCGGGCGGTTGCTTCAAGGTTTCTCCGCTGGCGCGGAATTGGGTGGGGTGTCGGTGTATCTCTCGGAGATCGCCACGCCGGGCCGCAAAGGTTTCTTCACCGCCTGGCAGTCGGCCAGTCAGCAAGTGGCAATCATCGTTGCGGCGGCGCTGGGCTATGCCCTGAATGCGTGGATGGCCCCCGATGTGATTGCCGACTGGGGCTGGCGGATTCCGTTTTTTGTTGGCTGCATGATCGTGCCGTTCATCTTTTTACTGCGACGTAATCTGGCGGAAACCGAAGAGTTTGCCGCACGCAAACATCGCCCGAGCATGAAGGAAGTGTTCCGCACCCTCGGCCAAAATTGGGTGGTGGTGCTCGGCGGAATGCTGATGGTCGCCCTGACCACGACCGCGTTCTACCTGATCACCGTCTACGCGCCGACCTTCGGCAAAACCGTGCTGCACCTGAGCACCGCGGATGCGTTGCTCGTGACGCTGCTGGTCGGCGTGTCGAACTTCTTCTGGCTGCCGATTGGCGGCATGCTGTCTGATCGTATCGGCCGTCGTCCGGTACTGATCGCCATGTCGCTGCTGGCGTTGGCCACGACCTATCCGGCGCTGTCATACCTGGTGCAGGCACCGAGTTTCAGCCACATGCTGCTGTCGTTGTTGTGGCTGTCGTTTATCTACGGCCTGTACAACGGCGCGATGATTCCGGCGCTCACCGAGATCATGCCGGTGGAAGTTCGGGTCGCCGGGTTCTCCCTCGCCTACAGCCTGGCCACCGCAATTTTCGGCGGTTTCACGCCGGCAATGTCGACTTTCCTGATTCAGTACACCGGCGACAAAGCCGCACCGGGTTACTGGATGAGTGTCGGTGCGCTGTGTGCCTTGTGCGCCACGCTGTACCTCTATCGCCGCGCGGGCGGTCGTCTGCAACCGGCGACGGCATAAGGAGCGATCGAGATGAAAAAGCTATTCAACCTGACCGCCCTCACCCTCCTTGCTTTCAGTGCCTTGGCGCAGGCCGAAGAGGTGCGCGTGATGACTTCCGGTGGCTTTACCGCCGCTTACAAAATCCTCGGACCGAAGTTCGCGGCGGCCACCGGCAACACCCTCGACACCACCCTCGGCCCGTCGATGGGCAAAGCCCCCGAGGCGATCCCCAATCGTCTCGCGCGCGGCGAGCACGCCGACGTGGTGATCATGGTCGGCTACGCCCTCGATGACTTGATCAAACAGGGCAAGGTCGACCCGGCCTCGCGGGTCGAGCTGGCAGATTCGCGGATCGGCCTGGTGGTGCGTGAAGGCGCGCCAAAACCGGACATCGGCAGCGTCGAAGCGCTCAAGCAAACCCTGCTCGACGCGCAATCAGTGGCCTATTCCGACAGCGCCAGCGGTGTGTACATCGAGCAGCAGTTGTTCAAGAAACTGGGGATCGAAGAACAGCTGAAACCGAAAGCGCACATGATCCCGAAAATCCCCGTGGGTTCGGTGGTCGCCACGGGCGACTATCAGTTGGGCTTTCAGCAAGTCAGCGAGTTGTTGCCGGTGCCGGGGGTGAGTTTTGTGGCGAAGATTCCGGAGTCGGTGCAGTCGGTGACGCGGTTCGCGGCCGGGATTCCGGTCGGTGCGCAGCATCCGGAAGAGGCAAAAGCCCTCCTCACCTACCTCGCCGCACCGGCTGCGCAGGCGGACGTGCAAGCCACCGGGCTGGACTCGGTCAAGCGTTGATCGTCGGCGGCTGGACTTTCATCGCCACCACCAGCCGCTCCAGCTCCAATGCCGCCGGGGTCAACGTGCGATCCCGGCGCTTGATAATGCCGACACTGCGCATCACTTGCGGGTCGGTCAGCGGCACCCGCGTCAGGATCGGATGATCCGGCCCGGGCATTGCCATCAACGGCACCGCGGCCACGCCCAACCCCGCCTCGACCAAGCCAATCATCGTTGTCACATGACGGGTTTCGCAGATGCTCTGTCGCTGCGGCACCACGCTGCTCAAGGCCTGATCGAGCAGGAAACGGTTGCCCGAAGTCTTGTCCAGCGAGATGTAATCCTGCTGATAAAACTCGTCCCACGTCACGCTGGCGCGCCCGGCCAGCGGATGATCACGGCGACAGGCGACCACGTAGCTTTCCTGCACCAGCGGTTCGAATTCGACTTTGGCTTCCTGGGTGCCCATGAAACTCAAACCGAAATCGGCTTCGCCATTGACCACTGCGCTCAAGACATCGTGGGCGCTGGAGTCGAGCACTTTGACTTTGATCCGTGGGAACTGCTGGTGATAACGCGCAACGACGCGGGGCATGAAGTAGTACGCGGCGGAAGGCACGCAAGCGACAGTGACGTGACCCAATCGGGTCGAGGCGACTTCGCTGATGCCGAGCAATGCCACGTCGAGGTCATCGAGCAGGCGTTCGACGCTGGGCATGAAGCCACGTCCGGCCTGGGTCAGGCTGACTTTGCGCGTGGTGCGTTCGAACAGTTTTACGCCGAGGGCGTCTTCGAGTTTTTCGATGCGTCGGCTCAGCGCCGGTTGCGACAGGCGCACAGTGTCGGCGGCCTTACGGAAACTGCCCTGCTCGACCACGGCGCGAAAGGCTTGCAGGTCGTTGAGGTCGAAGTTGATGGCCATGGACGCACTCGGAGGATTGATTCGCAGAGGTTATAAATGTAACCAATTGATGCAATTTGTTACAGCCGCCGACCAGTAAAAACCCGCCACAAGGGCGGGTTCGGGTAATGCCGCGTCACACCATCAGCGCCGACGGAAACAGGCCTTGTCACTCCATCCACTCACCGCCAGACAGTTGGGCTCGACCTGCAATTGCAGATCCTCAAACATCGCCGCCAACTCTCCGGGACCACGATCAGGCTGCCACTGCACCTTGAGTAAACGCGTGTCAGCGCCAACGTCAAACCACTGCACGTCCTCGGTCGCCCCATGCGTGCGCAAGCCCAGTTTCTGCAAAGGACTGGCGCCGGTATAGGGCAGCTTCAACCGGGCCTGAGTTGAGTCGGTCCAGACCTGCTGCTGAGTTGACCCATCGGCAAACTGCCAATACACGTCGACCGGTTTGATCGGCGGCGCGGGTACCGGGTCGTAATGGAACAGCTCGATCAAGTAGTGATTCTGAATTCGGCCTTGCTCATCCTCGGGTAAAAACCGTTGTGCATCGGCCAGTTTATCTTCCTGCGGCTTGTCGATGACGATGGGCTGAAGCTTGGGCTTTTTCCAGTTGAAGCTGAACAGACGCGTGTCGGGCGAGACCTGCAGCCACTGCTCGGGCGCAGTGTTTTTGGCGGTGCTGAAGCCGATCTTGCGGATGGTTTTCTGTGAATCGTAAGGCAGCCAGAGTCTGGCCGGGATGCCGGATTCCAACGGCAAAGGACCGCTGTCGCCATGGTCGAACTGCACGTAGACAAAACCCGGTTGGATCTTTGGCGCCTCACGCAAACGCGCATAGCGCATCTCTAACAGATAGTGGTTGCGCCATAGGCCAGCGCGCTCATCCGGATAGTGCCTGGTGTTTTCTTCCAGTTGCGCCAGGCTGATTTCCCCGGGCTCTTCGAAGGCCAGCGCCTCGGCGGGTTGCGCACTGGCCTGGCTTTCCAGCGTGACGACGTCGTCCTCGACGTACCACTTGCCGTTGGCCATGCCGCTGGCGGAACCGTATTCCATCCCGGCCTTGAACGTCCCGTCTGCCTGCAGCAGCAATTCGGCGCCCATTTCCATGACGCCGGACAGGTAGTAATGCCCGGGCAAATTCGAGGATTCGGCGTGAGCATCAATTGCGGTCATACATACAAGCCCGGCACACAGCAGGGTTCTAAAATCCATTCTGGAGAAGCTCCTTGTAACGTCACGGGGTATCGAGATGATACTGACGCTTCGGCTGCGCCTGGCGTCGGGGCCCGCACGATACCACCTGACGTACGCCGCATGATCAGTGAAACCGGTTCTGCGGCGGGATCTTCTGTGGATCTTGAATCGATTCAGCCCTTATCCTTGTCGCCCCCGCCGTACCGTTGTCAGGAGTCAATCCATGCCCCATGAAGGCAATCTGTTGCAAGCCGCCGTTGTGTTTCTGTTCGCCGCAGTGCTCACCGTGCCTTTGGCCAAACGCCTGCAATTGGGCGCGGTACTCGGTTATCTGTTTGCCGGGGTGATCATCGGCCCGTCGGTGCTGGGCCTGATCGGCAATCCGCAAAGCGTCGCGCACATTTCCGAGCTGGGCGTGGTGTTGCTGCTGTTCATCATCGGCCTTGAGCTGTCGCCACGACGCTTGTGGGTGATGCGCAAATCGGTGTTTGGCGTTGGCATGGCCCAGGTGTTGCTGACCGCTTCGGTGATTGGCGTACTGGCGCTGTTGGTGTTTGGCCAGCCGCTGAACAGTGCGATCGTGTTGGGGTTGGGTCTGGCGCTGTCGTCCACCGCGTTTGGCCTGCAAAGCCTTGCCGAGCGCAAGGAACTGACCAGCCCCCACGGGCGCCTGGCGTTCGCCATTTTGCTGTTTCAGGACATCGCCGCAATTCCGTTGATTGCGTTGGTGCCGATGCTCGCGGGCGCTGATCACACCACCAGCAATGCCGAGAGTTTGAATCACGGTTTGCAAGTGCTCGGCGGGATCGCCGTGGTGGTGGTCGGCGGGCGTTATCTGTTGCGCCCGGTGTTCCGCGTGGTGGCGAAAACCGGTCTGCCGGAAGTGTCCACGGCCACGGCGCTGCTGGTGGTGATCGGTACGGCGTGGCTGATGGATCTGGTCGGTGTATCGATGGCGTTGGGGGCATTTCTTGCCGGGCTGCTGCTGGCGGACTCGGAATATCGTCATGAACTGGAAGCGCAGATCGAGCCGTTCAAGGGCCTGCTGCTGGGGCTGTTTTTCATCAGTGTCGGCATGGGCGCCAATCTGAGTCTGCTGCTCAGTGCACCAGTCACCGTGTTGGGCCTGACGCTGCTGTTGATCGGCCTGAAGCTGCCGCTGCTGTTTGTGGTGGGACGCCTGGCCGGCGGGTTAAACAAGATCAGCGCGATTCGCCTCGGCATCGTCCTCGCGGCGGGCGGTGAGTTTGCTTTTGTGGTGTTCAAGATCGGCCGCGATCAGGGCCTGTTCGAGCCGCGCCTGTACGACTTGCTGGTGCTGACTATTACCCTGTCGATGGCCTTGACGCCGCTGTTGCTGTTGATCTGCGCGCGGCTGGTCAGCCCCAAGGTGCAGCCCGTGGAAGTGCCACAGAAATTCCGCGAGATCGACACCGACACCCCGCGTGTGGTGATCGCCGGCATGGGCCGGATGGGCCAGATCGTCGCGCGGATTCTGCGTGCGCAGAACATCAAGTTCGTGGCGCTGGACACCTCGGTGGAAACCATCGAACTGTCGCGCAGTTTCGGCGGTGTGCCGGTGTTCTATGGCGACCCGATGCGCCCGGAAATCCTCCATGCGGCCAAGGTCGGCGAGGCGGAATATTTTGTGATTGCCACGGATGATCCGGAGACCAACATCAAGACCGCCGAGGTGGTGCGCAAACTCTACCCGCACATGAAAATCATCGCCCGGGCGCGCAACCGTCAGCATGTACATCGCTTGGTCGACGTCGGCGCAGAGGCGATTCGGGAAACCTATTATTCAAGTCTGGAAATGAGCCGGCGCACGCTGGTCGGTCTCGGCTTGACCCAGGCGCAGGCCGATGCGCGGATCAAGCGCTTCAAGCACCACGACGAACAGGTGCTGGAAGCGCAACACGCGGTGTACGACGACGCCGCCAAAGTCCTGCAAACCGCCCAGGAAGCCCGGGCGGAGCTGGCGCGGTTGTTTGAGTCGGATCAACTCGAAGAAGAATCGCGCAACACCTGATCTTCTTGGACATATCAAAATGTGGGAGCCTGGCGCTCATAAAATCTGCCAGCGCCGCAAAACCTGTAGGAGTGAGCCTGCTCGCGATGGCGGTGTGTCAGTCAGCTTATTCGTTACTGACGGATTGCAATCGCGAGCAGGCTCACTCCTACAGGGGGTTGTGTCAGGCCATCTCCAGTTCGAGTGATTGCTTCACCGGGGCCTTCTCGAAGCGGTCGGCGAGGAACGGCGTGATATCCAGCGGCAGCGGTTCGTCGTTGACCAGTTTGTCCAGCAACACACCGGTAATCGCCGAGGTCAGAATGCCGGTACGGAAGTGCCCGCACGCATTCAAATAGCCCTCCACCCCACGCATCGGCCCAAGAATCG
This sequence comes from Pseudomonas sp. TH06, assembly GCF_016651305.1. Lineage (GTDB taxonomy): Bacteria > Pseudomonadota > Gammaproteobacteria > Pseudomonadales > Pseudomonadaceae > Aquipseudomonas. Next base: position 4,031,996 of record NZ_JAEKEC010000001.1, on the reverse strand, counting down.
GCAACTCGTCCGGCGAGCCCGGACGCAGGCCGGCCCAGGTGCGTTTCAGGTTGACGTGCGCAAGCTCCGGCAGACAGCGCACCGCGCCCTGCACCAGCCCGGCGATTTCCGGGTAGGTGGTGGTGACGTCAAAACCTTTGTCTTCAGTGGTGCTGCCGATCAGGATCTCGCCGTTGTCCTTTTGCGCGACGTAGCAGTCGCTGGTGGTCAGGCAGCCGTTGAGGATTTTCGGCATGCGCTCGGTCAGCAGAATCTGGCCTTTGACCGGTTTCACCGGAATGCGGATGCCCGTGGCCCACTCGCTCAGATCCGCCGCCCAGGCACCGCTGGCGTTGATCAGTGTCTTGCAGTGGAACACGCCCTCCTCGGCCGTCTGCACGCCGGTCACGCGCGAGCCGTGATGCAACACGCCGGTCACGTTGGTGTTGACGTAGAAATCCACGCCATTCTGCCGCGCACCTTCGGCATAGGCATCGGCGAGGCGGAACGGGCTGACCTGGTGGTCGCAGAGAAACTCCAGCGCCCCACGGGCTTCATGGCTGACGCTCGGCTCCGACTCGCGCAGCGCGGCCTGATCGAGCCAGCGCACCTGATCGGCCAGATGCGGAATGCAACTGACGATGTGCTCGGCGTAGAGCCGGTCCTCTTCGTCATAAATCACGAACTTCAGCCCGGTCTTTTCGAACTTGAAATCCATGCCGTGGTTGTCTTTCAGCTCACGGTGCAGCTCTGGGTACAGCGCGTTGGACTGCAAGGCGAAATCGAAGAATGACTCCGGCAGGATGTGCGGCGTGCTGGCGTCCACCGCCACCGCCGCGCCCTGGGTTTCGCGCTTGCGGTTGGCGGACATCATGCGGAAGAAAATCACCCCGCAGCCGAGGCCGACCGACTCGCCGATCGCCCACAGACCGCCGGCCGATGCGCGGGTCGCATTGCCCGGGCGCTTGGCGTCGATCAGTGCGACCTTGAGGTTTTTGCGTTTGGACAATTGATAGGCGCAGGACGCCCCGATCACGCCACCGCCGGCGATGACCACGTCGTAGAACTTACTCATGGGAAGCGGCCTCCGTGCCGATGGACTGAAACGCGGAAAAAGGGATCGGATCAATCGGGAAACGCGGACGCAGCCAACCGACATCCTTGCGCCCGGTGGCCTGACGCAGACGGTCGCTGCAATAGCCGACGCACATCCGCCCCTGACAATCGCCCATGCTCACGCGGGTGCGCATTTTCAGGCTGGCGATGTCTTGCACACCCTGCTCCAGCGCCCGGTCGATGTCGGCGCGGGTCGCGTGTTCGCAACGGCAGATCACCGTGTCGGCGGCAGGCAGTGCCGTTTGGCCAACGCCGCGTTCGGTGTAGCGATCCACCGCCGCACGGAAGCGCACGATGGCTTTCAGTTTGCCCAGATAACGGTCGCGGCGAACCCGGGCCAGTTCTTCTTCCAGCACACCGCGTTGCAGCAGGATCGACGTCGCGGCGATCCTGCCGGCCAGCATCGCTGCTTCACCGCCGCGAATCCCGCCCATGTCACCGGCCAGATGCACATGAGGCTCGTTGCTTTGCTGCCAGATATTCGAGTTGGCGCGCAGATAGCCGTCGTCGCTGAAACCGTGATCAAGGCCCATTTGCTGACTGAGTTGGGTGCGCGGAATGAAGCCGTAACCGACGGCCAGGGTCTTCGCCTCGAAACGTTCGACGCGGGTCATGTCCGGTTCCCAGGTGTCCGAGTACGGGGCGACGCTGACGCTTTTCAGCTCATCCTCACCATGCGCCTCGACCACGCCCCAGCCGTAGTTCATCGGGATGCCGTGCAGTTTCAGGTAGGCGAGCATGCTCAAGCCATCGAGGAACAATTGCGGCTTGTTCAGCAGTGCCAGGCTTTCGCGGGCAATCTTGCCGAACGCGCAGGCCTCATACACGCCTGCGACCTTGACGCCGGAAGCATGCAACTGCGTCGCCACCAGCGGCAGCAACGGCCCGGTGCCAGCGATGATCACCGGCCCTTGCGGCTTGACCACGCCACTCTTGATTTGCAATTGCAGACCGCCCAGCAGGATCACCCCGGGCAACGTCCAGCCGGGAAACGGCACACTGCGTTCGTGGCAACCGGCGGACAACAGCAGTTGCGAATACTCGTACTCGTGCAGTTGCTCGTCGCCGTCCAGCACCACCAGGGCACGGGTGCCTTCGGCGCCGACCACGCGATGATTGAGGTGCACATCGATCAGGCCTGATTGCTCCTGGAATTCGCCGTGCAGTTTGCCCAGCGCTTCGGAATAGCGCGGGCCGAGATAATCCAGCTGCACGCCGTCACGCAGCGGGCCGCGATAGACCACCCCACCGAGGCGCGAAGCCTCTTCCAGCAAGGTGCAGCGCACGCCATGGCGGGCCAGTTCGATGGCCGCTGCCATGCCCGCCGGACCACCGCCGACGATTACCGGTTGCAGGCTCATACGACCTCCTGCCCGGCTATGCGGTTGACCTGGGTTTCGATGTGCATGCCATCGCGCACCACGGTCTGGCAGGCGCGGCGTTTGTGCCGGCCGTTGATTTTCACCAGACAGCACTGGCACACGCCCATGCCGCAGTAGGCGCCACTGATCTGGTCATGATCGTTGCGGGCGATCTGGCGTACGCCGAGAGATTGAATAACGCTGAGGACGGTTTCGCCGATGGCGGCCGTGACCGGTTGACCGTTGATATGGACAGTCATATCCGCCTGCGCCAAGGGCTGGATATCGAAGGTTCTTTCTAGGCAGTGCATTGCGGTGTTCATCCGTGAAAAGGTTCAGGGGAGTGTTGCGTCAGCTCCTTGCTGCACTACACCTTGCGGCCCGGATAATTCTTCGATCGGGCGGGCTCGCGGGGTACTCCATCAGCGCAACGCGGTGCGCGCGAGAACAATGTAGTTCATGTCTCAGCAAAGGCCTGGATCATTTAAGTTAGGCGAAATCGCCAACAGGAATATTGATCCAGGCCAGTGAAACGGTCGGATTGTTCAACGATCAGTTGGAGAACACAAACTGACCCTTGACCTTTTTCGCGCCGATGAATCCGAGGTCCGGGAACAACAGCGTTTTCAGCCAGGCGGCGTAGCCGACGATTGCCAGCGTGATGCCAACGACGATCAGCGTCGACACTGGATCCTCGTCGAAACCCTTGAACATGCGCGACAACTGACTGATGGTGAGGATCACGTAGACGGTGTAAACCGCGGCGACGTTCTTGTAGAAGCCCCAAGCGAACAGCAAAGGAATGCCTCCTGCAATCAGCATGATGGTCAGGGCCATGCCCACACTGATTTCGTAAAACAGAAAGAACCCGGCAAATGCGCCGACCAATGCCTGAATGCAGGTCAACACGACGAGGATCGTGACCTTGACGGAGTGACGTTCTCTCAGCGCCGGATCAGGACAGCCGCCGATCCACGCAGCCAACACTCGGTCCTTGACCTTGCCACCCGAGAGAGCCTTGAAGGTTTCGGTCTTTGACCGGCCGGCGTCGAGCATTTCCACCAGTTGCCGTTTGATTTCCTTCTTGTCCAACGTGTTCATCCTTAAATAACAGCGAAAGCGGCCAATCCACTTCCGCTGGCAATTCTCGCCGCTGGTCCGGCAGAAAGCAAAAAGCCGCTTCCACCCGAAGGTGGAAGCGGCCGAGGCATAGGCCTCAATAGAGCAATCAGTGCACGAACAGGGCGATCAGAATGATGATCGGGATCGGCACGCCGAGGAAAAACAGCAGTAATGAGCGCATGGTGATTCTCCCTGTTTAACGGACTGGAGGCAGTGTGGTGGAAGTGGCGTACGTTTCGACTTCGACATACTCGACCGCATCGCGACGACGACCGCCGAAGGTGGCTGCGAGGCTGGCGAAGAACGCACCGGCCAGCAGCGCAATGAACATCCACAGCGAGGTCCAGGCAGCGACTTTCGCAGCGGTGTCAGCCGCTTGTTGGGCTTTCAGCTTGGCGTCGGCAATGGCTTTCTGAGTGCGGGCGTACACTTCGTCGACACGACGTTCGGCATCGGCCTGGCTCAGGTTGGTACGTTGCGCGACCAGTTGTGCGAGATAGGTCCGGTCTTCAGCGCTGAGCTGACCGTTGGCCAGGCTCTGCGCGAAGATCCGCGCCACTGCACCATGGGCCGCGTCATCGCTGACGGACGCCGGGCGGTCATCGCGGAACAGGCTGTCGATAAAGTAACCGTATTGGTTGCTGTCGGTGTTCGCCGCAGCGGAACCGGCCATTTGGGTGACGGCGCTCGCTGCACCGCCGGCAACACTGGCACCGGCCTGAACGCCACCGCTGATGACGCTGCTGACCGAACCGACGACCAGAATCGCGGTGACCAGAGTTGCTACACACCAGGCGAGGAAGCCATGCGCGGTATCACGGAAATACACTTCATCCCCGTGCATGTTCGCCCATTTCACCCGCAGGCGACCGGCGATGTAACCACCCAGCCCGGAAGCGATGATCTGCGTCGCCGCCAGCCAGACAATCGTCGAAATGCCCAGACCCTTGGCGCTGACGCCCTCCCCGGCCCATGGCGAAACGGCAGAAAAACCCAGACCGAAGCCGAGCAACACCAGAATCATCGACAACGCCGCAGCAGCCGCGGCACCGGCGAAGATCGCGCCCCAGGACACGCCTGAGACGTTGCTCGACTCTCCTTCGTAGGCAGGATAAAACCCATCAGAGGATCTATTCATTGTTGTAGTGCTCCAGGCATGAAAAATGGTGTTACAACTCGTCGAAAGATGAATTGCAGTGACCGTGCCATTTGCCAACATTAAATAAATCGTTATTTTTCAATCATTTAGAAAAGATGAACTTCCTAGGACATTGCAAATTGCAACAAGAGGCGTTTTACAGCGGGTTTTCTGCATTGGCCTATACAATCGCCCACGACCTGCGATTGTGTTTGTGACAGGACAACATGAAAGTTAATTTAAAGCGTCACGGAAATTTCTTGGCAAAATGCTGCCATTCCGTTTGAACCGATCAAGGCCAGCCCTATGACGCGTATTTTGACCATCGAAGACGACGCCGTGACCGCCCGGGAAATCGTCGCCGAACTGAGCAGCCACGGCCTCGACGTGGATTGGGTCGACAATGGCCGCGAAGGCCTCGACCGCGCCGTGAGCGGCAATTACGACCTGATCACCCTCGACCGTATGTTGCCGGAGCTGGACGGTCTGGCCATCGTCACCACCCTGCGCACCATGGGCGTGGCCACGCCGATCCTGATGATCAGCGCCCTTTCCGATGTCGACGAGCGCGTACGCGGCTTGCGTGCAGGCGGCGATGATTACCTGACCAAACCCTTCGCCACCGACGAGATGGCCGCGCGCGTTGAAGTGTTGCTGCGCCGGCAGAACAGCGGCGCGACCCAGGCCACCACGTTGCAGGTAGCCGATCTGCAACTGGACTTGATCAGCCATGAAGCACGCCGCGCCGAGCAGGTGCTGACGCTGCTGCCGACCGAGTACAAGCTGCTGGAATTCCTCATGCGCAACAGCGGCCAGATCCTCTCGCGGATGATGATTTTCGAAGAGGTCTGGGGCTATCACTTCGACCCCGGCACCAACCTGATCGATGTGCACATCGGGCGCCTGCGCAAGAAGATCGACGCGGCGGGCAACGTGCCGCTGATTCGCACGGTACGAGGCTCGGGTTATGTCATTGCCGAACCCGTCTGACGGTTGGCGTTCCTCCAGCAGCCGTTTGCTGGCGCTGTACAGTTCGTTGTTTGTGGCCTGGAGCGCGATCCTCATGGGGGTCATGTATTACGAGGTCTCCGGCTACCTCGATAACCTCGCCAAGCATTCGCTGATGCAACGTCAGCATCTGTTTTCGCACTTTCGTGGCGAGCAACTGGAAGAAGCCCTCGCCGCCAGCATGACCTTCGACATTCGCGGCATCGACGCCTATGGCCTGTTCGATGCCGAGGGCGTTTACCTCGGCGGCGCGCTCCAGCAGATCCCCGATGGCCTGCCGCTGGACGGCAAGATCCACATGCTCGCCGACTGCGCCAACTCCGATGACCCGACCTTGCCCAATGACAGCTGCGACGCCGTCGCCACGCAGACCCGCGACGGTCGCTGGCTGGTGTTGCTGCGTGACAACGGTTCCCTGTTCGCGGTGACACGGATCATTTTGCATGCGCTGTTCTGGGGCGTTTCGCTGACGATTCTGCCGGGGATCGCCGGATGGCATTTGCTGCGGCGCCGGCCGTTGCGGCGCATCCGCGCGATTCAGGCGAGTGCGCAGTCGATTGTCGCCGGCGACCTGACTCACCGTTTGCCACTGTCCAATCGCCGCGATGAACTGGACATGCTCGCCGCCATCGTCAACGCCATGCTCGAACGCATCGAGCGTTTGATGAATGAAGTCAAAGGCGTCTGTGACAACATCGCCCATGACTTGCGCACACCGCTGACCCGTCTGCGTGCGCAGTTGTATCGCATGCAGCAGCAGGCGGGCGAAGGCTCGCAGGAGGCGGCGCAACTGGATCTGGTGCTGGCCGAGGCGGATACGCTGATGGCGCGGTTTCGCGGGTTGTTGCGGATTTCAGAGTTGGAAGATCGCCAGCGCCGCTCGGGGTTTGTCGAGCTGGATCCGGTGTTGTTGCTACAGGAACTGCACGAGTTTTACCTGCCGCTGGCCGAGGAAGGCGAGTTGCGTTTCGAGCTGAACATGCCGGAGACATTGCCGCCGCTCAATGGCGATCGGGCCTTGCTGTTCGAGGCACTGGCGAATCTGCTGAGCAACTCGATCAAGTTCACCCCGGCCGGGGGCACGGTGATCTTGCGCGGGGTGAATGCCGGTGGTCATACGCGTATTGAAGTGCACGACTCCGGGCCGGGCATTCCCGAGTCAGAGCGTGAAGCCGTGTTTCAGCGTTTCTATCGGGCCGAGGGCGGACAGCCGCACGGCGGGTTTGGGCTGGGGTTGTCGATTGTCGCGGCGATTGTCAGCCTGCATGGCTTCAATCTTGAGGTGGACAGCAGTGACCTGGGTGGGGCGAAACTGGTGCTGGATTGTCAGCAGCGTTTGATCTCTAACACCTGATCCCTAACTTGGAATACAACCCCTGTAGGAGTGAGCCTGCTCGCGATAGCGGTGTATCAGTCAACGACAATATCGACTGAAAAGACGCCATCGCGAGCAGGCTCACTCCTACATTTGATCGTGGTGTTCTTCAGGCCGGGTAATTGGCGCGCAGCGCTTCGAGGCCGCCCTGGTAGATGCCGTTGAACAACGCCACCACTTCCTCATCGCTCACGCCTTTGGCCGTGAAACGTCCCGACCAGGTCACCCGTGCGCCCTGCCCCTTAGCTTCAACCTTGATCGTCGCCAGATAATCAGTGGCCGGGAACGGTGCCTGTTCAATTGAATAGCTGTAGCTCTTTGCTGCGTTGTCGAACGCTTGCAGACGCTCGATCACCACGCCGCCATCGGCGGTTTGCAATGTGCGTACGCGGCCGCCGTCACTCAGTTCGCTGTTGGGAATGAACGGTAGCCAGTCCGGCAGCGTGTTGAAGCCGCCGATCAATTGCCAGACCTGATCGGCCGAGGCCGGGATGTCGATTGTTGCGGATGCAGTTGCCATAAAAATCTCTCTTCAAATACTCAAATGGTCAGGCTGTCGACCACGCCGCCATCGACGCGCAAAGCGGCGCCGGTGGTGGCCGAGGACAGCGGCGAAGCAATGTAGGTCACCAGATGCGCAACCTCTTCGACATCCGCCACGCGCTGGATGATCGAGGTCGGCCGGGCCCGGCGCACAAAGGCATCAGCCTCGTCACGCAGGCTGCGGCCAGACTCGGCGGCGGCGTCCTTGAGCATCGCCTCGACACCGTCGGTGAAGGTCGGCCCCGGCAGGATCGAATTGACCGTGACGCCGGTGCCCGCCAGACGTTTGGCCAGACCGTGGGACACCGCCAGATTGGCGCTTTTGGTCACGCCGTAGTTGATCATGTCGGCCGGAGTTGCCACGCCGGATTCCGAAGACAGGAAGATCACCCGTCCCCAACCCTGCTCGACCATTCCCGGCACGTAATGCCGAGACAGGCGCACGCCGGAGATCACGTTGACTTCATAGAAGCGCGTCCATTCCTCGTCGGGTGCTTCAAAGAAATCGACGTTGTTGTAGATGCCGAGGTTGTTCACCAGGATGTCGGCTTTCGGCTCGGCGGCGAACAGTTTCTGCGCACCTTCGGCGGTGCCCAGATCGGCAGTCAGACCGCGCAACTGTGCGCCCGGCACTTTCTCGCGAATGCTCGCCAGTGCCTGCTCGACCTTGGCCGTGTCGCGGCCGATCACCACCACCGTGGCGCCGGACTCGGCCAGCGACTGGCTGATGCCCAGACCGATACCGGCTGTGCTGCCGCTGACGATGGCCAGTTTTCCACTCAGATCAATCTTCATGCTTTCACCTCATCGATGGGTAATGGTGCGCGTTCGGAGACCAGTTTTGCGTCACGCATGGCCTGCCAGAAACCGGCTGGAATGGTTGCCGACAGTGCAGCGACGTCTTCGGCAATGCGTCCCGGTTTGCTCGCGCCGGGGATCACGGCGGCGACCGCTGGGTTGGCCAGTGAGAATTGCAGTGCGGCGGCTTTTACATCGACGTTAAAAGTAGCGGCGATACGCTGGATCTGCCCGACTTTGGCGATGACTTCAGGGCTGGCCTTCTGGTATTCGAAGTGCGCACCACCGGCCAGAATCCCGGAGCTGTACGGGCCACCGACGACGATTTCGACATTTTGCGCCCGTGCCGATTCCATCAAACGCTGCAACGGACGCTCGTGGTCGAGCAATGTGTAGCGACCGGCGAGCAGGAAGCCATCGGGTTGCGCTTCAGTCAGGTCGAGGGTCAGTTCGCACGGTTCCACTTTGTTGACACCCAGACCCCAGCCCTTGATCACGCCTTCTTCGCGCAGACGCGTCAGCACTTTGAACGCGCCAGTGCGGGCCTGGTTGAAGTACTCCAGCCATTGATCACCGTAGAAGTCCTGAGCGATGTCGTGCACCCAGACAATGTCGAGGCGATCGGTTTGCAAACGCTTGAGGCTGTCTTCGATGGAGCGCAGGGTCGCGTCGGCGCTGTAGTCGTTGACGATCTTGTTCGGGCGGCCATGCTCAAACACCCCGCTCTTTTCGCCGAGGTCGCGGGCCGCCGCGTCTTCCACTTCATCGAGAATCACCCGGCCGACCTTGCTGCTCAGTACATAGTCGTCGCGGTTGTATTGTTTCAGCGCTTCACCGAGGCGGATCTCCGACAGGCCCGAGCCATAGAACGGCGCGGTGTCGAAATAACGCACGCCGGCATCCCACGCGGCATGCACGGTGGCCTGCGCTTCGTCTTCGGGAATGGCGCGGAACATATTGCCCAGTGGCGCGGTGCCGAAACCCAGTTGACCGGGCAGTTTGTCTTTCAAGCTCATTGGATTGTCCTCATTCGTTCGTGGTCTGCGTGACCGTTGAGCAAATCCTAGATTGCGACGCCGAGACCGTCCAAGACATAATACGCAGCACTTGAGTCCCCAGAGGTCTGACATGATCGACATCCGCCAATTGCGCTACTTCGTCGCCGTCGCCGAAGAAGAGCACGTCGGCCGTGCAGCCGAACGCTTGCATATTTCCCAGTCGCCTCTGAGCCGGCAGATCGCCCAACTTGAAGAACGGCTTGGGTTGACACTGTTCGAACGCAGCCAGCAGCGCATTCGCTTGACCCGCGATGGCCAGACTTTCCTCGCCGAGACCCGCGCCTTGCTGACGCACGCCAATCGCCTCGAATCCCTGGGCAAGCGCCTGGGTCGGGGTGAGGAAGGCGGGTTGTGCATCGGCTATATCGAGAACGCCATGCACGCCGGCGTGCTGCCCAATGCCTTGCGCGTATTGCGGGTGGATCGACCCAATGTGCATGTCGCGCTGTACAACCTCAGTTCCGCCGAACAACTGGAAGGCCTGCGACAGCGTAGTCTCGATATCGCCTTGGTGAGCGAGCCGCCGACCGATGACGATCCGGACCTGCTCGGCTTTCAAGTGCTGGACGATCCGATGTTGCTGGCGTTGCCCGAGCAGCATCCGCTGGCCCACGCGACATCATTGAGCCCGCAGGATCTGGCCGGTCAGGAATGGATCGGCGTGCAGCCCCGGCAGGATGCCAGCGACGAATTCGTCAGCGCCTGCATCCGCGCAGGGTTCACCCCGGATGTGCGCATGCAGGCGACCGAGCCGTTTACTGCGCTGGGGCTGGTGGCCTCGGGATTGGGCATTGCAATGATCCAGAAAGGCCTGAGTCATAACGCGCCACCGGGCGTGGTCTTGCGCGAGGTGCCGTGGCTGACGTTTACCACGCCGTTGTGGGCAGCCTGGCACCGGATCAATTTGCGGCCGCTGGTCGAAACCTTCAGAAAAGTCCTCACCGACCCCTTCCCCCGTGGCAGCGGGCTTGCTCGCGAAGGCATTGCCACCTCCAGCATCACTGTCGACTGATCCCGCGCATTCGGGAGCAAGCCCCACCCACAAGGGCCGGCGCCTGATCGTCGGTCACGCACTACACTGCAAGGAACAGCCTGTGCGATGAGCTGACCATGAAAATGTCTGCGCAAATGACCGTCGTCGCGATACTCGCCACCCTCGCCTACCTGGGCCTGGCGGTATGGGGTATCGGCGGCGTGGCGATATTTTTCTCCCACGGTTCGCTGGTGATGGTCGCGCTCGCGACGGTGGCCATGGTGGTGGCATCGTTGTTTACCGAGGTCAACCTGAGCTCCGGCGAGCGCGAAGATCGCGCCAATCGCTGGGTGATTCCGGCGTTCGGCGTGATTGGCCTGGTCAGTGGTTTCCTGCCGGCGTATTGCGATCGGGTGAATGTCTGGACGTTTGGCGGCGAGGGGATGCGCTGGCTCGGCGCGTGGCTGTTTATCGTCGGCGGGGCGTTGCGCTTGTGGCCGGTGTTTGTGCTGGGGCGGCGTTTCAGCGGGTTGGTAGCGATTCAGCCGGGGCATCGACTGGTCACTGACGGTATCTACCAGCACCTGCGCAATCCGAGTTACCTGGGGCTGGTGGTCAATGCCGTGGGCTGGGCGCTGGCGTTTCGGTCGGTGATCGGCTTGCTGCTGGCGGCGCTGACATTGATCCCGCTGATCGCCCGGATTCATTCCGAAGAAGCCTTGCTGCGCGGCCAGTTTGGCGCCGAATACGACGCCTACTGCGCGCGGAGTTGGCGCTTGCTCCCCGGTGTTTACTGATTTGCGAACACCGTCACTGTAGGAGTGAGCCTGCTCGCGATAGCGGTGTGTCAGTCAAAAATGTGTGTCTGACACACCGCTATCGCGAGCAGGCTCACTCCTACAAGGGATTGTGTTGTGTCAGCTGCGATCGAGGTGGAGTTGGCCGTTGCTATCGACTGCGACGCGGATGTCAGCGTAACTGGCCAATGTCGCATGTGACGTTTGCAGCGGGTGCTGGTGCGTTGTGGTGATGATCATCAGCGCGGCGCCAGCGGCTTCGGCGGCTTGTATGCCGACGGTGGCGTCTTCGAAGATCAGGCAATCGCGGGGTTCAAGTCCCAGGCGCTTGGCGGCAAGCAGGTAACCGGCCGGATCAGGTTTGCCGGCCTTCACATCCTCGGCCGTGATCATCACCGCGGGTGTCGGAATGCCCGCTGCGGCCATCCGGCGCAAGGCCAGATCGCGCGGTGCCGAAGTGACCATGGCCCAGCGCTCGGCGGGCAAACTGTTGAGAAACGCCGCCGCGCCAGGAATCTCGACGATGCCTTCAACATCACCGATTTCTGCTTCGGTGATGAACGCGGCTTGCGCCTCGGCATCCACGCCCGGCAGGTTCAGGCGATTGATGGTATCGATGGCACGCGCACCATGAATGGTCGGCAGAAACGACTCGACGTCTACCCCGTGATGCACGGCCCAGGCGGACCAGATGCGCTCGGCGGCGGCGATGGAATTGAGGACGGTGCCGTCCATGTCGAACAAAAACGCGCCGAACGCGCGGTCGAAAACACAATCGTGAGCAGACAAAGAGTCGCTTCCTCTGGCAAGGGGCCGGGCAAATGTGCCCGGCAATGTAGCACTTGTCAGTGCAAACGCGGTGCCTTGGACTTGAACGCGCTGTCGACGCAATCGAGCAACTGGCCGATGGCCCAGGGCTTTTTGATAAACGCCACCGGATGCTTGACCCCGGACGTCTCCGGCGTTTCATAGCCGGACATCACCATCACCGGTTTTTCCGGCCAGCGATCACCGACCAGATTGGCCAGATCAGCGCCATTGAGGGTGCCGGGCATGGTGATATCGGTCAGCAGCAACGCGACTTGCTGCGCGTGATGCTCAAGATAGATCGATGCAGCGTCAGCGCTGGTTTGCGGCTCGACCTTGAAACCTTCCTCCTGAAGAATTTCGCAGAGAAACTCCAGAATCAACGGATCATCCTCAACCACCAGAATCAACCCGTCAGGAAGGTGCGTGTCCGCCGTCGGTGTTGGGCACATGAAACTGCACTCCCTGATTTGCATTAACGATTTAGCGGCTTGAATCCGCTGCTTATCTGGTATGAGCAGCGGACTTTGCAGAAATTCATTTTTGATACAGGTCTTTTCTCAAACGACGGATTTACCCGGTCGCGACAGACGTTCGCACGGGTGCATTTGTGGTTAAAATGTTGGCCCTTTTGCTTGCCGATCGTGACCGATGAACCCTGAAGCCCTCGCCACCCTCCACGCCCATTTGCTGCCCGCGCTCGCGGCGGCACCGAGCGAAACCCGCCGCCTGTTCCACGGGCGCGGGCGTTGCTGGCCGGGCCTGGAGCAATTGACCGTGGATTGGCTGCAAGGCGTGGTGCTGGTGTCGCTGTTCAAGGAACCGGCGCCTGAACAGCTTGAAGACCTCAAGCATTTGTTGCTCGATATCAGCGGGTCGGCCGAGTGGCAGCAGTGCGGCGCGCATACGCTGTTGATCCAGCATCGCTATCTGCCGCAAAGCACCGCCGAATGGCTGGTCGGCGCCGAGATCGACGAAATGACCATCGTCGAGGGCGGCTTGCAGTACCGGGTGGATCTGGGTCGCAAGCAGAACGCCGGGCTGTTTCTCGACATGCGTTACGGGCGCAACTGGGTACGCGAGCAAGCCGCGGGCAAGCGTGTATTGAACCTGTTCGCCTACACCTGCGGCTTTTCCGTGGCCGCCATCGAAGGCGGCGCCAGCCATGTGGTTAATCTCGACATGTCCCGCGCGGCCTTGAGCCGTGGCCGCGATAACCATCGGCTGAACGGGCATGACCTGAGCAAAGTCAGCTTCCTCGGCCACGACCTGTTCAAGTCGTGGGGCAAGGTGATCAACAGCGGCCCGTATGACCTGGTGATCATCGATCCGCCGTCGTTTCAGAAAGGCAGTTTCCTGCTGACCAAGGACTACCAGCGCGTGCTGCGGCGGTTGCCGGAATTGCTGACGGCTGACGGCGTGGTGCTGGCGTGCATGAATGATCCGGCGTTCGGCTCGGACTTCCTGATCGATGGCGTGACGCAGGAAGCGCCGGGTTTGCGCTTTGATCAGCGCCTGGAAAACCCGCCGGAATTTCCCGACATCGATCCGGAAAGCGGCCTCAAGGCCCTGATCTTCCAGCGCACCCACTGACCTACCAAAATCCCCTACAGGATTTGTGCTGGTCTCAGGACCAGCGCAAACAATTCGCCATGCCCGTTGACGTTGAGCTTGTGATAGAGATTGCGCCGATGGACTTTGACGGTCTCCGGCGAAATCCCCATTTGCTGGGCCATCGCCTTGCTGGAAAACCCTTGCAGAATCAGCCGCGCCGTGTCGACCTCGCGCACCGTCAGCCGCGCATCGAAGCGATCGAGCAACGTCGCCAGATCGCCGGCAACCACTTCGGCAATCGGACCTTGCGGCGGCAACAACTGCACGTGCCGACGCATCGCCGCCAGCACCCAATCGCGCACGCAAAACAGTCGCCCCTGCTCGGCCAATTCGAACGTCGTCGATCGGCCCAGTGACAACCCGAGCACGCCGCCTTCGACGTTGATCATGAACTGCATTTCGTCCTCCCCCACCACCGAACGAAAATAACTCTGGTAGTACTCGCTGTGCAGGAACTGGTCCGGTGCCACCGAGGCCAGGCTGTGCAAGCCGTCGTTGATGCCAGTCGAGGCGGCTTGATAAAACGGATCGAGCAAGTACATCCCCGCGGTGTAATCCGCCAGCTCTTCCTGTTCGTCGGCGCGACCCTTACTGTCGAAATCAATCAACAATTGCGGCGCCTGGCCGGACCTCAGCAACGCCACCAGCGCGTTATCCAGCGGCACCAGCAGTCGCAAGGTGTCCACCAGTGCGCGCCAGAAACCGTCCTGCCCGACAACGGAAAACACTCGCGCCAGGCTTTGATGCATTGGCAATTCCTGCAACAAGGCGTCCACGCACTACCCCTTTTGAGTAACCCATGATGGGAATGGGTCCGGCAAGATCAGCCCGATAGGCTGACCACTCCTGTTCATCACCGGCCTGCACAGGCCAGGAGTGCCGCATCATGCGTGGTCATCGTGGCTATATCAACTTGGGCCTGCTCGCCTGTCTGGGCGTGGTATCTGCCGCCGGCGCCGCCGATGCGCCGAGCGTGCACGTCTACAACTGGTACGACTACATCGGCCCGAACACGCTGCACGACTTTCAGCGCGACAGTGGTATTCAACCGGTCTACGACACCTTCGACAGTGCCGAGGTGCTTGAAGGCAAACTGATGACCAGCCGCAGTGGTTACGACGTGGTGGTGGCGAGCAACTACAGCCTGCCAACGCTGATCAAGGCGGGCGCCCTCGCCCCGCTGCCGCGCGATCAACTGCCGGGCTGGAAGAACCTCGACAACGATCTGCTGAGCAAACTGGCCAACAACGATCCCGGCAATCAATACGCCGTGCCCTACCTGTGGGGCACCAACGGCATCGGCTACAACGTCGACAAGGTGCGCGCAGCATTGGGCGACAAGGCACCGGTGGATTCCTGGGATCTGGTGTTCGACGAAAAGAACCTCGCCAAGCTCGGCCAGTGCGGCGTGGCGATGCTGGATTCGCCCTCGGAGATGCTTCCGGTTGCCTTGCATTATCTGGGGCTGCCACCGAACAGCACCGATCCCGAAGACTATAAAAAAGCCGAAGCGCTGCTGCTGAAACTGCGCCCGCACATTGCCTATTTCAATTCCTCGAAATTCATCAGTGACCTGTCCAACGGCAACATTTGCGTGGCGGTCGGCTGGTCAGGGGCGATGCTTGAAGCCAAGACCAATGCCGAGCAGGCCAACAACGGCGTGAAGATCGCCTACAGCCTGCCGAAGGAAGGTGCGCCGGTGTGGTTCGACACGCTGGTGCTGCTCAAGGATGCGCCGAATCGGACTCAAGGGCTGGCGTTCATCGATTACCTGTTGCGCCCCGAGGTGATCGCGCCGGTCAGTGATCATCTGTCGTATCCGAACGGCAATCGCGCGGCCACGCCGCTGGTGGCTGAGGCTACCCGGGACAACCCGGCGGTTTATCCCTCCGCCGCAGCGATGGCCACGTTGTACACCCTTGAACCGTTGCCCAAAGCCACCGAGCGCGTGCGTACGCGGGTGTGGAGCAAAGTCAAAAACGGCCAGTAATCCCATAGAACTCAAAGAAGCTTTTGTGGCGAGGGAGCTTGCTCCCTCGCCACAGAAACTGTCCGTTGCCCGAGAACTTCTTCTGCCTTAAGAGAGAGACAACCATCCATGAAACCCCGCGCCCGAGATCTGAACATCCGCATCGGCCAACTGCCAACCGGCCCGCTCAACGCCATCACCGACGTGCCCGGCGTCCGGGTCGGTCACAGCAATGTGCGTGGCCTGAGCAGTGCCGGCCGTGACATCTGCACTGGCGTCACCCTGATCGAACCCCGCCAGGGCTCGACCAACCAGCAACCGTGCTTCGCCGGTGTGCATGTGCTCAACGGCAACGGCGATGCCACCGGACTTGAGTGGATTCGCGAGGCCGGACTGCTGACCAGTCCGATTGCCTTCACCAATACCCACAGCCTCGGCGTGGTGCGTGATGCACTGATTGCACTGGATCGCCAGCAGCAACCCGACGACGGCCGCCTCTACTGGAACATGCCAGTGGTGCTGGAAACTTTCGACGGATTGCTCAACGACATCAACGGCTTTCACGTCCGGCCCGAGCATGTCGCCCAAGCCCTGCACAACGCTGTCGACGGCCCGGTGGAGGAAGGCGCCGTCGGCGGTGGCAGCGGCATGATCTGCCATGAGTTCAAGGGTGGCATCGGCACCGCATCGCGCCAATTGAGCCGTGCACAAGGTGGCTGGACCGTGGGTGCGATCGTGCAGGCCAACCACGGCATTCGCAGTGAGTTGCGGGTCGACGGCTACCCGGTCGGGCGTTACATGGAGCAGGTTGATTCACCGTTTCTACGTGCCTCGCTACCGCATCCGGGCATGGGCTCGATCGTGGTCTGTCTGGCTACCGACGCGCCGCTGTTGCCGCACCAATGCACGCGTCTGGCGCAGCGCGCCAGCCTCGGCCTGGCGCGAACCGGTGGTGGCAATGAAGACCACAGCGGCGACATCTTCATCGCCTTCGCCACCGGTAACGATCATGTGCCGCCAGCGGCCTATGAGGGCAAGGGCGCGCCGACCTGTGATGGCTTGCGCATGGTCAACAACGACCACATTAGCGAGTTGTTTCTGGCGGCCACCGAGGCGGTTGAAGAAGCGATCATCAATGCCTTGCTTGCCAGCGACAGCACCGCAGGCAATGGTCACTCGGTACCGGGACTGGACGCCGACACCCTGCTCGCCGCCCTCGCCAAGGCCGGATGGCCGGGCTCGCGCTAATAGACGCTCCACCTGTAGGAGCAGCCTTCGGCAGCTCCTACACGGGTTATCTGGCCATTTGGGTGCCGAGTTCGCGGGCGACACTCAGTTGCTGTGCGGGATCACGCAACTCCGACTCCGGCAGCAACGTCGAACTCAGCACCGTCGCCCCGCTGTAATCGAAAATCCCGTGTTCGATCTGCGCCTTCATCGCCGCGCCATAGCCATGGCGCTCGTAGGTGCGCGCATCCGCCCCGGCGAGCTGGACCAAGTGCACGCGCATACGCTGCAGCAGCTTCACATGCTTGAGGTCGCCGCTGAAATCGAACGCCCAGCCATTGCTGAAGACCCGATCGATCCAGCCTTTGAGCAGGGCCGGCATCGACCACCAGTACACCGGATACACCAGCACCAGCGTGTCGGCGCGGTCGATTCGCGCCTGCTCCGCCAGCACATCGGCGGGCGGCTGTGCCTCGCGGTGATGCACGGCAAAATCGGCGGCGCCGAAACGCGGTTCGAACCCTTCGGCGTAAAGGTCGGCGATCTCAAAGGTATTGTCCGGATCGGCTTGCGTCAGACCTTCGGCGATCTGCGCTGCCACGCCATGGGTCAATGAGCGAGGATCGTGATGCGCGACAACAATCAACGTGTGCATGTGGAATCTCCTGTTGGTGATTGCCTGACAAGGCTTATATACTCTTGGTAAGTTACTAACAGTAAGTTACGTTTGGTATATAACGATGTCAACCACTGAAATGTCCGAACAGAATTCCCCCGCCCAACCGCGCAAACGCCTGTCGCGTGAAGATCGATTGCGCCAGTTGCTCGACATCGCCTGGCAGATCATTCGCGCCGAAGGCACTGACGCCCTGACCCTCGGCTATCTGGCAGAAAAGGCTGGCGTGACCAAACCGGTGGTTTACGACCACTTTGTCACTCGCGCCGGATTGCTGGCGGCGCTGTACCGGGATTTCGATGCGCGTCAGACACTGGTCATGGACGCCGCCATCGCCAATTGCGAGCCGACGTTGATCAGCACCGCGTCAGTGATCGCCAAGGCGTACGTCGATTGTGTGTTGCTGCAAGGCAACGAGATTCCCGGCGTCATCGCCGCGCTGGCGAGTACTCCGGAACTGGAGAAGATCAAGCGTGAGTACGAGGCGATCTTCCTCGAAAAATGCCGCAACGATCTGGTGCCCTATGCCAACGGCGGGCAGATCACTCAAGCGGCTTTGCGCGCGATGCTCGGCGCTGCGGAAGCCTTGTCCCACGCCGCAGCCAACGACGAAATCAGCGCCGGACAGGCCAGTGACGAGCTGTATGAAACCATCATGGCGATGGTCGAAAGAGCCGCCGCCCGCGCGACTGGCGGTACTTGAGGCCACCCCGGCACACTCCTAGGATGGAGTGGCGCGGCGGCTTTGCTCATCAAGCCCCGCGTAGGCGCGGGTGCTCTGAACCCCAATCAAGCCCGCGCCTTGATTCATGCCCCTCTTGAGCCTCACGGGCTCTACTTCCTCCCCATCAAAGAGCTTTGAGGCTCTTTTTTTGTCTGCGCAAATCAGCTGAATTCGGCGACAAGGGTTTGGCCTTGATCAGTGAACGGTGAGCCGTTGACGGACGAACTCCCCGGTATGACGGGTGGTTTGATCGAGATGCCGATCACGCTGTTTCTCGGCGTCGAGCATGGCGCGCTTGCCGTTCTTCTGCAGCAGATAGGTATGAATCTGCTGCACCTCCAGCGAACGGTAGATCGGCGTAGTGTCGATAAATCCACGCAAGCCATTGCTGCGGTGATGCCGCGTACTCATCAGCACCTGGGTTTCACGCTGGCCGATCACTTCAAATCCTAGCGCCTCGAAATACGGGACTTTACCGACCGTGCAGGCCAGCTCGGCGTGCGGGTAATGCCCGAGCATTTCGCCAATCATCGCGCGCGCCACACCTTGCCGCCGATGCCCTTCGCGCACTGCCATGTAGGCGACGCTGCAGGCTTCCCAATCGCCCTGCACCGGCAAATACAGCAAGAACCCGATCACTTGCTCGGGATCGTCTTCGTCGGTGGCGACCAGCAGTTCCACCTCGGTGCCCTTCTCGCCGTTCAACGCTTCCAGATACAGATGCACCTCATAGCCCACCGCGTACTGATAGACGTTGTACAGCAGGTTGCTCGGGCCGAGTCCCACCGCACTGATGTCGGTCAGGTAGTCGACGACCATTTGCAGAATCTGGCTGTTGACGCCTTCGGGGCATGGGGTTTTGTAGTGGGTGATGCGGGGCATGGTGGGTGAACTCCGGCGGAAAACCGCGACATCATACCTTGTAGGCCGGATCAGCCTGTATTTGTGCTGAATGAACAGCCGACGACTGTTTGTCGCCCGCGAAAACCCAAGCCGAATTCCTGACAAAAATTTCATCCGTTGCCAGCGGGATCTTTCGCCGTTTCAGCGTCCAATTCTTCAGCTGCGTTAATTTTCCAACGCAGGCCTTGAGGAGTTGTCATGAGCGTTTTGCGTTCGCTGTCCAAATGGCGAAAAACCTTGCTGCTGGTGCCGTTGACGCTGGCGGCGCTGGCCAGCGCGCCAGTGTTTGCGCAACAAGTGGTGATCGTCCAGCAAGCACCACCGCCGATGCGCATGGAAGTGATGCCGGGGCCGCGTCCCGGATATGTCTGGGATCAGGGCCATTGGCGCTGGGAAGGTCGAGGCTACGTATGGATGCCCGGGCACTGGCAGCCGGTGAGACACGGCGCCCGCTGGAAACCCGGACACTGGCAGGCACGCGGGCCGAACTGGTTCTGGGTTGAAGGGCACTGGGTGCGTTGATCACACGCCTGCCTGCAAACGTCACTTTCCGGGAACATCACCATGTCGAAAACGGTTAAATCACTGCTCGCGGCCACACTGGTGGCCATCACCCTGAGCGGTTGCGTCGTCGCACCGGCTCGCCCGCATCGCCCGCCGCCGCCGGTTGAAGTCGTGCCGGTGATGCCGGCGCCGGGTTATCACTGGGTCGCCGGTCACTACCGCTGGGGCGGTAATCAATGGCGCTGGGTGCCGGGGCACTGGCGCGCCTATTGATCCGAGCGTGGGGCGTCACTGCTGTGGCGCCACCACTTTGAACTTGATGGCGATGTCTTTCGACACCACGGTGTCCGCCCACTCCCCAGCGCCCAGACCAAACTCGTCGCGCTTGAGCACCAGTTCACCGTCGAAAATCCCGATGGCGTTGTCCGGCTTCAGCTCTACTGGGACCTGCACCTCGCGAGTGATGCCCTTGAGCGAGAGCTGCCCAGAGATCAGGAAGTGATTTTCTGAGACTTGCGTGAACCGGTTCGATTCGAACACCGCCACCGGATATTTCTCCGTGTCGAACCACGCCGGTTTCACCAACTCGGTATTGGCGTCTTCACTGCCAGCATCAATGCTGCTGAGGTCGATGTGCAAAGTCGTGTGAGCGCTGGAGAGATTGTCGGTATCGAAATCCAGCGTCGCCTCAAACTTGCCGAACGTGCCGTACATCCGCGAGCCCATCTGGTCGTAGGTGAAACTGATCTGACTGGCGGTGGTGTTGACCCGGGTGTATTCGACAGCCTGTGCGGCAGGCATGGCGCACAAGCAAAACGCGGCAGCCAGCAGCAATCGGATCGACATGGGATTCTCCGGGCAGCGCTTGCCGTCGAGGGACTCGTTTGACTTAAGCAAACAACCCGCCGTTACGCCACCCCACGCGAATCAAACCAGACGTTCGATTTTCTGATGCTGCCAGACCAGTTTGTAATACAAGGTCTGCAATATCAGCATTCCGAGGTACGCCACCGGGAACGCCATCCACACCCCTTGCAAACCAAACTGACCGTCCAGCCAATACGCCGCCGGCAACTGCACGCCGACCACACAGATGATCGCAATCGCGACCGGCACCAGCACTGTGCCACTGGCGCGCATGATCCCGCCGATGATCGCCTGGAAGCCGAACACCAACAGGCTCCACAGCATGATGTGCAACAAATGCTCGGCCATCGCCCGGGTCGAAGCGTCGGTCAGGAACAACCCGAGCAGCCAGTGCGACAACAGATAACCCAGCACAATCAGGCCGCCGGTCAGGCACACATTGATCAACAGGCCGGTGCGCAGGATCGGTCCCATCCGCTCCAGTCGCCCGGCGCCAATGGCCTGTGCGCCGAGGATCGACGCGGTAATCGCAATCGACAACGCCGGGAACTGCACATAATTGACGATCTGCGTCACTGCGCCATAGGCCGCTGTCGCTTGCGATCCGTGCTGGTTGACCAGCGCCAGAATCACCAGCTCCGACAGTGACAGCACAATCATCTGCACGCCGGTCGGCAGACCGATGCGCAATACCTTGCCGAGGATCGCGCCGTCGAGCCGCAGCGCCGCAAAGAACTCCCGGTCCGGCGCCAGCGGATGGCCCTTGCGAATCAGCCGCCACGCCAGCCACGCCATCGCCGCCAGGTTACCCGCCAGCCCTGCATACGCGGCGCTCTGAATCCCCAACTGCGGCAAACCGAACCAGCCACGAATCAACGCCGGTGTCAGCGCCAGCCCGACACAGGTCGACACCATCAGCGCCAGCAATGGCGACAGCGTGTCACTCACGCCGCGCAGCAACTGCGTGAACAGCACGAACACCAGCAACGACGGCAAAATCCACATCATCACATGGGCATACGCCACCGCATCGTCGAGCACATCCGCCGGCGTGCCCAACCCGGTCAACGCCTGCCGCGCAAACACACTGCCCAGCACCGCCGCCACCAGACCGATCAACACCCCCAGCAACAGCGTCGCCCCGGCAATCGCCTTGACCATGTGCGGCTCGCGAGCGCCCCACGCCTGACCGATCAGCACGCCCGCGCCCGCGCCGAGGCCGATCACCAGTGCAATAAAGAAAAACACGATCGGGAACATGCCAGATACCGCCGCCAACGCTTGCGTACCCAGCATCTGGCCGATGTAGATGCTGTTGATCGTGCCTGACATTGATTGCAGGAAATTGGACAACACCATCGGCGCCAGAAACAGCAGGTAGGTTTGCCAGAGGGGTTTGATGGCGGCGGGGGTTTGCATTGACTTGAGGTCCATCTCGACGGCGGGGGCTTGATGAAGGATAGCTTCGGTGAGTTGGGGGCGAGGTGCAATTAACATTTAAGGTTGTTTATTCTCGGTTGCCTTTCCGGGTTGTGATAAACACCCCGCCTTCCAGAAATCTTCCATCGAGGCTCGGTTCATGCCCCACTTTCCAAACCTGCTGACCTGCACCCTCTTCATCCTGTCGGCCACTTGCGTCCAGGCCGCCACGCCCCCCGTGCCACCTCAATCCCTGAAGCCGCTATTGATGACACTGAACGAACGCCTGAACATCGGCGATCTCGTCGCGTTGACCAAATGGGACAGTGGCAAGCCGATTCAGGACAGCCCGCGTGAGGCGCAAGTCATCGCCAACGCACGCGCACTGGCGGCTGAGCGCAAGCTTGATCCGGACGAGGTGGCGCCGTTGCTCGCTGCGCAGATGGAGGCCAATAAACTGGTGCAGTACGGTTTGCTCGCGCAATGGCAAGCGGCCGGCAAGGCACCGGACACGCCGCGCCCGGATCTGGGCAAGCAGATTCGTCCGCGTCTGGATGAACTGCAAAACCGGCTCCTGCAACAGTACGCGGACTTTGCGCCATATCGTCATGATCCGAATTGCTCGGCGTGGCTGGCTGAGGCTCGTAACGGCCTGACACGTGATGCGTTGCATGAGTTGGCGTTGGTCCGTGCGACTGGCGAGTTGTGTGTTCGGGCGGGGCTTTGAGTGTGGGGTGAAGGTCAAAAGATCGCAGCCTGCGGCAGCGCCTACAGGAGCCATACTGCGGGTCTGGGAAACCCGGCCTGATCAGCCGGGCTTTTTCATGTGCTGTTTTTGTGCCTGCGGTATTCCAGCACAACCGTCAGAGAAGTTGACACCAAGACCGAGTACCACTGAAACGTCCGACAGCGACTGACCGAATCGGCCGACTGGCAGCACACCGCCGATTACGCATACCATGCGGCCACAACTCCAAAACAGAATTTGCCCGCCCATGCTCAAAGCCAGTCTGCGTAGCCACCTGACCCTTTGGTTTGCCGGTTTGTCACTGCTGACGTTATTAAGCGTCGGGTTCTACGTCGGCCATATCGCCACCGAACAGATGAAACAGGCCAGCGGCAATGCATTGCTGAATACCGCGCGATCGGCAGCAACATTGCTGGGTGAGCAATTGCGCGAGCGGCAGCTGGAGGTTTATCTGCTTAGTCGGGCGCCGCATCTGGAACGCGGCGATCTGGACAACCCGGCGATTCTGAAGTCCATGCAACTGCGCACGCAGGCGCGTGCCGAGTATGCGTGGATGGGCGTGACCGATGCCGAAGGCAAAGTGCATCAGGCGGTCAATGGTTTGCTGGTCGGTCAGTCGGTGCAGGCGCGTCCGTGGTTTCAGGCCGGTGTGCGCGGCGAATACACCGGTGATCCCCACGAAGCGGTGTTGCTGGCCAAATTGCTGCCGGGGTTGCCCAACGGCGAACCGCTGCGCTTCATCGATTTCGCCGCACCGATCCATAACGCAGAAGGTCAGGTCATCGGTGTATTGGGCGCCCATGCGCACTGGAGTTGGGTGACACGGATCGTCGAGTCGGCGGCGTTTTCGCACAAAAATACCTCGCCGGATATCGAAGCGCTGATCATCGATCACGACGGTAAAGTGCTGTACCCGGAAGCCTTGATGGGCCAGCAGTTGACCGCGAACGGTTCGACGTCGCCGGGCTGGTCAGTGGGAAACGGCTATCTGACCAGTATGGTCACAGTGCCAACACCTTCGAGTACGGCACTGTCGTGGTCGATCGCCGTGCGGCAACCACTGGAAACCGCACTTCAACCGGCACGTCTGCTGCTTTATAAGCTGCTGTTGCTGGGCGTCTTCGCAGCACTGGTGTTCGGCCTCGTCGCGTATTATCTGGCGCTGTACCTGAGTCGCCCGATCGAGCAACTGGCGCGTTCCGCCAAACAGGTGCAGGACAACCAGCCCGGCGCGCACTTTCCGTTACACCATCCGGTACGGGAAATCGCCCAGCTCGGCCAGTCGATCGATGCGATGACGCAATCGCTGCTAACCAAGGAACGCGAACTGCAGGAGGCCAACACCTCGCTGGAAGCCACGGTAGCCCAACGCACCGCCGCCCTCATGCAGGCCAACGCCGAACTGCTCAGTCTGGCGACTCACGATGCCTTGACCGGTGTCTTCAACCGTCGTCGTTTCGACGAAAAACTAACCGAATACAGTTTGCTGTCACGCCGTACGGGACGGCCGTTTGCCCTGCTGCTGATCGACGCCGACCACTTCAAACGCATCAACGACAGTCACGGACATGCGGTGGGCGATGAAGTGCTGCAACGGTTGGCGCAATTGATTGAGACCAGCCTGCGCACTACCGATTTCGTCGCACGCTACGGCGGTGAAGAGTTCGCGGTACTGCTGCCGGAAATCGCCAAGCCGGACACCCCGGAGGTGGTCGCCGAGAAAATCCGCTCGGCGGTCGCCGATGCGCACTTCCCCACCGTCGGTCATGTGACGGTGAGCATCGGCATCGGCCTGACAGATCCAGCGGACAATAACCAGATGACGCTGATCAAGCGCGCCGACCAGCAGCTCTATCAAGCGAAAGCTGCGGGGCGCAATCAGGTGGCGTGATCAGCCCTGCTTAACTTCGCAGATGCCGTTGGCCTTTTTCTTCCCGGTATACGACACCGCTGGCGAACCATCGGGATTGATGCTCAGGGAAATGGTCACGCCCGCGCCTTTGGCTTCGAAGTAGTTCTCGTTGAACTTCTTCAACGTGCCCTGCTTGCCGTTGATGTAGATCGGCCCGCCTTTATCGGCGTGCACTTCGATCTTGCCGGGGCATGTGGCGTTGAATTGTGGAATAGCGGCGTGGGCCATCCCGGCAGCGAACAACAGAGGCAATGCAAACATCAGAGATTTCACCCTGTACTCCTTGATTCAGACGATGTGCCAAGCCTTCAGCAATAGCCCAGAATGCCGGATTACACCAATCTAGGAGCTGCCGCAGGCTGCGATCTTTTGATTTTCAGTAACTAGACATCAAAAGATCGCAGCCTGCGGCAACTCCTACAGGGGTGTCGATCAGGTGTTGGTTTTGAGTTTGGTCCACAACCGCGTGGTCAGCCGTGCAATCGTCGCCGGCAGCTCTTCTACGGTGAACAACTTTTCCATCACGCTTTTCGGCGGGTAAATCGCCGCATCCTCTTTTACCTCGGGACTCAGAAACTCATTGGCCGCCGCATTGGGGTTGGCGTAGTGAATGCTGTTGCTGATGTTGGCGATCACCTTGGGTTCAAGCAGATAGTTCATGTAGGCGTAGCCATTCTTTTCATGGGGCGCGCTTTTGGGCATGACCATCATGTCGAACCACAAGGTCGTGCCTTCGTCCGGGATCGAATAAGCGATATCGATAGCATTTTTCGCTTCCCTGGCACTGGCCGCTGCCTGGACGATATCGCCGTTGAAGCCGATCACCGCGCAGACATTGCCGTTGGCCAGATCACTGATGTATTTCGACGCGTGGAAGTACTGGATGTACGGGCGAATTTTCAACAAGGCCTGCTCGGCCTTTTTGTAGTCTGCCGGGTCGTGGCTGTGCGGCGGCAGGCCCAGGTAGTTGAGGGTAATCGGCAATACCTGGGTCGGGTTATCAATGAACGCCACACCGCACTGGCTCAGCTTCTTGATGTTCTGCTCATCGAACAGCAGCTTCCACGAGTGCGTGACATCGGTATTGCCGAAAATCGCCTTGATCTTCTCGACGTTGTAACCGATGCCGGCGGTGCCCCACATGTAGGGATAGCCGTACTGGTTGCCGGGGTCGTTGACTTCAAGTTTCTGCATCAACAGCGGGTCGAGGTTTTTCCAGTTCGGCAGTTGCGACTTGTCCAGTTTCTGAATCGCCCCGGCCTTGATCAGCCGCGACAGAAAGTGGTTCGAAGGGCTGACGACGTCGTAACCGGTATTGCCGGTCATCAACTTTGACTCCAGCACTTCATTACTGTCGTGGATGTCGTAAGTGGTCTTGATACCCGTGGTCTGGGTGAAGTTGACCAGGGTGTCTGGCGCGATGTAACTGTTCCAGTTGGAAATGTTGACCGTTTCATCGGCGTGAGCGGTCGCCGAACCGGCAGCGAGTATGACCGCCAGGGAAAGTGGCTGGATGCGCATGTTCTATCACCTGTATTGAGTGGCTTTTGTTCTTGTGCGATTTG
This sequence comes from Pseudomonas sp. TH06, assembly GCF_016651305.1. Classification (GTDB taxonomy): domain Bacteria; phylum Pseudomonadota; class Gammaproteobacteria; order Pseudomonadales; family Pseudomonadaceae; genus Aquipseudomonas. Next base: position 4,005,793 of record NZ_JAEKEC010000001.1, on the reverse strand, counting down.
CGGGAATTTCAGATCTCTGTTCTGGCCCTGACCGCCTCCACGCGCATGCGAAGGATGGCACCGATGTCAAAGAACGGTCGCGGTGGCAGCCAACCGGGCTCGGCCCGTTGCATCACCGATTGCAGCAGCGGCGAGTCAACGCCAGACGCCAGTTCCGCCAGCAACCGTCCCCACAGAGTCCCGCGCGCTACGCCCGAACCATTGCAGCCGGCCACGGCAAACACGCCCTCCTCGACCCGGTCGAAAAACGCCTGACCACTGCGACTTGCGCTTAAATGGCCGGTCCAGGTGTATTGAATATCTTGCTCGCCGAGAAACGGAAAACGCCGCTGCAAGCCACGAACATGGTGTTGCCGGCGTATCGCGAGTTCGCGGTTGGCCAGGTCTCGCGTGCGGTATTCGGCGGTGTTGCGGATCATCACCCGACGATCCGGGGTCAGCCGCACCGTGGCACCGAGAGGTCGGGTCGACAGCACGCCCCAGGGTTCTCCTGCACCGATGGCCTGAAATTCCTGATCGCTGAGGGGGCGCGTGAGGCTGGCGCTGAGTTCCATCGGGAACGTGGCGCTGTCGGCGATTCCGACCCGCGGAATGAACGCGTTCAGGCACACCAGAATCTGCTTGGTTTCGATGCTGCCATCCACCGCATTGGCTCGCAGCCGTCCCTGGCTCAGGCGCTCGATACCGGTGATGTCAGTGTTTTCGTAAACGGTAATGTTGCCCGGCAATGCGTTGAGCAAACCTTTCACGTATTGGGCCGGTTGCAGCAACGCGTTGCCATGGCCGCACCAGATTGCCGCTTCGTAATGGCGGGTACCGAGTTTCTGCGCAAGTGCCGCGCCTTGCACAAACTCCGCACGGGCACCGAGGGCGCGCAACGTCGCCAGTTTGGCGTCGACATGATCGAGCTTGGCCCGGTCGCTGACCACGAAGTAATAGCCGCTGTCACGAAAGTCGCAGTCGATAGCATGGCGAGCGATGCGCTGGCGTACTTCTTCGCTGGCGGCACGGGAAATCATTGTGTCGACTTCAAACCCGGCAAAGCCCTGAGCGCCGATCAGCTCGTCGTGCGCCGGATGTTCGTGAGCCACGACAAAACCCGAGTTACGCGCCGAAGCACCTTGTGCTGCCCGTTGTCGATCAACCACCACGATGCGCGCTTGAGGGTGCATTTCGGCCAGGGTGTGCGCGGCGCTGAGACCGGTGATCCCGCCGCCAATCACCAGCCAGTCGGCTTTTTGCACGCCACTCAGGCGACCGCGTTCCGGTGAACTTCCGGCCTGCGCGATCCAGCCACATACGTTTTCCATGCACCACCTCTTTCGACTATCGTTCTGCGGCTTGCGTCTGAATCGATGACATGCGTGAATCGCATGGCCAACTTGAGAAGATCACCGCCAGAACTAGAATCTATTAGGTCTTCGCATGCCCGACCAACGCTATAAAATCATCGAGCCATTCTGAAAACGCATGGATAACATTCGCCACGTTCCCTCTCTGCAAGCCATGCAAGCCTTGGTCGAAGTGGCCCGCTGCGGCAGCTTCACCAGTGCTGCGCAGACGTTGTGCCTGACCCAAAGCGCTGTGAGCCGGCAGATCCAGCAACTGGAAAGCCACTTCAACGTCGCGCTGTTCATCAGGACCAGCCGTAACCTGCGTCTGACTCCGGAGGGCGAACAGGTGCTGGCCAGCGCCCGCAGCATCCTTGAACAACTGAAAACCCTCGAAGAACGCCTCGCCCCGCAGAAGCGTCCGTTTCGCATACGCATGCACGTGTCGCTGGCGGTGCGTTGGCTGCTGCCGAAACTCAGTGAGTTCTATCTGAGTCATCCAGAGATTTCGCTGGCGATCGAAACCGTCGCCACTGAGGTCGTCGAGCCAGGCAACGACAGTGATGCGTACATTCTCTATCTGCCGCAGCCATCGAGTGATGCGGATTGCCTGACGCTGTTCGAGGAAATGCTGGTGCCGGTGTGTTCACCCAACCTGACAAACGCGCCACGCTCGGTAGACGAACTGTTGCGCTTTGCCCTGCTGCATCGATCGGCGGACCGGCAGGCCTGGATCGAATGGCTGGGAGCAAATGGCGGAAAACCACTGGAAGATTACCGGCACATCCCGTTCAACCTGGATGAGTTGGCACTGGATGCGGCGGCGCGGGGCTTGGGCGTGGCGGTGACGGACATGACGCTCGCGGCGGAGTCGATCGAGCGTGGGGTGTTGGTGGTGCCGTTTGGTGAGCCATTGAAGACCGGCGGAGTTTACGCAATGTGCCTGCTGTCTTCGGCGGCGGGGCATCCTGCCTGCACAACAGTCCTGCAATGGTTCGCGAGCCATGCCCGAGTCGAGGCGGTATAACCTGCACCGCCTCTTGGCAATCGGCATGAAACGTTACTTCAACGGTTCGCTCGGTCGATAAATTCGCACAGCAGCGTTAACTGCCTGTCCAGATCCAGCACTTTGAGATCCACTTTCCACTTTTTGATATATCGGTTCGCCACGGCCACTTTATCTCCACTGCGCTTGAGATCCGTCGATTTTGCATTGGGCGCCGGTTTCGCAATTTCATATTTGAGCCAGTTCTCCCAAATGCCTGTGGCGGAATACCTGTGCAGATGTTTGTGCTGAGCCTTCAGGCTTTTTTTGAATTGCGTTTCGTCGAGATAGTTTTCAATTTCACGACCTTCGGTCACCCAGGCAAAACCCGGTTCTTCCGTCGTTCCGGAAAACTCCTTTTTTAGTCGCTCCTTGGTGGGGTTGAGCTTGACGTGGGGAGCCTCTTTATCGCTGTCAAACATGATGGCGGAGTGGCGGTTGAGTTTTTTCAACTTGATCAGGTCAGCCAGTGGCTCCGTCTCAGCGGAGAGATGACTGAACAAACGCCCACCATAAAACATGATCGAGTAATGAACACCCTCGATGAAATCCTTGCGCTTATGGCGAATCCACCAGTTGAGGTAAATGCGATCGGAAGGACCTTCCACCCAGATCACACTGTTGGCCTGAAGCAGATCCGAAGCGCGATAGCCCAGTTGATCGAGCACTTTGCCAATGTTGGCCGATTGAATGTGGCCATCATGCATCTGAAATATTTTTACCGATGGTTTGCCATTCAATTCCGCCGCCGCGTTGATCAGCGCAGAAGAATGCGTGCTCATCAACAGTTGCAGCTTTCTTGCCTTGACCAGCTTCGTCATCACTGTAAACAGTAAACGTTGAAAGTGCGGATGCAGATGCGATTCGGGCTCTTCAAGCAAGGCGATCCCGCCTCGCGGAACGTCCTTGAGCCATTTCAGCACCGCCGCGTAAGCCTTCCAACCCGAGGGAAAAGACTCCACGGATAAGCTGTGTGGCGAAAGCGGCAACTCATCAGCAGCGCTGTCAGCCAGAAAGACGTTAAGGGTTTGCGCATCCTTCTTTTGCAGCGCGCCGCCGTTCTTTGGTGGGGGCAATCTGCCCTTGTAGGTATTCCAGTCGACCGCACCGGTCAACATTGGCCCCAGATCATTCAACAACAGCATTGCATCGGCATCGACAGGGAGCGTGCCACCACCGTGCAGATACCTGACAACGACGCCCTTTGCCGGAGGCGTTTGAATGCTCTGGCCGGCAGCGAGAACACGGGGAATTTTTTCTTTTTTTATTTGCGCAGAGTCTTTCTTACGGTTTGTTCGACTCAGCATTTGGCACATCACCGAGTCATAGTGAGGGCCGACGGGCTCAAACTTGTATGAGTAATCAATCTTGTCAAAAGAAACGGAGAATCCAGAAAAAACGCCTGAAAAAGCATTCTCGGTATAAAGGCTGGGCAATAGTTGAGGAGAGGCCAGCGCCCTGACCATGTCGATGACTGTAGATTTACCCGCACCGTTACTGCCTATGAAGAGATTGATGTCAGTCAGGTCGATGCGTTCCATGACATCAATGTGTTGTTGTGTACCGGAATTCCCTTTGGGCGGCTTGGGCCGGACGTTCAATTGGCGTATGGAGGAAAATCGAAGGCTTCGAACATGCATGACCGTGTAGCGCCTGTCTTATTCAAAAAACATGGACTCTAGCAGACTCCCGACCGTCTATCTCGGCGGCCTCCAGAACATCTGGCGGCGTGAATCGCGCCTCACTGAGCCTGAAAACCCTGCAAGTAAGCCAACAGATTATCGAGCTTTTCCTCATCACTCAGGCCCCAGAAAATCATTCGGGTGCCGGGGACCACATCTTTGGGATTTTTCAGATAAGCCCGCAGCTTTTCGCGATCCCAGGTTACCCCCGAGTTTTTCATCGCATCGGAATACACGTAGTTCGCCGAGGTCCCGGCGGGCCGGCCGATGATGCCGTTGAGTTGCGGGCCGAATCCAGGACGGGCGGACTCGCCGACTTGATGGCAACCGCCGCACAGGCGCGGGAAGATTTTCGCGCCGGCTTCGGGGTCACCCGCTGCGTGGGCGGCTGTGCTGAGCAGGCCAGCAGTGAGGATCAGGGCGAGGGACAGTGAGGCGTTTGTTTTCATCTGACATCCAGAGCGGTGTATTGCAATTGGGGCAAGGCTAACACTTTGTGGCGAGGGAGCTTGCTCCCGCCGGGTTGCGCAGCGACCCTCGCGCCTGGAAGCACGGGCCTGCTGCGCAGTCCAGCGGGAGCAAGCTCCCTCGCCACAGGGTTGGGTTTACAGGTAAGCGGCGATGACTTTTCTGACGGTGATCAAGGCCTGACGCAACACCGCCATGTCCACCGAGCCCAGCGCCAGGCGAATCGCATGCGGGACGTGCGGCGCCACTGAAAACGGTTCAGCGGTGGTCACTGAAATCTGTTCTTGCATCAATTCCACGACGATCTGATCGGCGCGCACGTCTTCAGGCAGCGGTAGCCACAAGAAATACGAGGACGGATGGCCGATGCACGTCAACCCTTGCAACAACTCGGCAGCCAACGCCTGACGAGCCTTGGCATCGTGACGTTTCTGCTCCTCCAACAGCGTAACGGTGCCATCGTCGAGCCAACCGCAAGCCATCGCCGTCATCACCCCCGGTGTGTTCCAGGTGGTGGCGCGAATGATGCGCTCCAGTGACGGCACCATCGGTGCGGGCGCGGCGATGAAGCCGACGCGCAGGCCGGTGGCGATATTCTTCGAAAGACCCGAAACATACACCGTGCGCTCCGGCGCAAGGTCGACCAATGTCTGCGGTGGGTTTTCCACGAGAAACGCGTAGGCCGCATCTTCGATGAGGGTCAGATCATGCCGGCGGGCGATCGACACCAGTTGCTCGCGCTGCTCGATCGGCATCACCCAGCCCAGTGGATTGTGCAGCGTCGGCATGCTGTACACGGCACGCACCGAGCGGCGGCGGCAGAGCTTTTCCAGCGCCGCCAGGTCAGGCCCCTGATCGTTGAACGCAATCGCCACCACTTCCAGGTGCAGCGCCTCGGCCAGGACCTTGAACCCGGAATACGTCAGCGCATCCGCCGCAATCACATCGCCCGGTTTGAGCAACGCCATCAGCGTCACCGCCAACCCTTGCTGAGCACCGTTGACGATCAGCACTTGCTCGGCCTCGACGCTTACGCCACGCGACAGCAGATGTCGTGCGACCGAAGCTCGCTCGTGCTGGCGACCGGCGTGTGGTTGATAACGCAACAGCGACTCCAGGTCGCCGGACAACGCCAATTGCCGCAACGCCGTGCGCAACAGATCGGCCTGCCCCGGCAATGACGGGTAGTTGAAGTTGAGGTCGATCATGCCGACCGCCACGTCCTTCTGATCAATGCCCTGCCCCGGTGACAGCGAAGTTTCCCGGACAAAGGTGCCGCGCCCGGTTTCGCCGCTGACCAGACCCATCGCCTCTAGTTCGGCGTAGACCCGCGACGCCGTGACCAGCGCCAGCCCTTCGCTGACGGCCAGTTGCCGGTGGGTCGGCAAGCGCGTGCCGGGGACCAGACGCCCCGAGCGAATGTCCGCCGCGAAAGTGTCAACGAGGGTCTTGTAGCGGGAGCGCGGCATCTCGAGATGTATCCATGACAATTATTTGATTGTCTCGATTCTCGGCCCCAGCATGGCGCAAAAGCAACCCCACCTTGAGCGCGACTGTGTATGGAACGGATTTCAAACCTGAGCACCCCGGCCCTGGAAAAAACCAGCGGCTGGATCAATGGCTTTATTGGCGTGGTGATCTTCAGCGGTTCGTTGCCGGCCACACGGCTGGCGGTGCTGGAATTCGACCCGGTGTTTCTCACCGTTGTCCGCGCCGCCATCGCCGGGGTGCTGGCAGTGATGCTGCTGTGGCTGTTTCGCGAACGGCGCCCGGCACGCAGCCAGTGGCTGTCGCTGTTGATCGTCGCGCTGGGCGTGGTGCTGGGTTTCCCGCTGCTGACGGCATTGGCGCTGCAACACGTGACGTCGGCGCATTCGATTGTCTTTGTCGGATTGCTGCCTCTGGCAACGGCGATTTTCGGCGTGCTGCGCGGTGGCGAACGTCCGCGCCCGGTGTTCTGGATATTCTCGTTGCTTGGCAGTTCTTTGGTGGTGGGTTACGCGCTGGCTCAGGGCCTGACCGCCTCACCGACTGGCGACCTGTTGATGCTCGCGGCGATTCTGGCCTGCGGCCTCGGTTACGCCGAAGGTGCGAAACTGTCACGAACCCTCGGTGGCTGGCAGGTGATTTGCTGGGCGCTGGTGTTGTCGTTACCGGTCATGGCGGTATTGAGTCTGTGGCTGGCGCCCGCCTCCTTCAGACAAATCAGCCTGTCGGCGTGGCTGTGTCTGGCCTACGTGGCACTGTTCAGCATGTTGATCGGCTTTGTGTTCTGGTATCGCGGACTGGCCCAAGGCGGAATCGCGGCGGTCGGCCAGTTGCAGTTGCTGCAACCGTTCTTCGGCTTGGCATTGGCCGCGACACTGCTGCATGAACACGTCAGCGTCGGCATGCTTGCAGTGACATTGGGCGTGATTCTGTGCGTGGCCGGGGCGAAGAAATTTGCCCGATAAGCGTTAGAGTCCTGCCTTCCACTCCCGAGGACTGAGCCCGGTTTTGCGCCGAAAGGCCCGGGCCAGCGCCGAGGGACTTTCATAACCGACTTCATCGGCAATCAACGCAATCGGCTTGCCTTCACGCAGGCGTTTCTGCGCCAGACTGACCCGCCAGCTCAGCAGGTAATCGGCCGGCGTCTGGCCGACGACGCGGCGAAACTGCTCGGCAAACCCGGCGCGCGAGAGGTTGGCGGCGCTGGCCAGATCCGCCACGCTCCAGGGTTTCGCCGGTTGCTCGTGGATCAGGTTCAAGGCCCGGGACAGGCGCGGATCAGCCAGCCCGGCCATCATTCCCGGTTGCTGATCACGGCTGCTGATGAGGTGCCGCAACAACAGAATCACCAGCAATTCGAACAAGCGATCCATCACCGCCATACGCCCGCAATGACCCTCGAACGCTTCCTTGAACAGCCATTCCAGCGTGCCGCTCAACTCTGGAATGTCGGTCAGTTTGAGCACCAGATAATCCGGCAACGCCGCCGCCAAGGCATTGCCTGAGCCGCCGTCGAATGTCAGCGACGCGCACACCAGTTTCGTCTCCATGGCCTCGTCGGCCGACATTCGGTGGGCAAACGGTCGGGGGAAGAAAATCAGCGAGGGTTCGGCAAGACGAATCTCGCGTTCAATTCCGGGTTTGAGCAGCAACTCACCCGCCTGCAACAGGTGCACATGCCCACTCGGCTCGCCCTCATGCACGCTGATACCGCAGAACTCGCCGCTGTGGAAGGTGCCGGCATTGACGCCGAAATGACTGAGCAGTGTAGACAGGCGATCCATGGTGACTCCCGGGGCAGTTCTGGACGATCTGTCGCATATCCTCGACGATATGACGCCAAAGCACCAGCCACGCTCAATAACATGAGCTCCATCGCCGGCGCACTTCGCACCGGACTTTCGGAGAGTCATCATGAGCCGCATCAACGCTATCAGCCTCGACACCGCCACCGACGCCACCCGCACGGTACTGGAAGGCGTGAAGAAGAAAATCGGTTTTCTGCCGAACCTGTTCGCCACTTTGGCCAAGGCCCCGTTGGCCCTGGATACCTACGTGCAAGCCTCGGCGCTCCTCGGCAAGTCGTCGCTGAGCGCCAAGGAAAAAGAAGCGGTGTACCTCGCCACGTCGCAGGTCAACGGTTGCGATTATTGCCTGGCGGCGCACACCTTGTTTGCAGGTAAATCCGGGCTGTCAGCGCAGGACATCGTCGCGGCGCGCCAAGGCGAACTCAACGCCTACGCCGCCCTCGCCTATCAACTGACGCAAACCCGCGGCCACTTGAGCGACGAGCACATCGCCGCCGCCCGCACCGCCGGGATCGACGACAGCAAAATCATTGAAGTGATTGCGCTGGTGGCGGTGCAGACCCTGACCAATTACCTGAACAACACGGCGCTGACCGAAATCGACTTCCCGGCGATCTGAAACTGCCCCCTTCCTTTGTAGGAGCTGTCGAGTGAAACGAGGCTGCGATCTGTTGATCTTGAGGATTTCAAGATCAACAGATCGCAGCCTTCGGCAGCTCCTACCGGGGACGAGGTGTTCAGTCGTGATCAACGCCCGCGCGTTTAAGCAGTTTCTTGCAGCGTTCCGACAGATGAAACACCTGCAAATCCTTGCCGGCCTTGGCGTAGCGTTCGCGCAGAGTTTTCAGCGCGGCGATCGCCGAGTAATCGACGAAGCTCAAATGCCGGCAATCCAGCGTTACTCTGGCCGGATCATTGGCCGGGTCGAACTGGTTGAGGAACGGCGTGGTCGAGGCGAAGAACAGCGTGCCGTGCAGGCGATAGAGTTTGCTGCCATCGGCCTCCAGATGCTCATCGGCATACAGTTCACGCGCCTGCTGCCAGGCGAAATTCAGCGCGGCGATGATGATGCCGCACAGCACCGCCGTGGCCAGATCGGTAAATACGGTGATGGTGGTCACGGCGATGATTACCAGCACATCGTTGAGCGGCACCTTGTTCACCACCCGCAACGACGCCCAGGCGAACGTCTGCTGCGACACCACGAACATCACGCCGACCAGCGCCGCCAGCGGAATGCGCTCGATCAGTGGCGACAGAAACAGGATGAACAACAGAATCAGCACGCCCGCCACCACGCCGGACAAACGCCCGCGTCCACCGGAGCTGAGGTTGATCACGGTCTGGCCGATCATTGCACAGCCGCCCATGCCGCCGAATGCGCCCGAAACCATGTTCGCCGCGCCCAGTGCCACACACTCGCGATCCGGGTAACCACGGGTTTCGGTGATTTCGTCGGTGAGGTTCAGTGTCAGCAAGGTTTCCAGCAAGCCGACCAGCGCCATCAGGATGGCGTACGGGGCGATGATGCTCAGGGTTTGCAGGGTCCACGGGATCTCGGGCAATGCCAGGGTCGGCAACCCGCCGGCGATGTGCGCCATGTCGCCGAGGGTGCGGGTCGGCAACCCGAACAGATAAACCAGCAGACCCACACCGAGGATTGCCACCAGCGCCGGCGGCACCGCACGGGTCAGACGCGGCAGGATGTAGACGATGGCCATGGTCAGCAACACCAGCCCGGTCATCAGGTACAGCGGCGTACCGCTGAGCCAGTGTCCACCACTTTTGAAATGTTCCAGCTGCGCCAGCGCAATGATGATCGCCAGACCGTTGACGAAGCCGAGCATCACCGGGTGCGGCACCATGCGCACCAGTTTGCCCAGGCGCAACAACCCGAAGGCCATCATGATCAGCCCGCCCAGCAGCACGGTCGCCAGCAGATACTGCACACCGTGTTGCACCACCAGCGCCACGATCACCACCGCCATTGAACCCGCCGCGCCGGAGACCATCCCCGGCCGACCGCCGAACAACGCGGTCAGCGTACAAATGATGAAGGCGCCATACAGGCCCATCAATGGATTGAGGTGCGCCACCAGCGCAAACGCAATGCATTCGGGCAACAGGGCAAACGAGGTGGTGAGTCCGGCCAGGACATCGGCGCGCAGACGGATCGGTTTCATGGCTTACCTGATTGAGCGGCCGATGAGCTCGGCCTGCGATGTTCACAAAAAGCGGGTGGCGGATGTTACGGAATTGTCCGGGATCGGGCCAGTGATCGCTGACACCGGTCGACATGCGCTTTATGCTGGCGCGCTCCTTACTATCGAGTCTGAACATGTCGTCTTTTCTGAGCGCCCGCGAGGTTTGCCAACGACTGCGTGATGCCGCACTCGGTGTGCTTGCGTTGAAGGTGTTCGAGGCGCCTGCCGAGGCCGGACTCGTTGCGATCGATATCGAAGGCTGGTACTTGGTGCTGGATTTTGAAGGTCAGCGGTTGCATCACTGTGAATTTGCTTGTGATGGTGATGGCCGCGAAGGCGCGCTAGAAACCTGGCAGCGTTACGGCACCGATCCGGTGAGTTTGCTCAGCACCTGGGAACTGGCGCATATCGAAAAACTGCTGGCTGAGCGAGGCTGATATCGCGCCTCGAAAAAATGTTTCCTGCGAGTGAGTAAACACGGTTGCTCGATGATGGCACTCTGCCCATAATTCGCGCCCCCTACATTCCCACGCAAGGAACTGCCGTGAAGAAGTCTCTGTTGTTGATCCCGATGCTGGCGCTGTTGTTGCAAGGCTGTGGCATGACCATGACTCGCTACGAGCCGAGTTACGAAAACGTCCAGAAGCTCAAGCAGACCCCGCCGTTGCACGCGATCAGCAATCCTCAAGTCACCGCCGAAACCGGTGAAGGTTCGCTGATGGTCCGCGCCAACCCGATCCGCTCGCCGTCCGGCAGCATCCCGGCGCACATTCAGGACGCGATCACCGAAGAACTGCGCAAGGCCGGTCTGCTCGACCCGCAAGCTCAGCGCCAGTTGAAAGTGCTGGTGGTGAAGAATGAAATGACTGCTGGCATGGGCACAGGTAACGGCAAGCTTGCTGCACGTTTCACCCTGCTCAATGGCAATGATGTGGTGTACGACGCGACCAAGGATGTCAGCAGCCAGTGGAGCAGCAGCTTCTTCGGCTTCATTGCGATCCCGAACGCGGTCAACGCTTACAACCCGATGTTGCGTGATTTGCTGAAGGATCTGTACAGCGATCCGCAGTTCATCCAAGCCCTGAAATAAGGGTAAAAAAAGAGCCGCGATTGCGGCTCTTTTTTTTCGCGTCAAGCCCGTGGAATACGGGTGTCGAGTGCTGAGTACTTGAGGTTTTTGTTGTCGATCATTTGCTTGAGCAGCGCGTTGACCTGACGGGCGAAGGTGTCGTTGACCGCCGCCTTCGGAGTATTGCCCATCAGCGGAATGAACCAGATGCCGACCCAGGTGCCGATCGCGTCGTGGTTGCTCGCGGTGGTCAGGGCCTGACCCGTTCCGTCCACGGCTTCCAGGCTCATGGTGTACTGGTCGGTGCCGTACGCCGGGATCACCCCCAGGCTGAAACCACTGATGAAGCCCAGCACCATCGAACCGGCATTCGGCGGATGGTTGTACATTTTCAGACGCAGGCTGTAGTCGCCCGGTTGCTTCTGGAACTCGTCCAGCGTGACACGACCGAACAGACCGGAATCCGTCAGAATCTTTTGCAGCTCCGGCTTGAGCTGGTCACGTGCCTGCGGCACTTCTACGGCCGAAGCGCTTTTCGGCTCGCCCTGATAGAAGTCGAAATCGACATAGACGTTAGGCTTGTTGGCGTAGCTGGCCATCGACGGCATTGTCACCGGCGCCACTTCGTCTTTGGTGAAGCTGGCACAACCGCCCAGCGCAAGTACCAGGCCCAGCGCCAGGATTTTCCCGAATTGCATGATGTTCATCCCTATATGAATCACGCCACATGATGGCAATGAGCCTCCACTTCGGAAGCCGGGCGGATTCTAGAGAGAGCCGGCGCTTGGGGAAAGAGAAAAAGACAAAAATGTTGACTCAGTCTTGGCGCAAATCGAGCAGGTAGGTGTAGTAACCCGTGTCTCGCACATACCCCAGCGACTCGTACAGACCCTGTGCGGTGAAGTTGTCGGTCGCTGTTTCCAGCACCAGGCCTTTGGCGCCCGTCTCAACGGCGAAATCGCGAGCAGTGTTCATCAACAGTCTGCCGACGCCACGGCCACGGGCGGCCGGTGTTGTAAACAGATCGCTGAGCAGCCAGGTGCGATGGGCGTCGATGGATGAAAACGTCGGATACAACTGCACAAAACCCAGCGCTTCACCGCGCTCATCTTCAGCGAGAAAAATCACTGATTCATCGCCCGCCATGCGCTCGGCGATAAAGGCTCGCGATTGCTCAAGGTTCGATGGTTGCTGATAGAACCCTCGGTAGGCGTCGAACAGCGACGCCACCGCGTCCAGATGGGTCGCGTTCGCCCGCAGTGCCCGAATAGCCATATCCCCTCCTCGCCTGCATAGATGATCGAATCAGCATAGCGCTGCCCGTCGAGTGTACTGGCTTAACCGCTATATAGTTTTGTATATTGCGAAACCGAAATCGCCAGAATCTGTCCATGCCGTCTTTTACTTTCGTGTGTCCATGAGCGCTATCCGAGTCCGCAACGAACAGTTGATCCTCGCCGCGGCCAGTGAAGAATTCGCCGCCAAGGGCTTCGACGCCACCCAGACCCGCGACATCGCGGCCCGTGCCGGGGTGCCCAAGGCCAATCTGTATTACTACTTCCAGTCCAAGGAAAACCTTTACGGCAAAGTGCTGTCGGGTTTTGTCGAGCCGCTGCTGGAGGCGTCGGCGGTGCTGCGTGAAAGCGACGATCCACTGATTGGCTTGCGTGCCTACGTCGCCGCACGGATTCGTATCGCCCGCGAACATCCGGCGATTGCCAAGGTGTTCAGCGGTGAATTGCTGCTCGGTGGGCGGCAGTTGCCGGATGAGTGCCGCGATCTGCTGCACGCCGAAGCACGACGCAATGTCGAGTGCCTGCGCAGCTGGATCGACCGCGGCTTGCTCGCGCCGGTCGACCCTGAACATCTGATGCTGTTCATCTGGTCGGCGACCCGCACCTACACCAATATCGGCTGGCAGATGGGGCGGATCATGGAGCGTGAAGTGCCGCTGGATGAGGACTATCAGACAGCGGCGGAGACGATTACGCGAATGGTGCTGGAGGGCGTGGTGGTAGCGCCGCGTGTTGGGGAGATTCGTGGGGTTTTGTTTGCGACTTGAGTGCGCGGTCAAGGCATGAAGTCAACGGGGAGATCCTGGTAGCTCTTCTTGCGTTCATTCCAGGCTTGCAGGGCTTCGGGTAGACGGGTTTTCCATTGCGCCGCGTTGGTGTAGTAGCGCAGACGTGCGTGACCTGTATCGTAAGTCTGTAACAGTACCCAGAAGCGCGCACCGGTTGAACGCATGACAATGCCGGTGCCGCCCAGCCCACGCATAAACATTTCCGCGACCTGACTGTCCGGCACATCGGTTGAAGGCTCACCGGTCATCAATGAGCCGGATAAGTCCACCACCCTCTGATAATCGTCCTTGAGCAGCGTGTGCAGCGCCTGGTTTTCTTCTGGGGTTCGCGCCAGACCAAGGCTGAGCATGTCGTAATCCAGCGCCAACGGCTGCGCCGAGGCGACGAAGCGTCCGGTGTAATACACGCCCATTCCGGGGCTGCAATAGCCACCGGCGGTGACTTGCGAGATGTCCAGCACACCGTTGATCGGCGTAAAACTCAGGCTGCATTCGCCTTCTATGTAACGGGCTTCATCGCCATCAATTGTGGCGACTCCCTCCAGATCCCCGGAATTGGCACCCTCTCCCGCCGTGATGTCGAAGGCGATGTGTGTGGCATCCTGACGTCGGGTTGTCAGGGTGGCTGCCGTTGATGTTCCCGGCGGAATGAGTTGCCAGGTCGCGTCCCAACTGAATGGCTGAGTCGCGTGTTCCAGTTCGGCCAGACGCATCAGGTACTGACGACGCAAACAGGCAGTCAGCGCGCCACAGGCGTTGCGGCTTTTCAGCCATTGCCGTTGATCAATCTTCAGCGCCTTTGGGTCGGGGACCTTGGCCAGGGTCGAGCGCCAGCGCTCGGCCAGTTGCTCATCGAGTTGCGACAGATACGGATCGGCGCAAATGGTTTTTTCGGTTTTGCTCGAGGCGCTGGCGCAATCGAAACTGCTGGCATGGCTGACGCAGGCAAACGCGAGGGTGGTCAGCGCCAAGGCGTGACGGAGGGTGAAAGCGAACATCGACAGATTCCATTCTTCAGACGGCGGGCAGTATGCCAGTGCCGCTGACAGAAATCCTCGCTGGACACCAAGGTTCCAGCCAGCCTCCGCATATCCCTGTGGGAGCCCACAGGACATCGGAGTTAGAACGCAATGTCCAAGGCAGGTTTGACATCGATCCGCGCCACCGAGCCGGTCAGGTGCGCCAGATCCTTGTTGTGTTCGGCGATGATGTCTTCGGCGCTCATGTTGCCGTTGTCGAGGGTGGAATGAGCGTCTGCGGCGAGTACCACGTCGTAGCCCAGTTGATGGGCCTGGCGCACGGTGGCGTTGACGCAATAGTCGGTTTGCAGGCCGCAGATCACCAATCGCTCGAAATCTTCGGCCGGCAGCAATTTGCCCAGGTCGGTCTGGTAGAACGAATCCGGGGTGGTTTTGCGCACGCGCAGATCTTGCGGGGAGGTCTCAAGCCCTTCGGCCAGTTGCCAGCCTTCGGCACCATGGGCCAACGGGCTGTCCTTTTCCTCATGCTGAATCAGCACCACCGGCACCCCGGCCTTGCGGGCGCGGGTGCTGAGGTTGTTGATGGTGGCGATCACGCGGTGGATGTCGTGGCACTGGTATTCGCCCGAGCACAGGGCGCGCTGAACGTCGATGATCAGTAATGCGGTGGTCATGATGAGCCTTCTTTGATCATTCCTTGAAACAGGGACGGACTGGCGTCCGTCCCCTTTTTACGCCTCTCAGTAACCCAGTGACAACCCGGTGTTGCGCCGTGGATCGTTGGCGCCGTAGAAGCGGTTTTTGCCGACCGGTTTACCCCCCAGCGACGGCGCGCCCACGAGGATCGCGGCAATGTGGTTGGCATCCTGCGGCCCGGCAAACTTGTGGCCCCAACTCTCGAGGATTTTCTTCGTGTCGGGACTGGCGGCGAAGTCTTCGAGGTTGGTTTCTTCCGGCATCCATTGCTGGTGGAAGCGCGGCGCATCGACCGCTTCCTGCAAGCCCATGCCGTAGTCGATGACATTGAGCATGGTCAGCAAGGTCGCGGTGATGATGCGGCTACCACCCGGCGTGCCGACCACCATGACCACTTTGCCGTCCTTGGTGACGATGGTCGGGCTCATCGACGACAGCGGCGCCTTGCCCGGAGCAATGGCATTGGCTTCGCCCTGCACCAGCCCGTACATGTTCGGCACGCCGACTTTCGAAGTGAAGTCATCCATTTCGTCGTTGAGGATCACCCCGGTCTTGCTCGCCATCACGCCGGCACCGAACCAGTCGTTGAGGGTGTAGGTGACCGACACGGCGTTGCCCCACTTGTCGACGATCGAATAGTGCGTGGTGTTGCTGCCTTCATGCGGGGCGACGCCGGGCTTCAGTTCGGCGGATACCCCGGCCTTTTGCGGCTGGATGGCATTGCGCAGTTTGGTCGCGTAGTTCTTGTCGAGCAGATGCTCGATCGGGTTCTTCACGAAGTCCGGATCGCCGAGGTAGCTGTTGCGATCGACATAGGCGTGGCGCATCGCTTCGATCTGGTAGTGCATGCCCTGGGCTGAATGGAAGCCCAGATCCTTCATCGGATAGCCTTCGAGAATGTTCATGATCTGGCAGATCACCACCCCACCCGAGCTTGGCGGTGGCGCCGAGACCACGTGATAGCCGCGATAATCGCACTCCACCGGGGCCAGTTCGCGGGTCTTGTATTTGTCGAGGTCAGCTTGGGTGATGATGCCTTTGTTGGCCTGACTGGAGGTGACAATGGCGTCCGCCACCCAGCCTTTATAGAAACCGTCGGCGCCTTTCTCAGAGATGGTGCGCAGGGTTTTCGCGAGGTCTTTCTGCACCAGTTTCTGCCCGACCTGCATCGGCTCGCCATTGCTCAGGAAGATCGAACCGGAATCGCGAATGTCCTTTTTGAACA
The DNA here is from genome assembly GCF_016651305.1 of Pseudomonas sp. TH06. GTDB lineage: Bacteria > Pseudomonadota > Gammaproteobacteria > Pseudomonadales > Pseudomonadaceae > Aquipseudomonas. Next base: position 3,989,714 of record NZ_JAEKEC010000001.1, on the reverse strand, counting down.
CATCAGTAGCGTATTCCAGCAGCTCGACATCACCCTGCTGCAACTCGAAACCGTCTTCAGCCAGTTTGATCGCCGGGGCGATAATCTCCTTGCGCTGTTTGGTGCCGTATTTGCTCAGCGCCATCTCCATCCCGGAGACAGTGCCCGGCACGCCGACCGCCAAGTGGCCACGGGTGCTCAGATCCGGGATGACGTTGCCGTCCTTGTCGAGGTACATGTTGGCCGTCGCGGCCAGCGGCGCTTTTTCACGGAAGTCGAGGAAGGTCTTGCGGCCGTCCGCCAGTTGAATGGTCATGAATCCGCCGCCACCCAGGTTGCCCGCTGCGGGATACACCACCGCCAGTGCATAACCCACCGCGACTGCCGCATCGACGGCGTTACCGCCGCTTTTCAACACATCGACGCCGACATGCGTGGCCAGATGTTGCGCGGTGACCACCATGCCGTTTTCCGCCGCGACCGGCGCCACCGAGGCGGCGTGAGCCATGAGACAGCTGAGTGCCAGTGAGGTCGCGATAAGCGATTTGGCCAAAGGTTCGTACTTCATGAGTCGATCTCTTTTTTTGTTTTTAGGGTCTGTGCAAAACAGAGGGGAACGCTTCAAGAGCAACAAGCAGTATGGTCGGCTTTGCGGTTTGCGCCTCCCCGATCAGGCAGTATGCTGGGCGCCGTTACCGTGCCGATCCGGAGTTCTCCCCGATGCCCTACACGTTCATCACCCTGCCCTCGCCGGTCGGCGAGCTGAAGCTGGTCGCGAACGGTTCACGACTGGCGGCCATCCTCTGGGAAAACGACAAACCGAACCGCGTGCGCCTGGGGCCGATGAGCGAGGCACCGGACAATCCGGTCTTGATCCAAGCCGCACGACAACTGCAAGAATATTTTGCCGGGACGCGCAATTGCTTCGATCTGGAACTGGATTTTGCCGGCACCGATTTTCAGAAAAAGGTCTGGGCCGCCTTGCTGACCATTCCGTTCGGGGAAACCCGCACGTACAGCCAGATTGCCGAGCAGATCGGCAACCCCAGTGCGGTGCGCGCAGTGGGAGCAGCGAACGGACGGAACCCTATTTCGATTGTCGCGCCTTGTCATCGGGTGATCGGGGCGTCGGGGAAATTGACCGGGTTTGCCGGCGGGCTTGAGGCCAAGGAGCGGTTGTTGAGGCTGGAGGGTGGCGCCTGGAAAACGGTGGGTAAAAGCGGGGAGTTGTTTTAGAAGATCAAAAGATCGCAGCCTTCGGCAACTCCTACAGAGATCGGCGTAGGAGCTGCCGAAGGCTGCGATCTTTGCTTTACCGGTCGAACAGGTTATTCATCGCCGCGTATTGCAGCAGCATGATGGTCTTGGCGTCGCAGATTTCACCACGCTGGAACGCCGCCAGTGCGTCGTCAAAATTCCACTCCAGCACTTCCAGTTCTTCGGTCTCTTCTTCCAGACCGCCACCGTTGCCAACCTTCGACGCCGAGTCGTACTCGGCAATGAAGAAGTGCAGTTTCTCGGTGACTGAACCGGGGCTCATGTAAGCCTCGAAGACTTTCTTCACGTCGTGCACGCGATAACCGGTTTCCTCTTCGGCCTCGTCACGAATACGCTGCTCCGGCGCGGCACCTTCCAGCAACCCCGCCGCCACTTCGATCAACAAGCCGTCATGGCCATTGACGAACACCGGCAGGCGGAACTGACGGGTCAGCACCACTGAACGCTTCTCGCGGTTGAACAGCAGAATCGCCGCGCCATTGCCTCGGTCATACACCTCGCGGGTCTGACGTTGCCACTCGCCGTTATTGCGGTGGTAGTCAAAGGTGACTTTCTTCAACAGATACCAGTCGTGGGACAACACCTCGGTGTCGATGATGTTGACCCGCTCGGCTGTGTTGGACATGACGCCTGATCCTTTTGTCATCGGAAAGCGTCCATAGTCGATCAATCGAAACCACAAAAAAAGCCCGGCAGCGCTACCGGGCTTTTTATTGACGATTAACGGGCCATGTGCGACCGCGTTTCATCCGCTGCTGGCGTGCTTGCCTGCACACCTGTGATCAGCGGGCCATAACGCCGACTGAACTCCCAGTTGTACGGCACACGATCCTTGCTGACTCCGTTGTCCCAGTTCACCGACCAGGTCATCAGGCCTTTGATCGGGTGCCCTTTGATCGCCAGCCGCTTGAGCACGTTGCCGACGACGGTCTTGTCGATCACATAACCGGTGGCGGCAGCATCGACGTTGGCGGGCAGACCGATGACAAACTTGTCCGCCGCGATCTTGGTGAACCCCCGAGTGCCGGTCACCAGACTTTCAGTCAGGTAATAGAGGAAATCCTCTTTCAGCGCATCGTTGTTCTGCGCGATCCACGCACCCGTGCCGTTGTTGGCCTCCGGCACCCAGACCCCGTCACCGCCCTGGTTGTAGAACTGCGGAGCGATGAAGTCGTAGTAGCCTTCCAGCGCCTGCAAATAACCGACGTACTTGCCGTTGGTGGTCAGGTAAGGGAACTCCGGGGCCATGCTGATAATGAAGTGCTTGCCCTGACCGGCGTAGTGATCCTTGACCAGTTTCAGCGCAGCCGGGAGCACGGTCTTGTTGGCAGCGAAATCAATCGCGCTCTGTTCAAGATCGATGTCCAGACCATCGAAGCCGTAAGTTTCCACCAGACGGATGATTTCATTGGCCAGTGGTTGCTCCTGACCGCTGCGCAGCTCGATGTGCGCATCGGCGCCGCCCAGGGAAATCAGCACCGCCCGCCCCTGACTGTTGAGCACGCCGACCTGGCGGCGAAACTCGGCATCGGACACGTTGAACGGCTTGAAGGTCGGAATGCCGCTGCCCTTCATGAAGGCCACCGCAACCACGTTGTATTCCTTGGGCACATCCTCCAGCGCGATGCTGGCAAACCGGCCCTGCCGATAACCGTCGCTCGGTCCCGCCGGCCAGTTGTGCCAGAAGCCCATGAGGATCTTTTTGCCGGCGATGCTCGGCATCAGCGAAGCCGCATCGGTCGCCGCATTCTGCAATAAAGTGAAGTCGATTTTTGACATGTTCTAATCCTTCAGAACGTGTGGATTGGACGACGCTGCGCCGTTATTTGAAGTCGACGTCGAAGGCCTGATAGAAGGCGTTACCAGTATTGGCAACGATCCACATCAGCACGATGACGTGATGACCTTTCTTGTTCGCCGGAAGTTTCACCGCGTGGTCGACTTTGGCCTTCATCTCCGCCGAATGGCTGTAGTACGGCACCTGAGTGTAGAAGTCCTCGAAGAATGGTTGCGCTTCCAGTTGTGCGCGAGTGATGCGTTGTTTCGGGTCCCAGCCATCCTTGGTGATCAGCCAGCGGTAGCCACGAGTGGTATGCGGAGCGGTGTATTCCCAGTGGATTTCAAGAGTCTGCCCCGGGGTGACGCTGAGCAATGGCCAGTTGAACGGACGATTGAGCTTTTTGCTCATTTCTTCCGCGGTGAAGTTCACGCAGTCACGAGCATCGGTCTTGCCGCCACTGAGGATGAACCCGTCGGCTGGTGGCGTGACGCTGTCACTGTCGGTTTGATACGGCGCCGGAAATGGCCCGGCGGTCAGGGCCGGGAAATTCTTCCCGCCCTCCATTTCATTCACCTGCCAGGCACCGAGCAATCCTTGCTCGATAGCGACCGCGCCGCGGCTCGCCGGGGAGGTGACACGACCGTGTCGCAGTTGGGTTTGTGCTTGTGGTTGATTCATGTTTTTCACTCCGTTGATTTAAGAACTCTCCTTCCCGAGGAGAGGCCTTCAAGCTAACGGAGGGGGATTTTTTGTCCATCGGCGGTTTTGTCGCAGCCAGTCAGGTCACAATTGGTAAAACACCGAGAATACTGGATGGATATACAGCCTATTGCGTCGTTTCGTACTCGACGTATAGCCAAAGGCGTACACGTCGAAGTTACGAAATCCCGCATTGGCCATTCAGGGCAGTTGTGCCTGAAACTCTTTTTCGTACTGCCCGGCAAGCTGCACTTTCTGTTTTTCGTCGAGCAACTTTCCGGCCATCTGAAAGAACTTCTGCTCTTCTTCCTCGAGGTGGTGATGGACCTTGTCCGAGAGCTTTTTCGCCGTGGCAAGCCACGCGGGACTCGACATCTCGGTCTCGTCCAGTTCCTCCATCATCTCGTCCATTTCATGGTGTTCGGAAATGGCGTGACGACTGAGATCGACACCGTTGTCGAACTCCATCAGCGGGATATAGAAGTGGCGTTCTTCGGCGGTTTCGTGGGCTTGCAACTCAGCCTTGAGCTGCTTGTAGGCCTCGACCCGTTCCGGGGTGTCACCGCTGGTCTTGATCAGTGCTTTGGCGTAGGTGCGCTGGCGGTCGTGGCTTTCGCGAAGGGCTTCGAAAATGTTCATGCAAGTGTCCTCATCAACCGCGTTCTGAAATGACGCTGTTAAGGCTAGACCGCAGCGCTCGCGCGACGGTTCCAAGCGTGTTGAATCGAGGCCTGCGGACGGGATAGGCTGCGGTTTCATTGCTATCAAGGAAGCGCAAATGAATTTGCGGATCGAGCTGTCGCAACATTCAACGGAAGAAGAACGCCAGGCCATTCTGGCGCCACTGCATGCCTATAACGTCGCCCAGGCCGGGATTGCAAAATCGGAACCGCTGACCCTGCTGGTGCGCGACGATCACGATCAGATCCTCGGCGGGCTGTATGGCCGGCTGGTCTGCCAATGGCTGTTTATCGATTTACTGTCAGTGCCGGAGGAAGGCCGGGGCCAGGGGATTGGATCGAAGTTGATGCGCATGGCCGAAGACCTGGCGCGGGAGAAAGGCTGCATCGGGGCCTGGCTGGACACTTTCGACTTCCAGGCGCCGGAGTTCTACAAAAAACTCGGCTATAGCCAGTTCGGCGAGATCGTCGATTACCCGCCGGGGCACAAACGGCATTTTTTTCAGAAGCGCTTGATCGGTTGAATCAACCGGCCTCTTCGCGAGCAAATCGAAGAGGCGAGTACCGTCACCACAGCACGCAACTGACTGCCGCTACAGACAAGTCGCCAACGCTGCCAACCGTCGCTTGGCGACAAAATCATCCTTCTGCGCGTAGTAACTCAACGCCGTCCCCGACGCATCGGTGCTGACATCGACAAACGACTCCGCCGAACGCGTGTACACCGTCGAACCGCCCTTCTTGCCCGGTTGCAGATACGCACCGGCATCCACACCGAACACCGCCTCGTCCTGCCAGGCGAATTGCACGCACTGGGCGACAACCTTTTCCGGCTTGTCCGAGGTCAGAGTCTTGTACGGGGCTTTGGTGCGAGAATCATCCATCACCGAGCCCGCGCAACCCGCCAGCACCGTCGCGGCCAGCGCTACCATCAGAATTCGCATTGCCTTCGCTCATTCAGAAAAAAGCGGACTGTATCATCGCAGCAGCCGGAATCGCTCTGCTTTACTGCATTTATAACGCGACACGCGCAAGCCGCTGCGGCAACCTAAGGCCATCAGCCCCACAAGGAAAATCCATGGCGCCTACCGATCAGCGACATGAACACGCTCTGAAACTGTTTCTCGACGCACGCCCCGAGTTGCGCGAAGCCCTCGACCACCTCAATCCATTGCTGGCCCAGGCCAAAGGCGAAACCCAGGCGCAGTATCGCGAAGAACGCCTGCATGAAGCGTTCGAGGCCGAGGCGGAACGCCTGGGGCTGTTCGCCTGGGAGCTGACCTTGCAACTGACGGCGGCGACGCCTGAGGACTATCAGGCACAGCGCCTGGAAGTGCATCGCGAAGTGGCGGAAATGGCCCGAATGGACTGGCTGGAATACTGCGAACTGTATGGCATAGAACCGTAACCGCCACTCAAGGACTCTTGCATCGATGCTGCCCTCGACCTCAACCCGGCATGCCAGCCCCGGCCATCTGCACAGGCAGAAATGGCGCGGTCGCGTGGGACTGGCGCTGGTGGCGAGCCTGTCGGTACTGGCTGGGATGACCGACGCCATCGGTTTCATGGCCAGCGGCGATTTCGTCTCGTTCATGAGCGGCAACACCACTCGATTGGCGGTGGCGATCAGTGATGGCGACTGGGGGCTGACGTTGCGTCTGGTCATTCTGGTGGCCACGTTTATTGTCGGCAATGCCTTGGGCGTGTTGATCGCACGGCTGGGCGGCCGGCGCACGTTGCCGTTGCTGCTGTGCATTGCCACGCTGCTCTGCGCGGCGGCTGCCTGGCCTGCCGACGCGCAGTTGCCCGCGCTGCTGGCGGCGATTGTCGCGATGGGCATGCTTAACGCAGCCGTCGAAGAAGTGAACGGTCTGCCGGTCGGGCTGACCTACGTGACCGGGGCACTGTCGCGATTCGGCCGAGGACTGGGGCGCTGGATGCTCGGCGAGCGCCGCAGCGGCTGGCGGGTGCAACTGGTGCCGTGGAGCGGCATGTTTGTCGGCGCGATTCTGGGTGCAGTGCTGGAACATCATCTGGGGCTCAAGGCCTTGTTCGTCAGCGGCTTGCTGGCGGCGATCCTGGGATTGTTGTCCCTGACCATCCCCCGTCGCTGGCAGCTCGGCTACATGCCCCGCTGAAAACGCACTTAATACTGTAGGAGCTGCGGCACGCTGCGATCTTTTGATCTTGTTTGTAAAAAGCAAAATCAAAAGATCGCAGCCTCGTTTCACTCGACAGCTCCTACAGACTCATGCACTCAGGCAACTTGGGTTTCGCCGCTACACCGATAAAGCTTTATCATGGCCGCAGTTTTACTGATCGAGTCCGTCATGAAGTTCGCCATCGCGTTGTTTTCCGCCGCCCATGCGCCCTCCTCGCGCCGTGCCCTGCTGTTTGCGCAAGCTGCGCTGGCTGGCGGGCATGAGATTGTCCGGCTGTTTTTCTATCAGGACAGCGTCTACAACGCCTCCGACGCGGTGGTTACCCCGCAGGATGAACTGGACCTGCCCAAGCAATGGCGCAGCTTCATCAGCGAGCAGAAGCTGGATGGCGTGGTGTGTATCGCTGCGGCATTGCGCCGAGGCGTGCTCAACGGCGAAGAAGCCAAACGTTATCAGCGTGAGGCTGTGTCGGTCAGCGCGCCGTGGGAATTGTCCGGCCTCGGCCAGTTGCATGATGCGGTGCAAGACGCCGATCGCCTGATCTGCTTCGGAGGTGTGTGAGATGGCCAAGTCCCTGTTGATCATCAGCCGTCAATCGCCCTGGTCCGGCCCCGGTGCCCGCGAAGCGCTGGACATTGTGCTGGCCGGCGGCGCCTTCGATCTGCCGATCGGTTTGCTGTTTCTTGATGACGGCGTGTTGCAACTGGCCGCCGGGCAGAACGCCAAGGCCTTGCAGCAGAAAGACCTCAGCGCCAATCTGCAAGCGCTGCCGATGTTCGGCGTCGAAGAGTTGTTTTATTGCGCAGACAGCGCCAGTGACCGAGGGCTGAAAAACCTCTCACTGGACGAAGCACAACCGCTCGCCGCCGAGCAAATCACCGCCCTTATTGACCGTTACGACCAGGTGATCACCCTCTGATGTCGACTTTGCATGTGTTGTCTCATTCCCCGTTCGGCGACGATCGCCTGACCAGTTGCCTGCGTTTGATCGGCAGTGCCGATGCTTTGCTGCTGAGCGGTGACGCGGTGTACGCACTGCAAGCGGATACCGCGCCGTTTGCAGTGCTGCAAAGTCGTCAGATAAAACTGTTTGTGTTGGACGAAGACGCGCAGGCCCGCGCCGTGTCGATTCCGGACTGGGCCGAAGCCATCGATTACCCGGCCTTCGTCGAACTGTCGATCCGCCACGACAAGGTCAACAGCTGGCTATGAACTCCATGACCGTCGGCGCCCGCGCCATCGAGCTGGACAAGGATGGCTTTCTGGTTGAGCTGAGCGATTGGTCGCATGACGTCGCCAGCGCCCTCGCCGCCGCCGAAGACATCGAACTGACCGCCGAACACTGGGAAGTCCTCGAACTGCTGCGCAGCTTCTATGCCGAATTCCAGCTGTCCCCGGCCACTCGCCCGCTGATCAAGTACACCGCGCTGAAACTCGGCCCGGACAAAGGCAACAGCCTGCACCTGAACCGACTGTTCAAAGGCACCCCTGCCAAACTCGCCGCGAAACTGGCGGGCCTGCCCAAACCGACGAATTGCTTATGACCGACTTCCCAGCGCTGACCCTCGAAACGCCTGCCGAACATCCGTTCGCCCAATTCGTGCGAATCCTTGGCAAGGGCAAGCGCGGCGCCCGCGATCTGACCCGTGAAGAGGCCCGCGAAGCCATGGGCATGGTGCTCGACGACAACGTCGAGGACACCCAGCTCGGCGCCTTTTTGATGTTGCTGCGGCACAAGGAAGAAAGCGCCGAGGAAATGGCCGGTTTCACCGAAGCCCTGCGCGAGCGCTTGCAAGCGCCGGCACTCAACGTCGATCTGGACTGGCCGACCTACGCCGGCAAAAAGCGCCACCTGCCGTGGTATCTGCTGGCGACCAAATGCCTGGCACAGAATGGCGTGCGCATTTTCATGCACGGCGGTGGCGCGCACACGGCCGGGCGCCTGTACACGGAACAGTTGCTGGGAGAGCTGAACATTCCGTTGTGCCGCACCTGGCAGCAGGTCGGCGACGCGCTGGACAATGGCGGGCTGGCGTTTATGCCGCTGATGGACTGGGCGCCACAGCTACAAAAGATGATCGACCTGCGCAATACCATGGGTTTGCGCTCGCCGATCCATTCGCTGGCGCGGATTCTTAATCCGCTGAAAGCACGCTGTGCACTGCAAAGCATCTTCCATCCCGGCTATCAGGCCGTGCACCGTGATGCCAGCGGCTTGCTTGGCGACACGGCGATCGTGGTCAAAGGCGATGGCGGCGAAATCGAGATCAACCCGGATGCCGACAGCCATCTCTACGGCACCACGGGCGGCGAAAGCTGGGACGAGGAATGGCCGCAGCTGTCAGCGCAACGCCACGTCAAACCGGCCTCTCTGGATATCGAGCATCTGAAGGCCGTGTGGCGCGGTGAAGTGATCGATAGCTATCCGCAAATGGCGCTGATCTCGACCATGGCGCTGGCGCTGCGAGGTCTTGGCCAAAGCCGTGAACAGGCTTTCGAAACCGCCGAGCGGTACTGGGCCGCGCGGGACAAATCGATTTAACCGATCATTCGCGCCCGATCTTTGCGCTTTTTGTTCGAACTCATCGGAATAGACTCGGCTCCAATGATTGATTGGTTCTCAGGAGTCTTGAACATGGGTTTGTTAGTCGATGGCCGCTGGCAGGACAAGTGGTACGAAAGCAGCAAGGACGGCGCGTTCCAGCGCGAACAGGCGAAACGCCGCAACTGGGTGACCGCTGACGGCCAACCCGGCCCGAGTGGCGAAGGCGGTTTTGCCGCCGAGGCCGGGCGCTATCATCTCTACGTTTCACTGGCCTGTCCGTGGGCGCATCGCACGCTGATCCTGCGCAAGCTCAAAGGCCTGGAAAGTCTGATCGATGTCTCGGTGGTCAGTTGGCTGATGCTGGAAAATGGCTGGACCTTCGACCAATCACTCGGCTCGACCGGCGACAAGCTCGACGGTTTCGACTTCATGCACCAGCGCTACACCGCTGACACGGCCGACTACACCGGTCGCGTGACCGTGCCGGTGCTGTGGGACAAGAAGCTCAAGCGCATCGTCAGCAATGAATCAGCGGAGATCATCCGCATGTTCAACAGTTCGTTCGATGAATTGACCGGCAACGATCTGGATTTTTACCCGGCACCGTTGCGCGGTGAGATCGATGCGTTGAACGAGCGGATTTATCCGGCGGTGAACAACGGCGTGTATCGCGCCGGGTTCGCGACTTCGCAACAGGCTTATGAAGAAGCCTTCGACGAAGTGTTTGCCGAACTGGATCATCTGGAGCGGGTGCTTGGTGCCAACCGTTATTTAAGCGGTGAGTACCTGACTGAAGCGGACATTCGGCTGTTCACCACGATCATCCGTTTTGACGCGGTGTATCACGGGCACTTCAAGTGCAATCTGCGGCGGATTGCCGATTACCCGAACCTGTCGAACTGGTTACGTGAGTTGTATCAGTGGCCGGGGATTGGCGAGACGGTGGATTTCCAGCACATCAAGAACCACTACTACGGCAGTCACAAGACCATCAACCCGACGGGGATTGTGCCGAAGGGGCCGGCTCAGGATTTCACGGTGGACCATGATCGGGCACGGCTGGCTGGCAAAGGGGTTTGGCGCCGAGGCTGATCTGGAGTTTGTGTGATTTTAGAGGGCCTCATCGCGAGCAGGCTCACTCCTACAGGGGATTTGTGAACGACACAGATCCCTTGTAGGAGTGAGCCTGCTCGCGATGGCGACGACTCGGTGTTCAGACTTGCGCCTGAGCGCCTTCGAACCACGCCAGTTTTTCGCGCAGTTGCACCACTTCACCGACGATGACCAATGTCGGCGCATGCACTTCATGCTCCGCCACCAGGCGCGGCAAATCCGCCAGCGTGCCGGTAAAGACCCGCTGATTGACTGTGGTGCCCTGCTGAATCAGCGCCGCCGGGGTATTCGCCGCACGACCGTGCTTGATCAACTGCTCGCAAATCACCGGCAACCCCACCAGGCCCATGTAGAACACCAGCGTCTGCGCCGGGGCGACAAGGTCAGCCCATGGCAGATCGGTGGAACCGTCCTTCAAATGCCCGGTAACGAAGCGCACTGACTGCGCGTAGTCACGATGGGTCAGCGGAATCCCGGCATACGCCGCGCAACCGCTGGCCGCCGTGATGCCTGGCACCACCTGGAACGGAATGCCGTGGGCCGCCAGCTCTTCGATTTCTTCGCCGCCACGGCCGAAGATAAACGGATCGCCGCCCTTCAACCGCACCACACGCTTGCCGGCCTTGGCCAGATCGACCAGTTGCTGGTTGATCTGATCCTGCGGCACCGCGTGATCGGCGCGACGCTTGCCGACGTAAATCCGCTCGGCATCGCGACGGCACAGTTCGAGAATCGCCGGCGCCACCAAACGGTCGTACAGCACCACGTCGGCTTGTTGCATCAGCCGCAGAGCACGGAAAGTCAGCAGATCCGGATCACCCGGCCCGGCGCCCACCAGATACACCTCACCGGTAGTGATTTGCGCTTCGCCATCGATCTTGGCTTGCAGCAAACGCTCGGCTTCGGCGCCCTGCCCGGCCAGTTGCCGGTCAGCAATCGGACCCTGAAAAACGTCTTCCCAGAATCCACGACGCTGCTGCACGTCCGGAAACAGGCTTTTCACCTGATTGCGGAAACGCGCCGCCAGCCCGGCCAACTGACCGTAAGTCGATGGAATCCAGGTTTCGATCTTGGCGCGAATCAGCCGCGCCAGCACCGGCGCATCGCCACCGCTGGACACCGCAATGATCAGCGGCGAACGGTCGACAATCGCCGGGAAGATCACGCTGCACAACTGCGGCGCGTCGACCACGTTGACCGGCACGCAACGCCGATGGGCATCGCTGGAGACTTGTGCGTTCAGCGTCTCATCGTCGGTGGCGGCAATGATCAGCCCGCAACCGTGCAGATCCGCTTCGACGTAACCACGCAACAGGCATTCGCCACCCGAGGCGGCGACCAGATCGCGCAGTTGCGTTTCGATTTCAGGTGCGACCACCCGCAGCAGCGCACCGGCATCGGCCAGCAGGCGGGATTTGCGCAAGGCAATTTCCCCCCCACCGACGACCAACACACGACTGCCGCGCAGGTTGTGAAACAGCGGCAGATATTTCATTTAGCCGATGACCTCAAGGCCACCCATGTACGGCTTCAGCACGTCCGGCACGCGGATCGAGCCGTCGGCCTGCTGGTAGTTTTCCAGCACGGCAACGAGGGTACGACCCACCGCCAGACCGGAACCGTTGAGGGTGTGCACCAGTTCAGGCTTGCCGGTTTCCGGGTTACGGAAACGCGCCTGCATGCGGCGGGCCTGGAAGTCGCCGCAGTTCGAGCACGACGAGATTTCGCGGTACTTGTCCTGGCTCGGGATCCACACTTCCAGATCGTAAGTCTTGACTGCGCTGAAGCCCATGTCGCCAGTGCACAGCGCCAGGGTGCGGTAAGGCAAGCCGAGCAGTTGCAGGACTTTCTCGGCGTTGGCGGTCAGGCCTTCCAGCGCTTCCATCGACGTCGACGGCTCGACGATCTGGACCATTTCTACTTTGTCGAACTGGTGCTGACGGATCATGCCGCGGGTGTCACGACCCGATGCACCGGCTTCGCTGCGGAAGCATGGGGTATGGGCGACGAACTTGATCGGCAGCAGTTTCGGATCGACGATTTCGCCGGCCACGATGTTGGTCAGCGACACTTCGGCGGTCGGGATCAGGTACAGATCGGCTTCGCCTTCGCGGGCGATCTTGAACAGGTCTTCTTCGAATTTCGGCAGTTGACCGGTGCCTTGCAGTGCCGGCGCCTGAACCAGATAAGGCGTGTAAGCCTCTTCGTAGCCGTGCTCGTTGACGTGCAGGTTGATCATGAACTGCGCCAGTGCACGGTGCAGACGCGCGATCGGACCACGCAACAGCGCGAAACGTGCGCCGGACAGCTTGGCGGCGGTTTCAAAGTCCAGCCAGCCGAACTTCTCGCCCAGGGCAACGTGGTCTTTCACTTCGAAATCGAACGCAGTCGGGGTGCCCCAGCGGCGCACTTCAACGTTGTCGTCTTCGTCTTTGCCGACCGGAACGGATTCGTGCGGCAGGTTGGGGATGCCCAGCAGGATCGAGTCCAGTTCGGTCTGGATCGCGTCCAGCTCGACTTTACCGGCACTCAATTCGCCCGCCATACGCTCGACGTCCGCCATCAGCGGCGCGATGTCTTCGCCGCGCTGCTTGGCCTGACCGATGGATTTGGAACGCGCGTTACGCTCAGCCTGCAGTGCTTCGGTGCGGGTCTGGACGGTCTTGCGCTGTTCTTCCAGCGCTTCGATGCGCGCGGTATCCAGGGCAAAGCCACGGGAAGCCAGGCGGTCCGCTACGTCCTGAAGGTTGCTACGTAACAGTTTGGAATCGAGCATGTCGGTTTCTCGTTATCAAAGTTTGGTCAAAGACAGGCCAGCCCACGTCGCGAGCAGCCCGCCGAATACGCTGAGTGCCGCATAGCCCAGGGCCAGCGGCACCTGCCCGCTTTCCAGCAGGCGCACCGTATCCAGTGAAAAGGATGAAAAAGTCGTCAGCCCCCCGAGGAAGCCGACCATCAACCCGGCACGCACCTCGATCGGCACCTCCGGGCGTATCAAAAACAGGCCGTACAACACGCCAATCAGCAGACAGCCCACGATATTAACGGCCAGCGTCGCGGTATAGAAGTGCCGCGGCCAATTGGCGTTGATCCAGTTGCCGGTGGCGAAACGCAACAGTGTGCCGGCCATACCGCCGACGGAGACCGCAACGATCAATGGAAGCACTATTTTCTCCGCTGTCTTGGGCTTAAACGATCGAGTTGAGCGAGGTGGTTGAGCTTCTCGCCGATCTTCAACTCAAGGCCGCGCGGCACTGGTTGGTAGAACGGGATCGGCTCGAGTTCTTCCGGAAAATAGTCTTCACCAGCGGCGTAAGCGTCCGGTTCATCGTGGGCGTAGCGGTATTCGTCGCCATAGCCCAATTGCTTCATCAGTTTGGTCGGCGCGTTGCGCAAGTGCAGCGGCACTTCCAGCGAGCCGTGTTCGGCGGCAGCGCGCAGGGCCGTTTTGAAGCCCATGTACACCGCGTTGCTTTTCGGCGCGCAGGCCAGATAGGTAATGGCCTGCGCCACCGCCAACTCGCCTTCCGGACTACCGAGACGTTCCTGCACTTCCCACGCCGCGAGGCACAGGCTCAGCGCGCGCGGGTCGGCATTGCCGATGTCTTCGCTGGCCATGCGCACCACGCGTCGCGCCAGATACAGCGGATCGCAGCCGCCGTCGATCATCCGCGCAAACCAGTACAGCGCGCCGTCGGGGTTGGAGCCGCGCACCGATTTGTGCAGCGCCGAGATCTGGTCGTAGAACGCTTCGCCACCCTTGTCGAAGCGCCGACGGGTGTCGCCGAGCAGGCTTTGCAGGAGCTCGGTGCCGATCTCGCTGTTGTCTTCGGCGAGATCCGAGGCATTTTCCAGCAGATTGAGCAGACGCCGGCCATCGCCATCGGCGGCCGACAGCAGCATCTGGAAGCCTTCGTCATTGAGTGTCAGGTTGCGCTTGCCCAAGCCGCGCTCTTCGGTGAGCGCGCGGTGCACCAGTTTGCGCAGCGCCGCCTCGTCGAGGCTTTTCAGCACGTAGACGCGGGCCCGCGACAACAAGGCATTGTTGAGTTCGAACGAAGGGTTTTCGGTGGTGGCGCCGATGAAGATCAGCGTGCCGTCTTCAACGTAGGGCAGGAACGCGTCCTGCTGGGATTTGTTGAAGCGGTGCACTTCATCGACAAACAAAATCGTGCGCTTGCCGTACTGGCCGGCCTGCTGCTTGGCGATTTCAACGGCCTGACGGATCTCCTTGACCCCGGCGAGCACCGCCGAGACCGTTTCGAAGTGCGCATCCGAGACTTCCGCGAGCAACCGCGCCAGGGTGGTTTTACCCACACCCGGAGGGCCCCAGAAGATCATCGAATGCAGGGCACCCTGCTCCAGCGCCTCACGCAGAGGCTTGCCGCGAGCGAGTACGTGCTCCTGACCGACGTACTCATCCAGATTGGTCGCACGCAAACGCGCGGCCAGTGGCTGGGCAATCGGTGCACTGCGAAACAGATCCATCACGTAGCGTTGAAACCTCTGATTTTCGAATTCTGTGGAAAACCCTGTGAAAACCTATTGGTGAACCCTGTGGTGAGGGGATTTATCCCCGACCGGCTGCGCAGCAGTCGTAAAACCATTCTACGCGGTACGTCTGACTCAACCGGGTTGCAGGTTTTGGGGCTGCTTCGCAGCCCATCGGGGCGGTGCGACGTCTCGCTAAATCCCCTCGCCACAAAAAGCCCCTAGGCAACGCCACTGGGCCGGGGTTTATTCCTGGATTACATCGGCACCCTTGGGGATGTCGAACTTGAATTTCGACGCTGGCACCGGCTCGTTGGCTTTCACGCCGGTGAACAGGATATTGGTGCGCTGGCCGACGCTGTCGATCAGCTGCATGTCGTTGAGCAGACCGTTGCGGAACGACAGGCGCAGGTTGTCGAACAGGGTGTCCTTGGTTTTCGGCTTGAGGGTGAAGTCGATCACGCCACCGGCCTCTTTCGCGCTGATGTCGAAGCTCTGGCTGATCTTCGACACGTCACCGGACAGCAGCAGCGCCGGGGTCTGGGTCAGGCGCTCGTCGAGCTTCTTGATGGTGGCTTGCTCAAGATCCGGGTCCCACAGGGTGACTTTCTTGCCGTCGGAGACCATGGTCTGCTCGGCCGGCGCGTTAGTGTGCCAGTAGAACAGGCCCGGACGCTGCAAGGTCATGTCGCCAGTGGTTTCCTGCAACTGAGTGCCGCTGCCGTCAAGGGTCAGCTGCGAGAAGTTCGCGCTCAGGGTCTTGGATGTTTCCAGCAATTGGGTCAAACGAGCCACGTCCTTGTCATCGGCGTGGGCCGTGAGTGTGGTCAAAGCCAGTACTGGCAGCAGCATGCGGATAAGACGCATGGGAGTCCTCTTGAATACTCGTTGGGAGAGCGGCGGGACATCATTGTCCCGCCTCTTGCTTTTGCAATCAGTCGCGTACCGGGCCCGGGGCCAGGACTTCGCGTGAACCGTTGGTGTTCATCGAGGTGACGACGCCAGCCATTTCCATGGCTTCGATCATCCGGGCGGCGCGGTTGTAGCCGATCTTCAGCTTGCGCTGTACGGCGGAAATCGAGGCACGACGGCTTTCCAGCACGAACTGTACGGCTTCGTCATACAGCGCGTCAGCTTCAGGATCATCGCCATCGCCACCGCCGCTGCTGCCTTCAAAGCCGCTGCCCGCCTCTTCGACACCGTTGAGGATGTCGTCGTTGTATTCCGGCGCGCCGCGCAGTTTCCACGCTTCGACCACACGGTGGACTTCATCGTCGGAAACGAACGCGCCGTGAACCCGGATCGGCAGGCTGGTACCCGGCGGCATGTAGAGCATGTCACCGTGGCCAAGCAGTTGCTCGGCGCCGCCCTGGTCGATGATGGTCCGCGAGTCGATCTTGCTCGACACCTGGAACGCCATACGGGTCGGAATGTTGGCCTTGATCAGACCGGTGATCACGTCCACCGACGGCCGCTGGGTCGCGAGGATCAAGTGAATACCGGCCGCACGTGCCTTCTGCGCGATACGGGCGATCAGTTCTTCAACCTTCTTGCCGACGATCATCATCATGTCGGCGAATTCGTCGACCACCACGACGATGGTTGGCAGCTTCTGCAGCAGCGGTGCTTCGTCGTGGATGCTTTCGCGCTTGTACAGCGGATCGCTCAACGGCTCGCCGGCGTCCTGGGCTTCCTTGACCTTGGCGTTGAAGCCGGACAGGTTTCGCACGCCCATCTTCGCCATCAGTTTGTAGCGACGCTCCATCTCGGCAACGCTCCAGCGCAGGGCGTTGGCGGCGTCCTTCATGTCGGTCACGACCGGGCAGAGCAAGTGCGGAATGCCTTCGTAGATCGACAGCTCCAACATTTTCGGGTCGATCATGATCAGCTTGGCGTCTTCCGGGCCGGACTTGAACAGGATCGACAGGATCATCGCGTTCACACCCACCGACTTACCGGAACCAGTCGTACCGGCCACCAGCAAGTGCGGCATTTTCGCCAGGTCGGTGATCACTGGTTTGCCGCCGATGTCATGGCCCAGCGCCAGGGTGACCGGCGATTTGAAGTTGTCGTACTCAGGCGTCGACAGCACTTCGGAGAAGCGCACGATCTGCCGGTCTTCGTTGGGAATCTCGATACCGACCGTGGTCTTGCCCGGAATCACTTCAACCACCCGCACGCTGGTCACGGCCAGGGAGCGCGCAAGGTCTTTAGCGAGGTTGGCGATGCGGCTGACTTTTACCCCGGCGGCAGGCTGGATTTCGTAACGGGTAATCACCGGGCCGGGATGGATCGAATCCACCGTGACCTCGACGCCGAACTCCTTGAGCTTGATCTCCAGCAAGTGGCCGACCGCAGCCAGGGATTCCGGCGAGTAATTGAGTTGTTTCTTTTCCGCAGGATCAAGAATCGAGATCGGTGGCAAGGTGCCTTCCACGGCGCTGTCGACGAACAACGGCGCCTGTTTCTCTTTCTGCACACGCTTGCTCGGCTCCGGAGCCTTGACCGGCGCCGGGGCGATGACTGGCGGGACCTGCTTCTCGCGGTCGGACATGTGCTTGCTCAGTGCTTGCTCACGTTCGATCAGGCGTTCTTTGACTTTGGCCTGCTCACGCTTGTCAGTCACCGTCGGTGCGACCACATCGTGCACGCGATCATCGACTTCACGCAGTTGCGCGACCAGTTGCTTGCGTTCGGTACGCGCCGACCACCAGCGGTTGAGCGCGCCCTGGAACAGTTCGAACAGGTCGAGGGTGATCTTGCCGGTAATGTCCATCACCTTGAACCATGACAGGTCGGTGAACACGGTCAGACCGAACAGAAACAGGGCAATGAACAGTAGCGTGCTGCCCTGAATGTTCAGCGCGTTCTTCGCCAGATCGCCAAGGCTTTCGCCCAAGGCGCCACCGGCACCGGCCGGCAAACCGGTCGCGGCATGAAAATGAATGTGCGCCAGCGCGGCACCGGACAACACCAGAAACACCAGACCGATCAGGCGCCAGGAGAACAGCCAGCCGCTCCATTGCCACGGCTCGTGGCGCTGACGGAAGATCTGATACGCCTTGATCGCCAGCAGCAACGGGAAGATGTAGGCGAAGTAGCCGAGCACCATGAACAGGATGTCGGCGCTGTAGGAACCCGCCGGGCCGCCGAAATTCTGCACATCGTCGATCTTGCTGTTGTGGCTCCAGCCCGGATCGTCCTTGCCATAGGTCAGCAAGGCCATCATCAGGAACAGGCACAAGGCGCCAATGGCGATCAATGCACCTTCCTTGAGCCGGTAGTGCAACTGTTGGCGCCAGAGCGGAACGACTGTTTTGGGTGCTGCGGTGGATTTCTTCAAAACGCTACTTTTCCTGCGCCAAGGCGCGTCCATCTATTGAATGACGATAAAAACTGCCCAATCCAGGCAGGTAAAAAAGTTAACGGGTGCAACTGAGACTACTTTTAACACTGCGCTCAGGGTTTTATAAACACGGTGCGCGGCGAATATTCTGTAACAGCCCGGCATTGTACGGGTTTGTGCGCTTGATGCCATGCTTCAAACCGCAGTGTTGAGCATAGCCAAGCCGACAAGACCTGCGCTTCAATTTGAGCATGCATTACCTTTTGTGACAAAGGCTTATGAGGTGTATTTGATGAACGCAGCGAAGCATTCACGCCTGATCATTCTCGGCTCCGGCCCGGCCGGTTACAGCGCCGCCGTATACGCCGCCCGCGCCAACCTCAAACCCGTGGTGATTACCGGGTTGCAGGCCGGTGGCCAGCTCACCACAACGGTCGAAGTCGACAACTGGCCCGGCGACGTCGAAGGCCTCACCGGCCCGGTGCTGATGGAGCGCATGCAGAAACACGCCGAACGCTTTGCCACAGAGATCGTTTACGACCACATCCACACCGCCAAGTTGCAGCAGCGCCCGTTCGAACTCATCGGCGACAGCGGCACCTACACCTGCGATGCCCTGATCATTGCCACCGGCGCCTCGGCGCAATACCTGGGTTTGCCCTCGGAAGAAGCCTTCGCCGGCAAAGGCGTCTCCGCCTGCGCCACCTGTGACGGCTTCTTTTACCGCAATCAGGTGGTTGCGGTGGTCGGCGGCGGCAATACCGCCGTCGAGGAAGCACTGTACCTTTCCAACATCGCCAAAGAAGTACACCTGATCCATCGCCGCGACAAACTGCGCTCGGAGAAAATCCTTCAGGACAAACTCTTCGAGAAAGCCGCCACCGGCAACGTGCGCCTGCACTGGAACCAGAATCTCGACGAAGTGCTCGGCGATGCCAGCGGCGTCACCGGCGCGCGATTACGTGACAGCCACACGGGCGAAACCGGTGAACTGGCGCTGGCTGGCGTGTTCATCGCCATCGGCCACAAACCCAATACCGACCTGTTTGACGGCCAGCTACCCATGCGCGACGGCTATCTGCTGATCAAGGGCGGCAGCGACGGCGATGCCACGTCCACCGCGATCCCCGGCGTATTTGCCGCTGGTGACGTTGCCGACCATGTTTATCGCCAGGCAGTGACGTCGGCCGGTGCCGGCTGCATGGCCGCGCTGGATGCCGAGAAGTATCTGGACGACATTCCGGTCATTTAACGGCACACTTTATCGCGGGCCGAACAGCCTGCACCGCCCTCCCCTTCTGCAAGCCTGGATGCCATGCTGACTTGGTTACAACGCAACTCCCTGACTTTTCCACCACTGGAAAAGGCCATGCGCGACCCCAACGGATTGCTCGCCGCTGGCGGCGATTTGTCTGCCGATCGTCTGATTCAGGCTTATCGCCATGGCTGCTTTCCGTGGTTTTCCGAAGGCCAGCCGATTCTCTGGTGGTCGCCGGATCCACGCACCGTGCTGTTTCCCGACGAACTGCATGTTTCGCGCAGCCTGAGCAAACTGCTGCGCAAGGAACGCTATCAGGTCACGTTTGATCAGGACTTTGAAGCGGTGATCCGCGCCTGCGCCGCGCCCCGGGATTACGCTGACGGCACCTGGATCACCGGAGCCATGCAGGACGCCTACGTTGAACTGCATCGACGCGGCTTCGCCCATTCGGTCGAAGTTCGGGATCAGGGCGAGTTGGTCGGCGGCCTGTACGGTCTGGCGATGGGGCAACTGTTTTTTGGTGAATCGATGTTCAGCCGCGCCGACAACGCCTCCAAATATGGCTTTGCCACGCTGGTGCGGCATCTGAAAGATTCGGGCTTCGTGCTTATCGACTGCCAGATGCCCACCGATCACCTGCACAGCCTCGGCGCCCGAGCGATTCCCCGCCAGGAATTCGCAAACTATCTGGCACGCCATCTGGATCAACCCAATCATGCCACTTGGGTTTGCTGAGCGACTTTTGCGCGCGTGGCTTACACTTAATTCACCAGCTTATCCCGAGGGTTGATCATGACCGAGTTGGCGCGTTTGAAGTTTTATGCCACTCAGCCTCACTCTTGCAGTTATCTGCCCGAGGAGCAGGCCACGACCCTGTTTCTCGATCCGAGTCAGCCCATGGATGTGCATGTCTACGCAGACCTGTCGGAAATGGGCTTTCGTCGCAGCGGCGATCACCTGTATCGCCCCCATTGCCAGAATTGCAATGCGTGCGTGCCTGCGCGCATTCCGGTGGCGCAGTTCATCCCCAATCGTCAGCAGAAGCGGATTTTCAAACGCAACGCCGATTTGCAGGTGCGCCCGGCCAAACCCCAGTTCAGTGAAGAATACTTCGATCTGTATCAGCGCTACATCGAACAGCGTCACGCCGACGGTGACATGTACCCACCGAGCCGTGATCAATTCTCGACGTTTCTGGTGCGCGATCTGCCCTTCTCGCGCTTTTACGAATTTCGTCTCGACGGACGGTTGCTGGCGGTGGCTGTGACCGATTTGCTGCCTAACGGCCTGTCGGCGGTGTACACCTTTTACGAACCGGCCGAAGAACGCCGCAGCCTTGGCCGTTTCGCCATACTGTGGCAGATCGCCGAGAGCCGGCGCCTGGGGCTTGAGGCGGTGTACCTGGGTTACTGGATCAAAAACTGCAAAAAGATGAACTACAAGACTCAATATCGCCCCATCGAACTGCTGATTAATCAGCGCTGGGTCATCCTGAACTGAACACAAGCCGTAAACCCCTTGGCGTAAACCCCATTTTTCGGGCACAATGCACGCCGCTTTTGCCTGGCGCAGTTGCACCGGGCCATTCATTGGATACCGAGGGCTTTACTGCATGTCGAAAGAAGACAGCTTCGAAATGGAAGGCACTGTCGTCGACACCCTGCCCAACACCATGTTTCGTGTGGAGTTGGAAAATGGGCACGTCGTAACCGCGCATATTTCCGGCAAGATGCGCAAGAACTACATTCGTATTCTTACCGGTGACAAAGTGCGCGTCGAGCTGACGCCCTATGACTTGAGCAAAGGGCGCATTACTTACCGCGCTCGTTAATCAAGTCAATACAGAACGCCCGGTTTATGCCGGGCGTTTTTGTATGTGCGTTTTGGGGTTTGGGTTTGGGTTTGGGGGCATATCCGTTTTTTCGGGTGCTGCCGCTGGCGGTTTCGCTCTTACAGCGAGTCACCTTTTCCAAACGCCGAAAAGGTAACCCAAAAGGCTTGGCCCCGGCGTACGGCACTTCGCTTAGGCTCAGTGTTCCCTCGCTACGGTGTCCATCCGGGGGCATCGCCTACGGTTTGCTGCGCTGCACCTCCTCTCGATGTGTTTGGCTTCGCCAAACGGCGCTGCGCGCCTAACCCCCGGATGAACACCTCCGCTCGGCCTGCCGAAGGGGCTGGAGATCAACAGCCAGAGCAGATCAAAAGATCGCAGCCTGACTTTTCCCCTGTAGGAGCTGCCGAAGGCTGCGATCTTTTGATTTTGTTGTTTCGGGGGTTGGGGTTGGGGGCATATCCGTTGCTGCGGTAACGGCTGCTTAGGGTTTCGCTCTTACAGCGAGTCACCTTTTCCAGACGCCGAAAAGGTAACCCAAAAGGCTTGGCCCCGGCGTACGGCACTTCGCTGAGGCTCAGTGTTCCCTCGCTACGGTGTCCATCCGGGGGCATCGCCTACGGTTTGCTGCGCTGCACCTCCTCTCGATGTGTTTGGCTTCGCCAAACGGCGCTGCGCGCCTAACCCCCGGATGAACACCTCCGCTCGGCCTGCCGAAGGGGCTGGAGATCAACAGCTAAATCCAAAACAGATCAAAAGATCGCAGCCTTCGGCAGCTCCTACAGGGAATGGGTACACCTGCCAGAGCTTGATTGGCTGTAAGGCCGTCATCGCTGGCAAGCCAGCTCCCACAGGGGTCGAGTACAACCGGCAGAAACAGGTCGGATGTCAGGCCGTCATCGCGAGCAGGCTCACTCCTACAATGGGATCGTATGCAGTCTGCTAGAGATTGGTCGGCTGTCAGGCCGCCATCACTGCCACAAAAAAACGAGTACACCCCAAAACGCGGCGCATGCCGCCCCACTCAACACAATGAGCGTTAGCTCGAGTACCGCTCTTGATCTCGGAGCCCGTCGGCAGGCTGAGTGGAGGGATTGATCCGGGGGTGGGAGCGCAGCGACCGTTTGGCGCAGCCAAATGCATCGAGAGGAGGTGCAGCGAAGCAAACCGTAGGCGATGCGCCCGGATCAATCCCGCAGCGAAGGAACCCGAGCCACAGCGAGGGCCGGACGTCAGGGCACAGACCTTTTGGTTACTTTTGGGGCGTTTGCCAAAAGTGACCCGCCGTAAGGGCGGAACCCTAAGCAGCCATAACCGCAGAAACGGATATACACCCAACCCCCAAAAACACCAGACAACAAAAAGGCGCCCGAAGGCGCCCTCTTGATCTACCACCGTCAGGCCATTTCAGCCGTGGTCTCAAAGTCAAACGTCAGCTCACCATCCTTGATGTCGATGTGCACCACACCGCCATGCTCGGCCAGCTCGCCAAACAGAATCTCCTCCGCCAGCGGACGCTTGATCTTGTCCTGAATCAGACGCGCCATCGGACGAGCGCCCATTGCCGAGTCATAACCACCCGCCGCCAGCCAACTGCGCGCTGCATCGGTAACCTCAAGCAGCACACGCTTGTCTTCCAGCTGCGCCTGAAGCTCGGTGAGGAACTTGTCCACCACACTTTTGATGACCTCATGACTGAGGCGACCAAACTGGATAATGGTGTCCAGACGGTTACGGAATTCCGGCGTGAAGCTCTTCTTGATCACTTCCATCGCATCAGACGAGTGGTCCTGATGAGTGAAACCGATCGAAGCACGCGCCGCCGTTTCGGCACCGGCGTTGGTCGTCATGATCACGATCACATTGCGGAAATCCGCCTTGCGCCCGTTGTTATCGGTCAGCGTGCCATGGTCCATGACCTGCAGCAGCAGATTGAAGACTTCCGGATGCGCCTTCTCGATTTCATCGAGCAGCAATACGCAATGCGGTTGCTTGGTGATCGCTTCGGTCAACAAACCGCCCTGATCAAAGCCGACATAGCCTGGAGGCGCACCGATCAGACGCGATACGGTGTGACGCTCCATGTACTCGGACATGTCGAAACGAACCAGCTCGATCCCCAACGCCTTGGCCAGTTGCCGTGCAGCCTCGGTTTTACCGACACCGGTCGGCCCTGCGAACAGGAACGAACCGACTGGCTTGTCCGGCGACTTGAGCCCGGCACGCGACAGTTTGATCGCAGTCGACAGCGAATCGATCGCCGCGTCCTGACCAAACACTGTCAGCTTCAGGTCACGCTCCAGGTTACGCAGCAGTTCCTTGTCGGAACTGGTGACGTGCTTCGGCGGGATCCGCGCGATCTTCGCCACAATGTCTTCGACCTGCGGCACTTCAATGCGCTTAACGCGTTTTTCGACCGGTTGCAGACGCTGGTAGGCGCCCGCTTCGTCAATGACGTCGATAGCCTTGTCCGGCATATGCCGATCATTGATGTAGCGCGACGCCAGCTCAGCAGCAGCGCGCAACGACTCATCGCTGTATTCGATGTTGTGATGCTGCTCGAAACGCCCTTTCAGGCCGCGCAGGATGCCGATGGTGTCTTCCACCGACGGCTCGACGACATCGACCTTCTGGAAGCGACGCGCCAAGGCACGGTCCTTCTCGAAGATGCCACGGAATTCCTGGAACGTCGTCGAACCAATGCAGCGAATGTCGCCAGACGACAGCAGCGGCTTGAGCAGGTTCGAAGCATCCATGACGCCACCGGACGCCGCGCCGGCACCAATGATGGTGTGGATCTCGTCGATGAACAGGATCGCCTGCGGACGTTTTTTCAGTTCATTGAGCAGCGCCTTGAAGCGCTTCTCGAAATCACCGCGATACTTGGTGCCCGCGAGCAGAGCACCGAGATCCAGGGAGTAAACGACGCTGTTGGCCAGCAGATCCGGCACCTGGTTATCGACAATGCGCTTGGCCAGACCTTCGGCAATCGCGGTTTTACCCACGCCTGCTTCACCCACCAGCAGCGGATTGTTTTTACGCCGACGCGCGAGAATCTGCGCGACACGCTCGACTTCCGATTCGCGGCCGACCAGCGGATCGATACGACCCTGGCGCGCGAGTTCGTTGAGGTTGCTGGCATAAGCATCCAGAGGATTGCCTGAAGAAGAAGACTCACCGCCCTCGTCGTCCTGCATATCTTGTTCACCTTCAGAGTGATCGCCATGCCCCGGCACTTTGGAAATGCCATGGGCGATGTAGTTGACGACATCGATGCGCGCAACGCTCTGCTGTTTCAGCAGAAACACTGCCTGACTCTCTTGCTCACTGAAGATTGCAACCAGCACGTTAGCGCCAGTCACTTCGCGTTTGCCCGAGCTCTGTACGTGGAAAACAGCACGTTGCAATACACGCTGAAAGCCCAGGGTTGGCTGGGTTTCGCGATCTTCGTCATGAACGGGGATCAATGGCGTGGTGGAGTCGATGAACTCCTGCAGGTCATGCTTGAGTTTGTCGAGGTTTGCGCCGCAGGCACGCAAAACGGTGGCGGCAGCCTCATTATCCAATAGGGCCAGCAGCAGGTGTTCGACGGTCATGAATTCATGACGTTTCGAACGAGCCTCCTTGAAGGCTAGATTGAGGGTGACTTCGAGCTCGCGGTTTAACATAGCTTCACCTCATACCCAAGTGGTCGGCGATTAACCGTCCTTCTCGATTTCACAGAGTAGCGGATGCTGGCTTTCCCTGGCGTACTGGTTGACCTGCATGGCCTTTGTCTCGGCGATGTCGCGGGTAAACACTCCACATACTGCCCGCCCTTCTGTGTGGACGGCCAGCATGACCTTGGTCGCCAGCTCGCGATTCAGGTTAAAAAACACCTCGAGCACTTCGACGACGAAATCCATCGGTGTGTAGTCATCATTGAACAAAACCACCTTGTACATCGGCGGCGCCTGTAACGCAGGCTTTGCTTCCTGAACAGCAACGCCTGCCGAATCGTCGTCGTGCTCCTCTGGAAGATCCTTTTGGAGAAGCGGGCGATCCTGATTGAATGTTAGTCGAATCTGGCTGATTGCATGCATGGAAAGAAAGGTTCGTCAGTTGTGCAAATACAGTGGTGGGGGCGATTGCGCACGTTTTCAACTCCGACTGCCCGGTCACCTTGACTATCGGGAAAACGGTGTTACAACCAATAGAGCCCACAGTGGGTAAAAAAGATCCGCGGAGTCAATCCTTTTAACGGATTAGATTGCGGATGACTTGGATGATACTCCAGCGATGGAGTCTGTTGCAGAGGGATTTGAGCATGGCTGTCGGCAAGGTGAAATGGTTCAACAACGCCAAGGGGTTCGGTTTCATCAATACCGAGGCCCGCGAAGGTCGAGATGAAGATGGCAAAGAGATCGATTTCTTTGCGCACTACTCTGCCATTGAGATGGACGGGTATAAAACCCTGAAAGCAGGACAACAGGTGAAGTTCGACATCGTGCAAGGCCCGAAAGGCTTGCACGCGACAAACATTCAGAACGTCGCGACCGCAACAGATGCAGCCTCGACCGCCGCCCTGGCGCAATCGGTCACCAGCTAAAACCAGTTCATCGCCTGCCAGAAAAAAACCGCCCGCCTCGATCACTCGAGACGGGCGGTTTTTCGCATGCCTGCGATGCTTACATGTGCTTGATCAGCGCCTCACCGAAGCCCGAAGAAGATACCAGGGTGGCGCCTTCCATCAGACGCTCGAAGTCGTAGGTCACGGTCTTGGCCTTGATCGCGCCGTTGGTGCCTTTGATGATCAGGTCTGCCGCCTCGGTCCAGCCCAGGTGACGCAGCATCATTTCCGCCGACAGAATCACCGAACCCGGGTTGACCTGGTCCTTGCCGGCATACTTCGGCGCAGTACCGTGGGTGGCTTCGAACATGGCCACGGTGTCGGACAGGTTGGCACCTGGCGCGATACCGATACCGCCAACTTCTGCCGCCAGGGCGTCGGAGAGGTAGTCACCGTTGAGGTTCAGGGTGGCGATCACGTCGTATTCGGCCGGGCGCAGCAGGATCTGCTGGAGCATGGCGTCGGCGATGGCATCCTTGACGATGACTTCACGACCGGTTTTCGGGTTCTTGAACTTCATCCACGGGCCGCCATCAAGCAGCTCGGCGCCGAATTCTTCCTTCGCCACCTCGTAACCCCAGTCCTTGAAGGCACCTTCGGTGAATTTCATGATGTTGCCCTTGTGCACGATGGTCAGCGACTTGCGATCGTTGTCCACGACATATTGCAGGGCCTTGCGCACCAGACGCTTGGTGCCTTCTTTGGAAACAGGCTTGATGCCGATGCCGCAATCCTGGTCGAAACGGATCTTGGTGACGCCCATTTCTTCTTTGAGGAATTTGATGACCTTGGTGGCTTCAGGGGAGCCGGCCTTCCATTCGATACCGGCATAGATGTCTTCGGAGTTCTCGCGAAAGATCACCATGTCGACATCGCCAGGCTTTTTCACCGGGCTCGGTACGCCTTCGAACCATACTACCGGGCGCAGGCACACATAGAGATCGAGCTGCTGGCGCAGGGCCACGTTCAAGGAGCGGATACCGCCACCGACCGGAGTGGTCAGCGGGCCTTTGATGGAGACGACGTAATCTTTGACGGCGTCCAAGGTTTCCTGGGGCAGCCAGGTGTCCTGGTCATAGACCTGAGTTGCTTTTTCGCCAGCGTAGACTTCCATCCAGGAAATCTTGCGCTTGCCCCCGTAGGCTTTCGCCACAGCAGCATCAACCACTTTGATCATCACAGGGCTGACGTCGACGCCAATGCCGTCACCTTCAATGAAGGGGATGATCGGGTTATCAGGAACATTGAGAGAATGGTCTGCATTGACGGTGATTTTGTCGCCGACGGCTGGAACCTGAATCTTCTTGTAACCCATGCTGAACTCCATTGTTTGGATTGAACATCTGGCTTGGTTCGAGCGTAACCCACTTGAATCAACACGCAAACCCTCAGTTCCCGGCATTCGCACAACTCGATTCGTACAAGCCTGAAAGCAAAGGGAAAAGCGCCAAATTCAAGCATTCGCGACGACTCTACGCCGCACCTAGCCCTGCGACCTTTAGACCAATGGACGAGAATCGTTGCATATGAACCATCGGCAGATTGCCAGCTACCTATGTATAATGCCGCCCGCTGACCACAGGGTCACGACGGCTGGCCTCTCTAGAACGAGACTTTCCGCCTGATTGGTCGGGTTGTTATCGCAGCCTGACTGCTTGACGCTCTACTGATGCACCCAACATCACCGCGAAGAATCTCGACATTCGGTTCATGGATGACTTTGAACGAACGCGCTTACCCGGCGCCCCTCGAGTTTCTGCGCACGCTTTAGCAAAGAAGAGAGAGTTAATCCGAATATGCCCACCCGCTCGAAGATCATCTATACCTTCACCGACGAAGCTCCTGCCCTCGCCACCTATTCCCTGCTGCCGATCATCGAGGCATACACCGCCTCGGCCGATATCGCCGTGGAAACCCGCGATATCTCTCTTGCAGCACGCATTCTGGCCAGCTTCCCCGAGCAACTGGGCGACAATGCTGTAGCCGACCACCTCGCCGAACTGGGCGACCTGGCCGTTACGCCTGAAGCCAACATCATCAAGCTGCCGAACATCAGCGCATCGGTTCCTCAGCTGCAAGCGGCAATCAAAGAACTGCAAGCTCAGGGTTACAACCTGCCGGACTACCCGGAAACCGTAACCAGCAACGCCGACAAAGACGCCAAGGCGCGTTACGACAAGGTCAAGGGCAGCGCCGTGAACCCGGTTCTGCGTGAAGGCAACTCCGACCGTCGCGCGCCACTGTCGGTCAAAAACTACGCGCGCAAGCACCCGCACAAAATGGGCGCCTGGGCCAAAGACTCCAAGTCCCACGTCGCTCACATGAGCACCGGCGATTTCTACGGCAGCGAAAAAGCTGCCCTGATCGACGCCGCTGACGCTGTGAAGATCGAGCTGATCGCCAAAGACGGCACCGCGACCGTCCTGAAAGAGAAAACCACCGTTCAGGCTGGCGAGATTCTCGACTGCGCCGTGATGAGCAAAAACGCCCTGCGTGCGTTTATCGCTGCTGAAATCGACAGCGCCAAGGCGCAAGGCGTGCTGCTGTCGGTGCACCTGAAAGCGACCATGATGAAGGTCTCCGACCCAATCATGTTCGGCCAGATCGTTGCCGAGTTCTATAAAGACGCCCTGACCAAGCACGCTGACGTGCTGGCCCAGATCGGCTTCAACCTGAACAACGGCATCGGCGACCTGTACGCACGTATCAAGGCCCTGCCGGCCGAGCAGCAAGCTCAGATCGAAGCCGACATGGCCGCGGTTTACGCCGCTCGTCCGTCGCTGGCGATGGTCAACTCCGACAAAGGCATCACCAACCTGCACGTGCCGAGCGACGTCATCGTCGACGCCTCGATGCCTGCGATGATCCGTGACTCCGGCAAGATGTGGGGCACCGACGGCCAGCTGCACGACACCAAGGCTGTGATCCCGGATCGTTGCTACGCGACCATCTACCAGGCCGTGATCGAAGATTGCAAAGCCAATGGCGCTTTCGATCCGACCACCATGGGCAGCGTGCCAAACGTTGGCCTGATGGCTAAAAAGGCTGAAGAGTACGGCTCCCACGACAAGACCTTCCAGATCAAGGCTGATGGCGTGGTTCGCGTAACCGACAGCAAAGGCACCCTGCTGATGGAACAGGCTGTTGAAGCCGGCGACATCTTCCGCATGTGCCAGACCAAAGACGCGCCGATCCAGGACTGGGTCAAACTGGCCGTCAACCGTGCTCGCGCCAGCAGCACTCCAGCGATTTTCTGGCTGGACCCAATGCGCGCTCACGATGGCGTAGTGATCGAGAAAGTTCAGGCTTACCTGAAGGATCACGACACTGCCGGTCTGGACATCCAGATCATGGCGCCGGTCGACGCGATGAAATACACCCTGCAGCGCACCCGCGAAGGCAAGGACACCATTTCGGTGACCGGCAACGTACTGCGCGACTACCTGACTGACCTGTTCCCGATCATGGAACTGGGCACCAGCGCCAAGATGCTGTCGATCGTGCCGCTGATGAACGGCGGTGGCCTGTTCGAAACCGGCGCTGGCGGTTCGGCACCGAAGCACGTGCAGCAACTGGTTGAAGAGAACTTCCTGCGCTGGGATTCGCTGGGCGAATTCCTCGCGCTGGCAGCCTCCCTTGAGCATTTGGGTGTGAACTACAACAACCCGAAAGCACTGGTTCTGTCCAAGACCCTGGATCAGGCCACCGGCCAGTTCCTCGACAACAACAAGTCGCCATCGCGCAAAGTCGGCAACATCGACAACCGCGGCAGCCACTTCTACCTGGCGCTGTACTGGGCTCAGGCCCTGGCTGCCCAGACCGAAGACGCTGCACTGCAAGCGCAGTTCGCGACCCTGGCGAAAACCCTGACCGAGAACGAGGCAACCATCGTTGCCGAGCTCAACGCCGTTCAGGGCAAGCCAGTGGACATCGGCGGTTACTACCACGCCGACGCCGAGCTGATCAGCAAGGCCATGCGCCCAAGCGCAACCTTCAACGCGGCAATTGCTGCGCTGGTTTAAGGTTGTAGTGCTGTAACCAAACCCCGGCCCTGTGCCGGGGTTTGTGTTTCCAGAGCTCACACAAAACTCATTGTAGGAGTGAGCCTGCTCGCGATAGCGGTATACCATTCAACAATTATGGTGACTGACAGTGCGCTATCGCGAGCAGGCTCACTCCTACACGGATCGCATTTCAATCCCGGATTTGAGGAAGATTTATGGAATGGCTCCCCCACATCACCGTCGCCACCATCGTCGAGGACAACGGCCGTTTCCTGATGGTCGAAGAGCACAAGGGCGGCCGCAACGTGCTCAATCAGCCCGCCGGTCATCTCGACCCGGATGAAACCCTGATCGAAGCCGCCGTCCGCGAAACCCTCGAAGAAACCGGTTGGGACGTCGAGCCCATCGGCGTCGTCGGCATTTATCTGTACACCGCTCCGAGCAACGGCGTGACTTACCAGCGCGTGTGCTTCAGCGCCAAAGCCGTCAAACATCACCCGGACTATCAACTTGACGACGGTATCGTCGGCGCCAAGTGGCTGACCCGCGACGAATTAATCGCCCAGCGCGACAACTGGCGCAGCGAGCTGATCATCCGTTGCATCGACGATTATCTGGCCGGCCATCACTTCAGCCTCGAACTGATCCGCCCTTCTCTTTAGCCTTGCGGCCGTGAGCCTGATAGAATCGCGTCCTTTTTCAAGACACTCATTGAATCCCTATGCGTGATCCAGCCCCTTCTGACACATCCAAGAAGCGCGTCATTGTCGGCATGTCCGGCGGCGTGGACTCTTCCGTTTCCGCTCTCCTGCTGATCGAGCAGGGTTATGAGGTGGAAGGCCTGTTCATGAAGAACTGGGAAGAAGACGACGGAACGGAATACTGCACCGCCATGGACGACCTGGCGGATGCGCAGGCTGTGTGCGACAAGATCGGTATCAAGCTGCACACCGCCAACTTCGCTGCCGAGTACTGGGACAACGTGTTCGAGCACTTCCTGGCCGAATACAAGGCCGGGCGCACGCCGAACCCGGACATCCTGTGCAACCGCGAGATCAAGTTCAAGGCGTTCCTCGACTACGCCATGATGCTTGGCGCCGACCTGATCGCCACCGGCCACTACGTGCGCCGCCGCGACATCGATGGCCGCACCGAATTGCTCAAAGGCCTCGATCCGAACAAGGATCAGAGCTACTTCCTGCACGCCGTCGGCGGCGAACAGATCGCCAAGACGCTGTTCCCGGTCGGCGAACTGGAAAAGCCGGAAGTGCGCGCAATTGCCGAGAAATACGAGCTGGCGACCGCCAAGAAGAAGGATTCCACCGGGATCTGCTTCATCGGCGAGCGTCGTTTCAGCGACTTCCTCAAGCAATATCTGCCGGCACAACCGGGCGAAATCAAAACCACCGAAGGCGAAGTCATCGGCCGTCACCACGGTTTGATGTACCACACCATCGGTCAGCGTCAGGGCCTCGGCATCGGCGGCCTGAAAGATGCCGGCGATGAGCCGTGGTATGTGCTGCGCAAGGATCTGGAGACCAACGAGCTGATCGTCGGCCAG
The DNA here is from genome assembly GCF_016651305.1 of Pseudomonas sp. TH06. GTDB lineage: Bacteria > Pseudomonadota > Gammaproteobacteria > Pseudomonadales > Pseudomonadaceae > Aquipseudomonas. The sequence continues at coordinate 3,958,375 of NZ_JAEKEC010000001.1, read as the reverse complement.
GGCAACAACCACCCGTGGCTATTCTCCAGCGCCCTGCTCGCTTCGGAAATCTATTGGGTCAACCCGATCGACTTGAGCCAGCCGCTGCGCCTGACCGCCAAAGTGCGTTATCGCCAGAGCGATCAGGCCTGCACCCTGGAAAAAACCGCAAACGGTTACCGCGCCATGTTCGACGAGCCGCAACGCGCGGTCACGCCGGGTCAATCGGTGGTGTTCTACGACGGTGAAATCTGCCTCGGCGGCGGCGTGATCGAAGTCGCCGAGCCGTGGAGCGGCCAGGCATGAGTCCGACTCAGGAGCAACTGACGGCGCTCGGCGGCGTGTTTCTCGCCGCTGTGCTGGTTGACCGGATAGCCAAGACCGGCCAGACCAGCGAGGCCGGCCTGAGCTGCATGCTCGGCAGCCTGCTGGTGCGCGACCCGAAAGACACACTGGACGTGTACGGCGGCGACGACCTCAATCTGCGCGAGGGCTATCGCGCACTGATCGGCGCACTTGAGCGCGATCCGAGCACTTTGCAGCGCGAGCCGTTGCGCTATGCGCTGTCGATGCTCGGTCTTGAGCGGCAACTGGCCAAGCGCGGCGACATGCTCGACGTGATCGGCAAGCGCCTGCCGCAGATTCAATCGCAGGTCGAACACTTCGGCCCGGCCCACGAAAACGTGGTTGCCGCCTGCGGTGCGCTGTATCAGGACACCTTGAGCACGCTGCGCCAACGCATTCAGGTGCATGGCGACATGCGCAATCTGCAACAGCCGAGCAACGCCTCGAAGATCCGCGCCCTGCTGCTCGCCGGCATCCGTTCGGCGCGCCTGTGGCGACAGCTCGGCGGCCACCGCTGGCAATTGGTGATCAGCCGTCGCAAATTGCTCAAAGAGCTGTATCCGTTGATGCGCAGCGAGTAAACGCCGCGCAATTAAAGCTTTGTAGTCTGTAACGCGTAATACGCCGGTCAGTTGGCAACGGACCGGCGGATTTTTTCATGTATGATACGCGCCCCATTTCGTTGCCCGACTGTCCGAGAACACCCCATGCAGCTTTCTTCGCTCACTGCGGTTTCCCCTGTTGACGGCCGCTACGCCGGCAAAACCCAGGCCCTGCGCCCGATTTTCAGCGAGTACGGCCTGATCCGTGCCCGCGTTCTGGTTGAAGTGCGCTGGCTTCAGCGCCTCGCCGCTCACGCCGGTATCCCGGAAGTGCCAGCCTTCTCCGCCGAGGCCAACGCCGTTCTCAATGAACTGGCTGAAAACTTCTCGCTGGAGCACGCCGAGCGCGTCAAAGAGATCGAGCGCACCACCAACCACGACGTCAAAGCGATCGAATACCTGCTCAAAGAGCAAGCGGCCAAGCTGCCGGAGCTGGCCAAGGTCAGCGAGTTCATCCACTTTGCCTGCACCAGCGAAGACATCAACAACCTGTCCCACGCCCTGATGCTGCGCGAAGGCCGTGACGACGTGATGCTGCCGCTGATGCGCCAGACTGCCAACGCCATCCGCGAACTGGCCATCCGTTTCGCCGACGTGCCGATGCTGTCGCGCACCCACGGCCAACCAGCCTCCCCGACCACTCTGGGTAAAGAGCTGGCGAACGTGGTTTACCGTCTCGAGCGCCAGATCGCTCAAGTCGCTGCCGTGCCGCTGCTGGGCAAGATCAACGGCGCTGTCGGCAACTACAACGCACACTTGTCGGCCTACCCGCAGATCGACTGGGAAGCCAATGCCCGCGCCTTCATCGAAGACGAGCTGGGTCTGGGTTTCAACCCGTACACCACGCAGATCGAACCGCACGACTACATTGCCGAACTGTTCGACGCCATTGCGCGCTTCAACACCATCCTGATCGACTTCGACCGTGACATCTGGGGCTACATCTCCCTGGGTTATTTCAAACAGCGCACCATCGCTGGCGAAATCGGTTCGTCGACCATGCCGCACAAGGTCAACCCGATCGACTTCGAAAACTCCGAAGGCAACCTGGGTATCGCCAACGCACTGTTCCAGCACCTGGCGAGCAAACTGCCGATCTCCCGCTGGCAGCGCGACCTGACCGACTCCACTGTACTGCGCAACCTCGGTGTCGGCTTCGCCCACAGCGTGATCGCCTACGAAGCCAGCCTCAAAGGCATCAGCAAACTGGAGCTCAACGAGCAGAAGATTGCCGCTGACCTCGACGCTTGCTGGGAAGTATTGGCTGAGCCGATCCAGACCGTGATGCGTCGTTACAACATCGAAAACCCGTACGAGAAGCTCAAAGAACTGACCCGCGGCAAGGGCATCAGCCCTGAAGCGTTGCAGACTTTCATCGACGGTCTGGACATGCCAGCCGCAGCGAAAGCAGAGCTCAAGCAACTGACCCCGGCCAACTACATCGGCAACGCTGTAGCGCAAGCCAAACGCATCTGATCGACCGTTTGACCCGTTTGAGACGCCCGGCCGCGCCGGGCGTTTTTATTCCCGTCTGAAAAGTGCTTTTTTTCAATAGGTTACATATGAATTCCGATATTCCTCTTCAACTTCTGGGCGGTCTCACGGCGCGCGAATTCCTGCGCGACTACTGGCAGAAAAAGCCACTGCTGATCCGTCAGGCGATTCCTGACTTCGAAAGCCCGATCGACGCCGACGAACTGGCCGGCCTGGCCCTGGAAGAAGAAGTCGAATCGCGCCTGGTGATCGAGCACGGCGAGCGCCCATGGGAACTGCGTCGCGGCCCGTTCGCTGAAGACGAATTCAGCAAATTGCCGGAAAAAGAGTGGACCCTGCTGGTTCAAGCCGTTGACCAGTTCGTCCCGGAAGTCAGCGAACTGCTGGAAAACTTCCGCTTCCTGCCGAGCTGGCGCGTCGACGACGTGATGATCAGCTTCGCCGCCCCGGGTGGCAGCGTCGGTCCGCACTTCGACAACTACGACGTGTTCCTGCTGCAAGGTCACGGCAAGCGCAACTGGAAAATCGGCCAGATGTGCGATTCCGAGAGCCCGCTACTGCAACACGCGGACCTGCGCATCCTCGCCGAATTCCACGAGACCGAAGAGTGGGTGCTGGAACCGGGCGACATGCTTTATCTGCCACCACGCCTGGCCCACTGCGGTGTCGCGGTCGACAACTGCATGACCTATTCGGTTGGCTTCCGCGCACCGAGCGCCTCTGAAGTGCTGACCCACTTCACCGACTTCCTCAGCCAGTTCCTGACTGACGAAGAGCGCTACACCGATGCCGACGCTCAGCCAGCAGCCGATCCGCACCAGATTCAACATGACGCGCTGGATCGCCTGAAGAGCCTGCTCGCCGAACACATGAGCGACGAGCGCCTGCTGCTGACCTGGTTCGGCCAGTACATGACCGAGCCGCGCTACCCGGAACTGGTGGTCGGCCCGGAAGAAGTCGAGGAAGAAGACTTCCTCAGCGCCCTGCAGGATGGCGCGATACTGATCCGCAACCCGAGCGCGCGTCTGGCCTGGTCGGAAGTCGACGACGATCTGCTGCTGTTCGCCAGCGGCCAGAGCCGTTATCTGCCGGGCAAACTGCGCGAACTGTTGAAGCTGATCTGTGCCGCCGACGCCCTGCACACCGACAACCTCGGTGAGTGGCTGAACGATGAAGACGGTCGCGGCCTGCTGTGCGAACTGGTCAAGCAAGGCAGCCTGGGGTTCGCCGATGAATAAGATTCGCGTACGTGTCGCAGACTGGCAAAAGGACAACGCCGAGATCCGGCGCATTCGTGAAACGGTGTTCATCGCCGAACAATCGGTACCCCCTGAGCTGGAATGGGACGCGGATGACGCGACTGCAGTGCATTTTCTGGCGTTCGAAGGCGACTTTCCGATCGGCACTGCGCGCCTGTTGCCCGACGGGCACATCGGCCGGGTTTCGGTGCTGAAAGACTGGCGCGGGATGAAGGTCGGTGATGCGCTGATGCAAGCGGTGATTGCCGAAGCGGAAGCGCGCGGCTTGCAAGAGCAAATGCTCAGCGCGCAGGTGCAGGCCACGGCGTTCTATGAGCGTCTGGGCTTCAGCCTGGTCAGCGAGGAATTCCTCGAAGCCGGGATTCCGCATGTCGACATGGTTCGCCATTCGGCCTGATTGGCAGAGATCCTGTGAGAAATTCTGATCTCTGATGACCCCTGTGGTGAGGGGATTTATCCCCGACCGGCTGCGAAGCAGTCGCCAACCCAGCGCACCCGGTTCAACTGACATACCGAGTTCTCTGGGTTTGGGCTGCTTCGCAGCCCATCGGGGATGAATCCCCTCGCCACAAGAGCAGTTCTCAAAACGCCCCGCCATTTTCGGATGCCGGGGCGTTTTGCTGTCTACGATTCAACTTGCCCCACCCCGGGCCGACAAACTGGCAATATCAAGCCTTTCGAAAGCGGAGATAACGGACATGTCCCTACGCACCCTGCTCACCACCCTGCTGCTCGGTTGCAGTTTTTCGGTGATGGCAGCCACAGAGATCGTGCCTCTCAATTACCGTACCAGCACCGACATGCTGCCGATGGCGCAAGACTTTCTCGGCAAGGACGGTCAGGTCAGCGCCTATGGCAATCAACTGATCATCAAGGCCGAACCGGACAAGATTCAGGAACTGAAGGCGCTGATCACCCAGCTCGACACCGCGCCGAAACGCCTGCTGATCACGGTCGACACCAACGAAAACAATGGTCGTGGCGACGAAGGTTATTCGGTCAACGGCGCGCAAACGCGCATCATCAGCCGCAGCACCGCCAGCCGCGACGGCGGCGTGCAGCAAGTGCAAGCCACTGACGGCATGCCGGCGCTGATCCAGGTCGGCCAGAGCGTGCCAATCACCAGCAGCCAGAGCAATTCCTACGGCGATTACAGCAGCCAGACCCAATACCGCAACGTCACCCAGGGTTTCTATGTCACCGCCAGCGTCACCGGCGACATCGTTCACCTGGCGATCAGTACCAACCGTGACCGCATGAGCCAGGAACGTCCCGATGTAGTGAACGTGCAAAGCACCGACACAACCGTCAGCGGACGCCTGGGTGAATGGATCACACTGGCCGGCGTGAATCGCCAGACTCAGGCTGACAAACAGGGCCTGGCCCGCAGCTACTCGACTCAAGGCCGGGATGACATGACCTTGCGGGTCAAAGTCGATGCCTTGGACTAAAGCACCGAAAACTGACTGATTAGTCGTATTAGACGAAAGATGTAGTGCTTTAAAAAAAGCACTACAAAACGTTTGACGAGGCAAAAAAGCGAAGGCATGATGGCCTCGCTCCCGCTAATCAGAGGCCCTGGCAAGGGCCTTCGAAGCGATGTTCGCACCTACCCCCGCGAACCGTTTCGTGTCTGTACCGCCCACAAGGTGTGTTTGACGAGGTTGCCGACTGGAACGAAGTTGTCCCGAGGGACGGAAGCGTAATTAGGTAACCCGGCATCACACTGTAGTTCGTATAAAGGCCCACGACGCCCGAGTGCGCCCGCCAGTTTCGCCTTTACCTGCTCACTTCCCCTCGAGCCCATCGTTCATCCCGTCGCCTCCCCCGCCGAACCCGACTTGACCACCTAAGCTTCTGGTCAGCGAGCGCAGGAATTTTCCACCGCAGAACAACTTTTCATAAAGACGCGACGAGGTTTATCTCCATGGCACTGACACGCGAACAGCAAATTGCAGCCCTTGAAAAAGACTGGGCTGAAAACCCGCGCTGGAAAGGCGTGACTCGCACTTATTCCGCTGCTGACGTCGTCCGTCTGCGTGGCTCGGTTCAGCCTGAGCACACTTTTGCAAGAATGGGCGCCGAGAAGCTGTGGAACCTGGTCACCCAGGGTGCCAAGCCATCCTTCCGTCCAGAGAAAGATTTCGTCAACTGCATGGGCGCCCTGACCGGCGGCCAGGCTGTTCAGCAGGTCAAGGCCGGTATCCAGGCGATCTACCTGTCGGGCTGGCAGGTTGCTGCGGACAACAACTCCGCAGAATCGATGTACCCGGACCAGTCGCTGTACCCGGTGGATTCGGTTCCAACCGTGGTCAAGCGCATCAACAACTCGTTCCGTCGTGCTGACCAGATCCAGTGGAAAGCCGGCAAGAACCCGGGCGACGACGGCTACATCGACTACTTCGCACCGATCGTGGCTGACGCTGAAGCCGGTTTCGGCGGCGTGCTGAACGCCTACGAGCTGATGAAGAGCATGATCGAAGCAGGCGCCGCCGGCGTTCACTTCGAAGACCAACTGGCTTCGGTGAAGAAGTGCGGCCACATGGGCGGCAAGGTACTGGTGCCGACTCAGGAAGCCGTACAGAAGCTGACCGCTGCACGTCTGGCTGCTGACGTTGCCGGTACCCCGACCATCATTCTGGCTCGTACCGACGCCAACGCCGCCGACCTGCTGACTTCCGACTGCGACCCGTACGACCAGCCGTTCGTGACTGGCGAGCGCACTCAGGAAGGTTTCTACAAGGTTCGTGCCGGTCTGGATCAAGCGATCGCTCGTGGCCTGGCTTACGCTCCTTACGCCGACCTGATCTGGTGCGAAACCGCCAAGCCGGATCTGGACGAAGCCCGTCGCTTCGCTGAAGCGATCAAAAAGGAATACCCGGACCAACTGCTGTCGTACAACTGCTCGCCTTCCTTCAACTGGAAGAAAAACCTGGACGACGCGACCATCGCCAAGTTCCAGCGCGAACTGTCAGCCATGGGTTACAAGCACCAGTTCATCACCCTGGCCGGCATTCACAACATGTGGCACAGCATGTTCAACCTGGCGCACGACTACGCCCGCAACGACATGACTGCCTACGTGAAGCTGCAAGAGCAGGAATTCGCTGACGCTGCAAAGGGTTACACCTTCGTGGCTCACCAGCAGGAAGTGGGCACCGGCTACTTCGACGACATGACCACCGTGATCCAGGGTGGCTCGTCTTCGGTAACCGCACTGACCGGTTCGACTGAAGAAGAACAGTTCCACTGATTCTGCTTCGCCTGAGCAAACGGCCTCTGCGGATCGTATAGAAAGCTAACCGCAGAGCCGAAAAACTGACGCCCCGACTGGTTCGGGGCGTTTTTTTTTGCCCACGATTCAATGAACACCGCAAATCCCTGTAGGAGTGAGCCTGCTCGCGATAGCGGTGTGTCAGTCACCTTATTTGTTTGCTGAGACACCGCTATCGCGAGCAGGCTCACTCCTACAGGGATCGGCGTAGTGCGGACAAAAACATTGATCCAGAGCGGTATCGACGTCAGAAAATTCGGGTAAAACGGGCGCCGTCGCTACTTGCAGTAATGTGCAAGTAAGACAACTTCCCAACTGCCAACCCGTTAAACAGTTACAAAACCACTCCAAACGATATTAATTATCATTTAGCCACAACTATGTTCGTTACATTTCCTACAAAACATAATTCACGTAAACCCGGCTAATGCCCGCTACGCATGGGCTGCAGGGCATCGGAGGTGCGCTATGTCCTTATTCCAATAAATAATTTCGCTATAGGAATTTTACTTGCAGGGTGTTTAGCCATAAAATCAGCGCGATTGATTGCTGCGACATATCGTCACTGCCTTATTTCTTTATCAAGCTCAGAGACCTTTGCTCTCTGTTAAGGATTACCAGCATGCCCGAAGCGACAGGACTCATGGCCCACAACTGGGGCTTTGCCATTTTCCTTCTGGGTGTAGTCGGCCTGTGTGCCTTCATGCTCGGCGTCTCCAGCCTCCTCGGGTCAAAAGCCTGGGGCCGCAGCAAAAACGAACCGTTCGAGTCGGGCATGCTACCTACCGGTGGCGCCCGCTTGCGGCTCTCAGCCAAATTCTATCTGGTCGCGATGCTCTTCGTGATCTTCGATATCGAAGCCCTCTTTCTCTTTGCATGGTCTGTGTCCGTCCGCGAAAGCGGCTGGACCGGATTCGTCGAAGCTCTCGTTTTCATAGCAATTCTGTTGGCAGGTCTTGTCTACCTGTTCCGAGTGGGCGCCCTTGACTGGGCTCCGGAAGCTCGTCGCAAGCGGCAGGCGAAGCTGAAACAATGAGGCTTTGGCAATGCAATACAATCTCACCAGAATCGACCCCGATGCTCCTAACGAGCAGTATCCGATTGGCGAACGGGAAACCGTTTCCGATCCGTTAGAAGATCAAGTTCACAAAAACATTTTCATGGGCAAGCTGGAAGACGTGCTGAACGGTGCGGTCAACTGGGGACGTAAAAACTCCCTGTGGCCGTACAACTTCGGCTTGTCGTGCTGCTACGTGGAAATGACCACTGCCTTCACGGCGCCCCACGACATCGCGCGCTTCGGCGCCGAAGTTATCCGGGCATCACCGCGTCAGGCCGACTTCATGGTTATCGCCGGTACCTGCTTCATCAAGATGGCGCCGATCATTCAGCGTCTCTACGAGCAAATGCTCGAGCCGAAATGGGTTATCTCCATGGGTTCGTGCGCCAACTCCGGTGGCATGTACGACATCTACTCCGTGGTGCAAGGGGTGGACAAGTTCCTGCCGGTGGACGTCTACGTACCTGGCTGCCCGCCCCGTCCGGAAGCATTTCTGCAAGGCTTGATGCTGTTGCAGGAATCGATTGGACAGGAGCGTCGTCCGCTTTCCTGGGTCGTTGGTGATCAAGGCGTTTATCGCGCCGACATGCCTTCGCAGAAGGAACAGCGCCGCGAACAGCGAATCGCAGTCACCAACCTGCGCAGCCCTGACGAAGTCTGATCCAGATCTGTTCTTACAAAGAAACGAGAAGCTGGCTTCATTCTTTACGTTGACCGAAAGCGAAAAAATAACCATGACTACAGGCAGCGCTCTGTACATCCCGCCTTACAAGGCAGACGACCAGGATGTGGTCGTTGAATTGAACAACCGTTTTGGCCCTGAGGCGTTCACCGCTCAGTCGACCCGTACTGGCATGCCGGTACTGTGGGTCGCTCGCGCCAAGCTCGTTGAAGTCCTGACTTTCCTGCGCAACCTGCCCAAGCCGTACGTCATGCTCTATGACCTGCACGGCGTGGACGAGCGTCTGCGCACCAAGCGTCAAGGGCTGCCATCGGACGCCGAGTTCACCGTGTTCTATCACCTCATGTCGCTTGAGCGTAATAGTGACGTGATGATCAAGGTTGCCTTGTCCGAGAGCGACCTGAGCTTGCCGACCGTCACCGGTATCTGGCCGAACGCCAACTGGTACGAGCGTGAAGTCTGGGACATGTTCGGTATCGACTTCAAAGGCCACCCGCACCTGTCGCGCATCATGATGCCGCCGACTTGGGAAGGTCACCCGCTGCGCAAGGACTTCCCGGCGCGCGCCACCGAATTCGATCCATACAGCCTCAACCTCGCCAAACAACAGCTCGAGGAAGAAGCCGCGCGCTTCCGTCCTGAAGACTGGGGCATGAAGCGTTCCGGGACCAACGAGGACTACATGTTCCTCAACCTCGGCCCGAACCACCCTTCGGCGCACGGTGCGTTCCGTATCATTCTGCAACTGGACGGCGAAGAGATCGTCGACTGCGTCCCGGACATCGGTTACCACCACCGTGGCGCCGAGAAGATGGCCGAGCGTCAGTCGTGGCACAGCTTCATCCCGTACACCGACCGTATCGACTACCTCGGCGGCGTGATGAACAACCTGCCGTACGTGCTCTCGGTCGAGAAGCTGGCCGGCATCAAGGTGCCCGAGAAGGTCGACGTCATCCGCATCATGATGGCCGAGTTCTTCCGGATCACCAGCCACCTGCTGTTCCTGGGTACCTACATCCAGGACGTCGGCGCCATGACCCCGGTGTTCTTCACCTTCACCGACCGCCAGAAGGCGTACACAGTGATCGAAGCCATCACCGGTTTCCGTCTGCACCCGGCCTGGTACCGCATCGGCGGCGTCGCTCACGACCTGCCACGCGGCTGGGAAAAACTGGTGAAAGACTTCGTTGAATGGCTGCCAAAACGCCTCGACGAATACACCAAGGCTGCCCTGCAGAACAGCATCCTCAAGGGTCGTACCATCGGCGTCGCCCAGTACAACACCAAAGAAGCTCTGGAATGGGGCGTCACCGGTGCTGGCCTGCGTTCGACCGGTTGCGACTTCGACCTGCGTAAAGCGCGTCCGTACTCCGGCTACGAGAACTTCGAGTTCGAAGTACCGCTGGCCGCCAACGGTGATGCCTATGATCGCTGCATGGTCCGCGTCGAAGAGATGCGCCAGAGCATCAAGATCATCGACCAGTGCATGCGCAACATGCCGGAAGGCCCGTACAAGGCGGATCACCCGCTGACCACGCCGCCGCCGAAAGAGCGCACGCTGCAGCACATCGAAACCTTGATCACGCACTTCCTGCAAGTTTCGTGGGGCCCGGTCATGCCGGCCAACGAATCCTTCCAGATGATCGAAGCGACCAAGGGCATCAACAGTTATTACCTGACGAGCGACGGCGGCACCATGAGCTACCGTACCCGGATCCGTACTCCAAGCTTCCCGCATCTGCAACAGATCCCTTCGGTGATCAAAGGCAGCATGGTCGCGGACTTGATTGCGTACCTGGGTAGTATCGACTTCGTTATGGCCGACGTGGACCGCTAAGCATGAACAGCACGCTTATCCAGACAGACCGTTTCACCTTGAGTGAAACCGAGCGCTCGGCCATCGAGCACGAGCTGCATCACTACGAAGACCCGCGCGCGGCGTCGATCGAAGCCCTGAAGATCGTTCAGAAAGAACGCGGCTGGGTGCCGGATGGCGCCTTGTACGCAATCGGCGAGATCCTCGGCATTCCGGCCAGCGACGTTGAAGGTGTGGCGACGTTCTATAGCCAGATTTTCCGTCAGCCAGTCGGCCGTCACATTATTCGCGTCTGCGACAGCATGGTCTGCTACATCGGCGGCCACGAGTCGGTGGTCAGCGAAATCCAGAACAATCTGGGCATCGGCCTGGGTCAGACCACCACCGACGGTCGTTTCACCCTGCTGCCTGTCTGCTGCCTCGGCAACTGCGACAAGGCGCCGGCGCTGATGATCGACGACGACACCTTTGGCGACGTGCAACCTGCCGGCGTGGCCAAACTGCTCGAGGGCTACGTATGACCCTGACATCTTTCGGTCCTGCCAACCGCATCCAGCGTTCGGCCGAGACTCACCCGCTGACCTGGCGTCTGCGTGACGACGGCGAAGCCGTGTGGCTCGACGAGTACCAGGCCAAGAACGGTTACGCCGCTGCACGCAAGGCCTTCGCCGACATGGATCAGGACGCCATCGTCCAGACCGTGAAAGACGCCGGCCTCAAAGGTCGCGGCGGTGCAGGCTTCCCCACTGGCGTCAAGTGGGGCCTGATGCCCAAGGACGAATCCATCAACATCCGCTACCTGCTGTGCAACGCGGATGAAATGGAGCCGAACACCTGGAAAGACCGCATGCTGATGGAGCAACTGCCCCATCTGCTGATCGAAGGCATGCTGATCAGTGCCCGCGCACTGAAAACCTACCGTGGCTACATCTTCCTGCGTGGCGAATACACCACCGCCGCCAAGCACCTCAACCGTGCCGTGGAAGAAGCCAAGGCAGCGGGCCTGCTGGGTAAAAACATTCTGGGCAGCGGCTTCGATTTCGAGCTGTTCGTCCACACCGGCGCCGGGCGTTACATCTGCGGTGAAGAAACCGCACTGATCAACTCCCTCGAAGGCCGCCGCGCCAACCCGCGCTCCAAGCCGCCCTTCCCTGCCGCCGTGGGCGTGTGGGGCAAGCCGACGTGCGTGAACAACGTTGAGACCCTGTGCAACGTGCCGGCGATCATTGCCGACGGCGTTGACTGGTACAAATCGTTGGCTCGCGAAGGCAGCGAAGACATGGGCACCAAGCTCATGGGCTTCTCCGGCAAAGTGAAAAACCCGGGCCTGTGGGAACTGCCGTTCGGCGTCACCGGCCGCGAGTTGTTCGAAGACTACGCCGGCGGCATGCGCGACGGCTTCAAGCTCAAGGCCTGGCAGCCAGGTGGTGCCGGTACCGGTTTCCTCCTGCCTGAACACCTCGACGCACAAATGTACGCCGGCGGCATCGCCAAAGTGGGCACCCGCATGGGTACCGGCCTGGCCATGGCGGTGGATGACAGCGTCAACATGGTGTCGCTGCTGCGCAACATGGAGCAGTTCTTCGCTCGCGAGTCCTGCGGCTTCTGCACCCCGTGCCGTGATGGTTTGCCATGGAGCGTCAAGCTCTTGATGGCCATCGAAGAAGGCCATGGTCAGCCAGGTGACATCGAGACCCTGCTGGGTCTGGTCAACTTCCTCGGCCCGGGCAAGACCTTCTGTGCTCACGCACCGGGTGCCGTGGAGCCGTTGGGCAGTGCCATCAAATACTTCCGTCCAGAGTTCGAAGCCGGTATTGCGCCTGTAAGCGCCGTCCCGCCTCTGGCAAGGCCGATCGTAGTCGGCGCGTAAACGCTTAAAAAGGCGAAGGGCCTGGGCCCTCCGCCTCCTGCGATGACGCCTTTCGAGGCTGGTTTGATTCGCACGGATAACAAGATTCCATTAGCCACGCCCGCTGACACCGGGCCAACGAAGACCTTTGAACCATGGCCACTATCCACGTAGACGGCAAAGCGCTCGAAGTCGACGGGGCAGACAACCTGTTACAGGCATGTCTGTCGCTGGGCCTCGACATTCCATATTTCTGCTGGCACCCCGCGCTTGGTAGCGTCGGGGCTTGCCGCCAGTGCGCGGTCAAGCAGTACACCGACGAGAACGACACCCGTGGTCGCATCGTAATGTCGTGCATGACGCCTGCCACCGACAACACCTGGATCTCCATCGAAGATGAAGAATCCAAGGCGTTCCGCGCCAGTGTTGTTGAATGGCTGATGACCAACCACCCGCACGACTGCCCTGTGTGCGAAGAAGGCGGTCACTGCCACCTGCAAGACATGACCGTGATGACCGGCCACAATGAGCGCCGTTATCGCTTCACCAAACGCACCCACCAGAACCAGCAACTGGGCCCGTTCATTTCCCACGAAATGAACCGCTGCATCGCTTGCTACCGCTGCGTGCGTTTCTACAAGGATTACGCTGGCGGCACCGACCTCGGTGTGTTCGGCGCCCACGACAACGTGTACTTCGGTCGCGTTGAAGACGGCACCCTCGAAAGCGAGTTCTCCGGCAACCTCACCGAGGTCTGCCCGACCGGTGTGTTCACCGACAAGACTCACTCCGAGCGCTACAACCGCAAGTGGGACATGCAGTTCTCGCCGAGCATCTGCCATGGCTGCTCCAGCGGTTGCAACATCTCCCCGGGCGAGCGTTACGGTGAACTGCGTCGCATCGAAAACCGTTTCAACGGTTCGGTGAACCAGTACTTCCTGTGCGACCGTGGCCGTTTCGGTTATGGCTACGTCAACCGCACCGACCGTCCACGTCAGCCGCTGCTGGCCGACGGCACCAAGCTGGGCCTCGACGCCGCACTGGATAAAGCCGCTGACCTGCTGCGCGGGCGCAACATCGTCGGTATCGGTTCGCCGCGTGCCAGCCTCGAAAGCAACTACGCGTTGCGTGAACTGGTTGGCGCCGAGCACTTCTACTCCGGTATCGAAGCCTCCGAACTGGAGCGCATCCGTCTGGTCCTGCAAGTGCTGAAAGACAGCCCGCTGCCTGTGCCGAACATGCGCGACATCGAAGACCACGACGCGATTTTCGTCCTCGGTGAAGACCTGACCCAGACCGCCGCCCGTATGGCGCTGGCCCTGCGTCAGTCGGTCAAGGGCAAGGCCGAAGACATGGCCGAAGCCATGCGCGTTCAGCCTTGGCTCGACGCGGCGGTGAAGAACATCGGTCAGCACGCGCTGAACCCGCTGTTCATCGCCAGCCTGGCGGAAACCAAGCTCGACGACATCGCTGAAGAATGCGTTCACGCCGCTCCTGATGATCTGGCGCGCATCGGTTTCGCCGTTGCTCACGCGCTGGACGCCAGCGCTCCGGCCGTTGAAGGTCTGGACGCTGAAGCGCTGGAACTGGCCAAGCGCATTGCCGATGCCCTGCTCGCTGCCAAACGTCCGCTGATCATCGCCGGTACTTCACTGGGCTCCAAAGCCTTGATCGAAGCCGCTGCGAACATTGCCAAAGCCCTGAAGCTGCGCGAGAAGAACGGTTCGATCAGCCTGATCGTGCCGGAAGCCAACAGCCTCGGTCTGGCCATGCTCGGTGGCGAATCGGTGGATGCTGCGCTGCAAGCAGTCATCGACGGCAAGGCCGACGCCATCGTCGTGCTGGAAAACGATCTGTACACCCGCACTTCGAAAGCCAAGGTCGATGCGGCACTGAACGCTGCGAAAGTAGTGATCGTTGCCGACCATCAGAAGACCGCTACCAGCGACCGCGCCCACCTGGTTCTGCCAGCGGCAAGCTTCGCCGAAGGCGACGGTACTCTGGTCAGCCAGGAAGGTCGCGCCCAGCGCTTCTTCCAGGTTTTCGATCCGCAATACCTCGACGCAAGCATTCTGGTTCACGAAGGCTGGCGCTGGCTGCACGCCCTGCGCGCTACCCTGCTGAACCAGCCGATCGACTGGACTCAACTCGACCACGTGACCGCTGCCGTTGCTTCGAGCACCGATCAGTTGGCGCGTATCGTCGACGCTGCACCGTCCGCCGCGTTCCGCATCAAGGGTCTGAAGCTGGCGCGTGAGCCGCTGCGTTATTCCGGTCGCACCGCGATGCGCGCCGACATCAGCGTTCACGAACCACGTACTCCGCAAGACAAAGACACCGCGTTCGCCTTCTCCATGGAAGGTTACTCGGGTTCGGTTGAACCGCGTCAGCAGGTTCCTTTCGCCTGGTCGCCGGGCTGGAACTCGCCACAAGCGTGGAACAAGTTCCAGGACGAAGTCGGTGGTCACCTGCGTGCTGGCGATCCGGGCACCCGCCTGATCGAAAGCACTGGCGATTCGCTGAACTGGTTCGCTGCCGCTCCGCGTGCCTTCAACCCGGCGCCGGGCACTTGGCAAGCCGTGCCGTTCTACCACCTGTTCGGCAGCGACGAAAACTCGTCGAAAGCCGCGCCGGTGCAGGAACGCATTCCGGCTGCTTACGTGTCGCTGGCCAAGTCCGAAGCGGATCGTCTGGGCGTCAACGACGGTGCCCTGCTGAGCCTGAACGTCGCCGGTCAGACCCTGCGTCTGCCGCTGCGCATCAATGAAGAACTGGGCGCAGGTCTGGTGGCATTGCCTGCGGGCATCGCCGGCATTCCACCGGCATTCGCCGGCGTATCCGTCGACGGTCTGCAGGAGGCAGCGCAATGACCTGGTTCACCCCTGAAGTGATCGATGTGATCCTGACGGTCATCAAAGCCATCGTGATTCTGCTGGCCGTTGTGGTCGCGGGCGCGTTGCTCAGCTTTGTCGAACGTCGCCTGCTGGGCTGGTGGCAGGACCGTTACGGTCCGAACCGCGTTGGCCCGTTCGGTATGTTCCAGATCGCCGCCGACATGCTGAAGATGTTCTTCAAGGAAGACTGGACCCCGCCGTTTGCCGACAAGGTGATCTTCACTTTGGCACCGGTGGTGGCCATGTCCGCCTTGCTGATCGCGTTTGCGATCATCCCGATCACCCCGAGCTGGGGCGTCGCGGATCTGAACATCGGCCTGCTGTTCTTCTTCGCCATGGCCGGTCTGTCGGTCTACGCGGTGCTGTTCGCCGGCTGGTCGAGTAACAACAAGTTCGCCCTGCTCGGCGCATTGCGTGCTTCGGCGCAGACCGTGTCCTACGAAGTGTTCATGGGCCTCGCGCTGATGGGCATCGTGGTCCAGGTCGGCTCGTTCAACATGCGCGACATCGTCGAGTACCAGGCACAGAACCTGTGGTTCATCATTCCGCAGTTCTTCGGCTTCTGTACCTTCTTCATCGCTGGCGTCGCCGTGACTCACCGTCACCCGTTCGACCAGCCGGAAGCGGAACAGGAACTGGCAGACGGTTACCACATTGAATACGCCGGTATGAAATGGGGCATGTTCTTCGTTGGTGAATACATCGGCATCATCTTGATCTCGGCACTGCTGGTCACCCTGTTCTTCGGTGGCTGGCATGGTCCGTTCGGCATCTTGCCGCAACTGTCCTTCCTCTGGTTCGCACTGAAGACCGCGTTCTTCATCATGCTGTTCATCCTGCTGCGCGCTTCTATCCCGCGTCCGCGTTATGACCAGGTGATGGATTTCAGCTGGAAATTCTGCCTGCCACTGACCCTGATCAATTTGCTGGTGACCGCTGCGGTCGTGTTGTGGAACACGCCTGCAGTCGCGGTTCAGTGAGGATTTGACCCATGTTCAAATATATTGGCGACATCGTTAAGGGTACTGGTACCCAGTTGCGCAGCCTGGTCATGGTCTTCGGCCATGGCTTTCGCAAGCGCGACACCCTGCAATATCCGGAAGAGCCGGTCTACCTGCCGCCACGCTACCGTGGCCGTATCGTCCTGACCCGCGACCCCGATGGCGAAGAGCGTTGCGTAGCCTGCAACCTGTGCGCCGTGGCTTGCCCGGTCGGTTGCATCTCGCTGCAGAAAGCTGAAACCGAAGACGGTCGCTGGTACCCGGACTTCTTCCGTATCAACTTCTCGCGCTGCATTTTCTGCGGTCTCTGCGAGGAAGCCTGTCCGACCACCGCAATCCAGTTGACTCCGGATTTCGAGATGGCCGAGTTCAAACGTCAGGACCTGGTGTACGAGAAAGAAGATCTGTTGATCTCCGGCCCCGGCAAAAACCCTGATTACAACTTCTATCGTGTTGCAGGTATGGCAATCGCTGGCAAGCCGAAAGGCGCTGCGCAGAACGAAGCCGAACCGATCAACGTGAAGAGCTTGCTGCCTTAAGGAAGAACGATGGAATTCGCTTTCTATTTCGCATCGGGTATCGCGGTTGTGTCCACGCTTCGCGTGGTCACCAACACCAACCCTGTGCACGCCCTGCTCTACCTGATCATCTCGTTGATCGCCGTGGCCATGACCTTCTTCGCACTCGGCGCACCGTTCGCCGGCGTGCTGGAAGTGATCGCCTACGCCGGCGCCATCATGGTGCTGTTCGTGTTCGTGGTGATGATGCTGAACCTCGGCCCGGCCTCGGTTCAGCAAGAACGCAACTGGCTCAAGCCCGGCATCTGGGCCGGGCCGGTGATTCTCGCAGCCTTGCTGCTGGCCGAACTGCTGTATGTGCTGTTCGCTCACCAGAGCGGTCAGGCCATCGGCCACACCACCGTAGACGCGAAAGCCGTGGGCATCAGCCTGTTCGGCCCGTACCTGCTGGTGGTCGAACTCGCCTCGATGCTGCTGCTCGCCGCAGCCGTCACGGCGTTCCATTTGGGCCGTAACGAGGCGAAGGAGTAAGACATGCCTGCTATCCCTCTCGAACATGGTCTGGCCGTTGCCGGCATCCTGTTCTGCCTTGGTCTGGTCGGCCTGATGGTCCGCCGCAACATTTTGTTCGTGTTGATGAGCCTGGAAGTGATGATGAACGCCTCTGCACTGGCCTTCATTGTTGCTGGCGCCCGTTGGGGCCAGCCGGATGGACAGATCATGTTCATCCTGGTGATCAGCTTGGCAGCCGCCGAGGCCAGTATTGGTCTGGCGATCCTGCTGCAACTGTATCGCCGCTTCCACACGCTCGATATCGACGCTGCCAGTGAGATGCGCGGATGAACCTGATCTTTCTGACTTTCGTATTCCCTCTGATCGGTTTCCTGCTGCTGTCGTTCTCCCGTGGACGCTGGTCGGAAAACCTCTCGGCGCTGATCGGCGTGGGTTCCATTGGCTTGTCGGCGATTGTCGCTGCCTACGTCATCTGGCAATTCAACGTCGCGCCACCCGAAGGCGGTCACTACACCCTGGTGCTGTGGAAGTGGATGGCGGTCGAAGGCTTCAAGCCTGACTTCGCCCTTTACGTCGACGGCCTGTCGATCACCATGCTCGGCGTGGTGGTGGGCGTAGGTTTCCTGATCCACCTGTTTGCGTCCTGGTACATGCGCGGTGAAGCGGGCTACTCGCGCTTCTTCTCGTACACCAACCTGTTTATCGCCAGCATGCTGTTCCTGGTGCTCGGCGATAACCTGTTGTTCCTGTACTTCGGCTGGGAAGGCGTGGGCCTGTGCTCGTACCTGTTGATCGGTTTCTACTACAGCAACCGCAACAACGGTAACGCCGCACTCAAGGCCTTCATCGTGACCCGGATCGGCGACGTGTTCATGGCCATCGGCCTGTTCATCCTGTTCCAGCAAGTGGGCACGTTGAACATCCAGGAACTGCTGGTGCTGGCACCGCAGAAATTCCAGGTTGGCGATTTCTGGATCACCCTGGCAACCCTGATGCTGCTGGGTGGCGCGGTCGGTAAATCGGCACAACTGCCGCTGCAAACCTGGCTCGCGGACGCGATGGCCGGCCCGACCCCGGTGTCGGCACTGATCCACGCCGCAACCATGGTGACCGCCGGTGTCTACCTGATCGCCCGTACCCACGGTCTGTTCACCCTGGCGCCGGAAATTCTGCACCTGGTCGGCATCGTTGGTGGTGTGACGCTGGTTCTCGCAGGCTTCGCCGCACTGGTACAAACCGACATCAAACGTATCCTCGCCTACTCGACCATGAGCCAGATCGGCTACATGTTCCTGGCGCTGGGCGTTGGTGCATGGGATGGGGCGATTTTCCACCTGATGACCCACGCCTTCTTCAAGGCCCTGCTGTTCCTTGCTTCCGGTGCGGTGATCGTTGCCTGCCACCACGAGCAGAACATCTTCAAGATGGGCGGTCTGTGGAAAAAGCTGCCACTGGCCTACGCCAGCTTCATCGTCGGCGGCGCTGCACTGTCTGCCCTGCCACTGGTCACCGCAGGCTTCTACTCCAAGGACGAAATCCTTTGGGAAGCGTTCGCCAGCGGCAACCACGGTCTGCTCTACGCAGGTCTGGTCGGCGCGTTCATGACTTCGCTGTACACCTTCCGCCTGATCTTCATCACGTTCCACGGTGAAGCCAAGACCGAAGCCCACGCCGGTCACGGCATCGCTCACTGGCTGCCATTGTCGGTGCTGATCGTGCTGTCGACCTTCGTCGGCGCCATGATCGTGCCACCGCTGCACGGCGTCCTGCCGGAAAGCGTTGGCCATGCCGGTGGCGAAGCCAAGCACAGTCTGGAAATCGCCTCGGGCGCCATCGCCTTGGCCGGTATCCTGCTGGCGGCCCTGCTGTTCCTCGGCAAGCGTCGCTTCGTGACAGCAATCGCCAACAGCGGCATCGGCCGTTTCCTCTCGGCCTGGTGGTTCGCTGCCTGGGGCTTCGACTGGATCTACGACAAACTGTTCGTCAAGCCGTACCTTGCGATCAGCCACATGCTGCGCAAAGACCCGCTCGACCAGACCATCGGTCTGATCCCGCGTATGGCCAAGGGTGGTCACACAGCCCTGAGCCGCACCGAGACCGGTCAACTGCGTTGGTACGCTGCTTCGATGGCTGCTGGTGCCGTGCTGGTTATTGGCGCCATCGTGCTGGTAGCGGTCTGATATGAACCTTGCGAATTTGCGAAAGGAAACGAGCCCGTCATGATTCTGCCTTGGCTAATCCTGATCCCCTTCATCGGCGGCCTGCTGTGCTGGATGGGTGAGCGCTTCGGCGCTACCCTCCCCCGCTGGATTGCGCTGTTGACCATGACCCTGGAACTCGCCCTCGGCCTCTGGCTGTGGGCCCACGGTGACTATTCATTTGCTCCGGCGCCTGGCGCCGATCCGACCTGGGCGCTTGAGTTCAAGCATGTCTGGATCCAGCGCTTCGGCATCAACGTGCACCTGGCCCTCGACGGCCTGTCGCTGTTGATGATCCTGCTGACCGGTCTGCTGGGTATCCTCTCGGTACTCTGCTCGTGGAAAGAGATTCAACGTCACGTTGGCTTCTTCCACCTGAACCTGATGTGGATCCTGGGCGGCGTTGTCGGCGTGTTCCTCGCCCTCGACCTGTTCATGTTCTTCTTCTTCTGGGAAATGATGCTGGTGCCGATGTACTTCCTCATCGCGCTCTGGGGTCACAGTTCTTCGGACGGCAAGAAAACCCGGATCTACGCAGCGACCAAGTTCTTCATCTTCACGCAGGCTTCCGGCCTGATCATGTTGGTGGCGATCCTCGGTCTGGTACTGGTCAACTTCAACAACACTGGCGTGATTACCTTCAACTACGCCGACCTGTTGAAAACCAAGATGTCGATGACCACCGAGTACATTCTGATGCTCGGCTTCTTCATCGCCTTCGCGGTCAAGCTGCCAGTCGTACCGTTTCACTCGTGGTTGCCTGATGCGCACGCCCAGGCGCCGACCGCAGGTTCCGTCGACCTCGCCGGTATCTTGCTGAAAACCGCTGCTTACGGTCTGCTGCGTTTCGCTCTGCCGCTGTTCCCGAACGCCTCGGCCGAGTTCGCGCCGATCGCCATGACCCTCGGTCTGATCGGGATCTTCTACGGTGCGTTCCTCGCTTTCGCGCAAACCGACATCAAGCGTCTGATCGCCTTCTCTTCCGTTTCCCACATGGGTTTCGTGTTGATCGGCATCTACTCCGGCAGCCAACTGGCCCTGCAAGGTGCGGTGATCCAGATGCTCGCGCACGGCGTGTCGGCGGCGGCACTGTTTATCCTCAGCGGTCAGTTGTACGAGCGTCTGCATACTCGTGACATGCGTGAGATGGGCGGTTTGTGGTCGCGTATCGCTTACCTGCCGGCGATCAGCCTGTTCTTCGCAGCCGCTTCGTTGGGTCTGCCGGGTACCGGTAACTTCGTCGGCGAGTTCCTGATCCTGATCGGCACTTTCGCCAGCGCTCCATGGATCACTGCGATTGCCACGTCCGGTCTGGTGTTCGGTTCGGTCTACTCGCTGATCATGATCCACCGCGCCTACTTCGGTCCGTCGAAATCGGATTCGATCCTGCACGGTATGGACGCTCGCGAACTGATCATGGTGCTGGGCCTTGCGGTACTGCTGGTTTACCTCGGCGTTTACCCGCAACCGTTCCTCGACACTTCTGCCGCCACGATGCATGGCGTTCAGCAGTGGCTCGGCACCGCCTTCACTCAACTCGCTTCGGCCCGGTAAGAGCGCTATGGAATTCACGATTCAACACTTTATTGCGCTTGCGCCACTGTTGATCACCAGCCTCACCATTATCGTGGTGATGCTGGCAATCGCCTGGCGCCGCAACCACTCGCAGACCTTTCTGATCTCGGTCGCCGGTCTGAACCTGGCCTTGCTGTCGATCCTGCCAGCCCTGAAAGTCGCGCCTCTGGCCGTGACGCCATTGCTGCAGATCGACACCTTCGCCTGCCTGTACATGGCGCTGATCCTGGTCGCCACTCTCGCTTGCGTCACCCTCGCCCACGCCTATCTGGGCGATGGCGGTTCGGGTTACCCGGGCAACCGTGAAGAACTCTACCTGCTGATCCTGATGGCCGCCGCCGGTGGTCTGGTTCTGGTCAGCGCGCAGCACCTGGCCGGTTTGTTCATCGGTCTGGAACTGCTCTCGGTACCGGTTTACGGTCTGGTGGCTTACGCCTTCTTCAACAAGCGCTCGCTGGAAGCCGGCATCAAATACATGGTGCTGTCGGCCGCCGGTTCCGCGTTCCTGCTGTTCGGTATGGCGCTGCTGTACGCAGACGCCGGTTCGCTGAGCTTCACCGGTATCGGTCAGGCCCTGGCGGCTACCGGTCTGCCAAGCCCGCTGGCCCAACTGGGCCTGGGCATGATGCTGATCGGTCTGGCGTTCAAGCTGTCGCTGGTACCGTTCCACCTGTGGACGCCGGACGTCTACGAAGGTGCTCCGGCACCGGTGGCTGCGTTCCTCGCGACCGCTTCCAAGGTTGCGGTGTTTGCGGTGATGGTGCGTCTGTTCCAGATCTCGCCTGCCGCAAGCAGTGGCGTACTGAGCGACGTGCTGACCGTCATCGCTATCGCTTCGATCCTGTTCGGTAACCTGCTGGCCCTGACCCAGAGCAACCTCAAGCGTCTGCTCGGTTACTCGTCCATCGCGCACTTCGGCTACCTGCTGATCGCACTGGTGGCGAGCAAGGGTCTGGCAGTGGAAGCCATCGGCGTCTACCTGGTTACTTATGTGATCACCAGCCTCGGCGCGTTCGGCGTGATCACCCTGATGTCCTCGCCGTACAACGGCCGTGACGCCGACGCACTGTACGAGTACCGCGGCCTGTTCTGGCGCCGTCCGTACCTGACCGCCGTTCTGACCGTGATGATGCTGTCGCTGGCCGGTATCCCGCTGACTGCTGGCTTCATCGGCAAGTTCTACATCATCGCTACCGGTGTCGAGTCGCATCAATGGTGGCTGGTCGGTTCGCTGGTTCTGGGCAGCGCCATCGGCGTCTTCTACTACCTGCGCGTGATGGTCACCCTGTACCTGATCGAGCCAAACCTGCGTCGCCACGACGCCCAGCTGCACTGGGAACAGAAGGCAGGCGGCGTGATGCTGCTGGCAATCGCCCTGGTCGCGTTCTTCCTGGGTGTGTACCCGCAGCCATTGCTGACACTGGTTCAGCAGGCGGGTCTGGCGGGCTGATTGCTCGACGGGCTACAAACAGAAACGGCACCTTTGGGTGCCGTTTTTGTTTTTGCGGGATCTTTTACTGATGCCCTGCCCTTCCTGCTGAACGCCCAGAAAGCTCCCGCTCAATTATCGGTTTCGTCCTACAGTCCGCATCCGGCTGTTGGAGCTATTGTGTATGTGTGGGGCAAAGCGAAAACTCGAAGGCACATTGAAAGTACTTGCCGACCAACAGGGCACAAGGAAACCATATTGAACACTGACAACATCCACACCACATATGAAAAAATGTATGCATACGAAGAAGAGATAAAAAACAGCATCTCGATAAAAACTCAAATAATTTTCACTGCGATATTTGCGCTAGCTTCCGCAACCATCTACCTAGCTCGTTTTTTGGATTTCACCTTCAACCCCGAAATTGCATATATCATTTCCTTTCTCGTAAGTTTAACCCTGACAATTTCAACCATCTCAACATACTTCAACTTCAGAGCCTTTAGCGGATCTGAATTCAACAGAATGCCATACGCAGAAAAAATAAAAGAATATTACGACAGCCAAACAGAATACAACATTGAACTTGGCAAATATAACTCACAGGTATCGCAGCACGAACAAATACCTTTGATCGATCCTGACAAAGAAACTGCAAGCTTCATTTCAAACACCTACATCAGTTGCTCCACACACAATGCTTTAGTCAATGAAGAGCGATCACGGTGGGTTTTCAAATCCATTTCAACTTTTCTGATGGCCTGCATTCCTCTCGCTATCGGTAGCTTGCTGTTTGTCCTTTTTGACATGGATACCTCCTCGCCCAGGAAGAATTTTGCAATAAAAGATACGTACGTGGGCGATCAGATATTCGACTTGAGAAAGCAGTTGCTGAATGATTCAAAAGCCGAAGACGTAGCAGATTTGAAAAAAAGGACTATAATCCTTGAAAATATACTTCTTGATAAAGGGGCAGAAGAATTGAGCGAATCCAGTAAGCCAACATCAAGTGAAAAAAAACCTTTGCCCCAAGCTCCTGTGAAACCGACTGCTCCATCTTCTAGAAGAACGTACGACGATGTTAACGGCGGCGCCAATAGGGACCAGAAATGAAAGCTACTAATGATCGGCCTAAGCCACAAAATTCGACAAGACCTACACCACCAGAAAAACCTTCTGCACCGGTTGTACGCCGTATCGTTAACGAAAAAGTTATCAATAGAAAAGAGATAGCTTTAGATAACAGATGACAACGCAACTAAAGTACTCTTGCCCTCGCAGAACTTTATAAAAAGGCGGCACCCTCAGGTGCCGCCTTCGCGTTTGTAGGGTTCAATATCAGCAGACTGCGCCAGCGCGTCCAGATGATCGCTCGCTACGCTTTCTTGGTCTTCACACTCTCACCTTTTTAAGAATTTTCCTGCAAAGTATCGAGCAATGGCTGACATTCGGCAGAAGGTGATTGCGGTTAAATTTGAGGATCACCTATCAAGTGGAGATCCACGAACCATGAAGCGGGATGTTTATTCAGAATTGATGGATGGCCTTGATGCGTTAAACGAAGAGCGCCAAGGAAAAATCACCTTGGAGAAGACCCGTGTAAAACGGATCGGCACCATGAAGGGCAAATTTACGCGTCCCGACGAAATTGATTCCTCTCTATCACACAGCTTGCTGGATACCTTCGAAAGGTAAAAAGGCACATCCGCTCACATTTGATCTATCAGAATCATCCGGACCACTGTGGGAGCGAGCCTGCTCCGGGCAGCGTTCCGAAGAAGGCGGCAGCACATCCACCATCTTGAATGCCTGAAACTCCGCTTTCGCGAGCAGGCTCGCTCCCACAGTTTTGTGTGGCGCTCACTCAATCCATCTACCACATGACGAAATTGTAATTCCCCCATCACCTTGGCGTTATCCGCAGCTTGCAACGATGTGACCCGGCGACCAATGCCGGCGGGCCTTCTCCGCCGAACAATAAAACCACGCCGAAGCACGTTCCCGTTCTGCCGAACCCAAGGAGTGTTTGATGGTTAACAATACAAAAATGTCGATGGCCGCTTTAGCAGTGGTGGTCGGCTCCGGGCCGTCCATGGTGTTTGCAGAAGACAAGCCTGAGGGCTTTGTCGAAGGCAGCAGCCTGACGGTGCTCAACCGCAATTTCTACTTCAATCGCGATCACCGCAACGGCCAGTCCAGCCCCACCGGCAGCGGTTATTCCGAAGCCTGGGCACATGCGGTGATCAGCAAGTTCGAATCCGGATTCACCCAAGGCACCGTCGGGGTCGGTGTTGATGCGTTTGCCATGATCGGTTTGAAGCTTGATACCGGTGATGGGCGCAATGGCGGGCGCAGTTCGTTCGATGTGTTGCCGGTGAACAGTGACGGCGAGGCGCGAGACGAATACACCAAAGTCGGTGGCGCGGCCAAGGTGCGGGCGTTCGATACGGTGATCAAGGTTGGTGATGTGTTCCCGGCCAATCCGGTGGTCGCAGCGGGTGATTCGCGATTGCTGCCGGAGAGTTTCCGCGGTGTTACCGCGACCAACACCAGCCTCGAAGGCCTGTCGGTTCAGGGCGGTCGATTGCACGCGATGAGCCAGCCAGTGTCGAGCGACATGCGCGAGAACTTCGCAACCTTCTATGCCGGCCCGGTCAATTCGCCGTGGATCGCTTACGGCGGCGGCGACTATGTACTGAACAAGCACCTCAGTTTCAGCCTCTATTCCAGCCGTCTCAAGGATGCCTGGAATCAGTATTACGCCGGCACCGCGTGGACCTATCCACTGTCGGACGACCTGTCGCTGTTCGGTGGCCTGAACTATTACAAGGCTGTCGATGAGGGCAAACAACTGCTCGGCGAGTTCGACAACAACATCTGGAGCGGCCGCGCCGGCGTGAGGTTCGGCGCCCACTCCGTCGCCCTCTCCCATCAGCGCAACAACGGCAATGACGACTTCGATTACCTGCGTCAGTCCGACTCGATCTTCCTCGACAACTCCATCCAGTACAGCGACTTCAACTCGCCGAAAGAACGTTCGTGGATGGTGCGGTATGACCTCGACATGACGACTTACGGCGTGCCCGGTCTGTCGTTCATGACCCGCTACGCGCGCGGCACCGACGCCGATTACTCCAACGCCAACGCCGTGTACATGCGCCGCGATGCCGAAGGGAATCCGCTGACCGATCAGAAGCGTTGGGAACGCAATATCGAAGTCAAATACGTGGTGCAGAGTGGTTCGATGAAAGACCTGTCACTGCGCTTGCGCCAAGCCACCACTCGCGCCACCGCGTTCGAATCCGACCTGGATGAAGTGCGGGTGATTGTCGAATACCCGCTGGCGATTCTCTGACTGCCAGGTTGATCCAAATTCACCTTTAG